>JAEEJJ010000051.1 GCA_016281805.1 Clostridiales bacterium
CTATTCGAGATAGTCATTGTAAAGCTTATCAAGTGACGCCTGTATAGATGATTCTATAGCGCCCAACGCTTCAGAGGCAACGGCATTGCCTGTTGTGATTTTGGAAAGAACGGCGTTCATATCATTATACGGAATATACGGTGCATAGTCAAAGAAAGCTTCGTCGCGTATTTTACAATAGCATTCAAACGATTCTTTCGAGAAAAAGTTATTTCTTTCAAGAACGTCCTGCCATGTTTCGGTCGTTTCACCGGGAAGAGGCTGAAAAAGGAAGGGGAGAACTATAGAATGCACTTCGGCGTCAGAGTTTGAAGGAGCAAAGTAAAACCTTGAATGATAAGAGTATGCGGTCCTTGACATTGACGGATCGTAGCTCGGACCTGTGGGGAACATTGTCCATTCATAAGCATCCTGCATACGGTTTGCAAGGTTATTTGGATCTTCGGAGCTGAGTCCCGAATGGGTATACTGAAGGAAAAACGCATTTCTGTTTTCAACGAATTCCGTAACATCCTGATTATCCGCATTTCTTCTGTTGCCTATCAGTTTTCTGTCCTCAAGGCTTTTGATAAACTCGAGAGCTTCAAGAGTATTGTGAGAATTCAGAGAGCAATACAGTTTTCCGTCTTCGCATCTTGTTACCGGCCTTGCGCTGTTTGAATACATTGCGGCAAGTTCAAGAAACGGTTCGCTCAATGCAGAAACTGCGTATACATGGTCTTTTGAATCGGGAGACGACGTATCGTGAACAGCTTCACAGATAGACTCAAATGACTGCCATGTCCATTCGCCTTGCTCCTCAAGTTCATGAGGCTGCGGCTGCTGATAAGTTAATAATACAAGCGGATTATACCACATTGCAGGCATTGTATACGGCGAGGGCAGTCCCCAATAATACGACATTACCGCATAATAATCTCCGTTGAAATAACCTGCGTCGAGCATTCCCTTCGTTCCGTAAATACCGGAAAACAGGTCTATATCCATATCTGAAAAGGGCTGGAAAAATCCGTTGGGGATATATCTGCCGTTTGCGACTTCTGCCGATTGAGCAATTATAAGATCGGCATATTTCGTTCCGGCGGCATACTGGGTCAGAAACATACCCAGATTGCTTTCTCCGATAACTTTCAAAGAAATATTAAATGCTTTTTCCGTATCTTTATAACGCTGTAAAAGTCTGTCACCTCTTACATCTGCGCCGGGTTCGGGAGCAAGCTGGACCTGCCCTCCGCCGTGCGTGCCTGCCGCTATAATATATTCATAACCGAGCAGATCGGCATCTTCGTTTGTGATTTCAGAATTGTATTCGGGAATTATTTCTTCCGTCTGAGACGAACATGAAATAATGATTGCACAAAAAACAAGTAAAACAGCTATAAGCCATGAATGTTTCATTTTGTATTCCTTCTAAAATTTGTTTTCAGCTGTGAAACGATCCCCAATATCCGAAGATTTGATTTTCGGATACGGGTGGGAAAAAATTTCAGTAATATTTTTTCACATGAAGCGGTATGAACACTGCACATGCGGATTTCTTCGTCAGCAGTATCCGATTATCATGATTCAAAAGAGCGGCACGCCAAAACTGCTCGCTGCCAGCCGTCAAGAAGTTTTTTCCTTTCAAAGGCATCCATATTCGGCGTATATTTTATGCCTGTGGCGAGTTTTCCCTTTATTTCGTTGCGATCTCTCCACACGCCTACAGCCAGACCTGCCAAAAGCGCCGCTCCAAGTGCTGTTGCCTCGGGAGATACAGGCAAAAGAACATCCGTATCCGAAATATCCGCCTGAAATTGCATCAGAAAACTGTTCTGAGATGCACCGCCGTCTGCTTTAAGGCATTTGAGAGGAAAACCTGCACTGCGCATTACCCTGATAAGATCATCTGTTTGATACGCAATCGATTCAAGAGCTGCGCGGCAAAGAATATTTCTGTCGGTTCCTCTCGTCATACCGAAGATTGCGGCTCGTGCCCGCATATCCCAGTACGGAGCCCCCATGCCGACAAAAGCCGGAACAAGATATACTCCCCCGTTGCTATCGGTCTGCATTGCCATTTCTTCGCTCTGTGCGGAGCTCTTAATAATATGCAGCTCGTCACGCAGCCACTGAATGACGGCACCGGCTGCGAATATACTGCCTTCCGCCGCATACTGAACAGGTTCGCCTTTACATGCAGCAGCGGCGGTAACGATAAGCCCGTTTTTCACTTCGGAACGGTGAGTTCCCGTGTTTGCGAGCAAAAAACAACCTGTTCCGTATGTATTTTTTGCTTCCCCCTCTTCAAAGCAGCCCTGTCCGAAAAGTGCGGATTGCTGATCTCCCGCAATACCGCAAACAGGTATCTGCGCGCCCATGATATCTGTAAAGCCGAACAATTCGCTGCTGCTTCTGACCTCGGGAAGCATACAGGCAGGGATATCCAGGATATCCAGCATCGTATCGTCCCATTTGTCTGCAGAGAGATCGTAAAGCATGGTTCGTGAGGCGTTTGTTCGGTCGGTTGCATGAATTTTTCCTCCCGTAAGTTTCCATAAAAGCCAGCAGTCTACCGTTCCGAAAAGAATGTCGCCTTTTTCGGCTCTTTGGCGTGCACCGGGAACATTGTCAAGTATCCATTTCAGCTTTGTTCCGCTGAAATACGCATCTATTCTGAGACCTGTTTTCTCGGCAACATAATCAGCCACTCCCCTGCTCTGAAGCTCTTCGCATATATCGGCAGTTCTTCTGCATTGCCACACGATCGCGTTGCATATTGGTTCACCTGTATGTTTATCCCATACTACGGTGGTCTCACGCTGATTTGTTATGCCGATCGCCGCGATATCGGATGGGGAAATGCCGCTTTTGGCGACACATTCCGTAACGGATGCAAGCTGCATCGCATATATTTCAACGGCATTATGCTCTACCCAACCTTCTTTCGGATAAATCTGGGTAAATTCACGCTGCGCCATAGAAACGACGCGACAGTCGCTGTCGAAAAGAACTGTTCGTGCGCTTGTTGTGCCTTCATCGAGTGCAAGAACGTATTTTATAAGTATCACCGCCTGTTTTAATAACGATCAGTAACAAACTGCAGTTAAAAGCTATTTTATATTATAACTCAGAATGGGCATAAAATCAATCCCGATTTGTAAATTCGTTTTGAATTTTTGCTGAATATGAAAAGTTTACATAAATTTATCAATTTGACTGCTTGATTTTCTGAGATTAATGTGCTATAATATACGGGCTTGAAAAAATACAAACAATGCGCTGTTAGCTCAGCTGGATAGAGTGACTGGCTACGAACCAGTAGGTCGGGGGTTCGAGTCCCTCACAGCGCGCCACTTTTCAGGCTCCCCATAATCAGGTGCAAATGTGCTTGGTTATGGGGTTTTTTATATATTCCGATGGTCATCGGGGTTTTGAATGTGTGTATTCAAAAAATCTTCTGACTACATAAAATTTAGTCAAAATTTAGTCAGATTGCAGTCAGGCAATTCAAGTGAAAACCCGGCGGGGTTTTATTCGGATGAAAAAAAGAGCCCACGTCAAACGATCTCATTATTCAGACACTTGAGTCTCTATAAAAAATATCTCCATGTTACATTTCGCAGCTATGTAACATGGAGTTTTTTTAATATTTCATTAAGAAGAATCTTTAACGCCAGACTGATGTTTTCTCTTTTTTCAGAAATGATAGTGTAGCAGCTATCAGAAGGGGTTATTATTCTTTATAAAAAGCTTTTTATTTACTTAATATCTACAATAGTAGAAATTAGAAGGGGTTATTATTCTTTGCGCTCCCACGGAAAGCGCATAAAAATCTACAATAGTAGAAATTAGAAGGGGTTATTATTCCGACGGCAAATAAAATAGCTAATTCCGCGGCATCTACAATAGTAGAAATTAGAAGGGGTTATTATTCACTGATGAAGTTGGCTTCGTAGGAATCATCTACAATAGTAGAAATTAGAAGGGGTTATTATTCTTACGACGCTGTTGCTGGAAGCGACGGCATCTACAATAGTAGAAATTAGAAGGGGTTATTATTCATCTTCGCCCGTGCCTCTTTCGCCCGCTATCTACAATAGTAGAAATTAGAAGGGGTTATTATTCTTTCTGCAAATTTTCCCTATGATATTCCATCTACAATAGTAGAAATTAGAAGGGGTTATTATTCCGTGGAACAGTTTTGCGAAGATCACCCATCTACAATAGTAGAAATTAGAAGGGGTTATTATTCGCGGCTCAAAGCGATATCGATAATCTTATCTACAATAGTAGAAATTAGAAGGGGTTATTATTCACGTAAAGGACATACCTTTCGGGCTGCTATCTACAATAGTAGAAATTAGAAGGGGTTATTATTCCATATCCGTCAAAAACAGTTTTGATTTTCTTCTTGCGCTCTGTGAGGATTCCCTTTTGCACATCAAATAAATCTATTTTGCCTAAAAGACCATACTTTTCACAATACACCGCAGTTGCCTGCAAAATTGTTTTGCGGTTGGAATATCTGCCTGAATCAACCGCATCGTGCGCGGCAGTGCCGTTTATCTGCTCTTCCTGCTGATACGACATTTTTTCTGTATCGTAATCAAGAGAGTGGAAATAAATAGAAACAGGGCAAAATATGAAATCATTCAGATTTGAAATTGAGAGTGGATTTTCAGCCATTGCTTTGCGCATATTCAAGCCATTCGGCATTAGTCATTGCAATATTTACTGTTTTTAATTCAGTTTCATCCGCGCATAATTTAAACTGATTGATAATCCATAATCCTTTTCTTGCTATATTGAATGCTCCGTTGGCATCAGCATCAACGGGAAGCGCTGATGATGCCAATCCCTTATAGTCGTTGCTGTTGTAGAAACCGCCGGAAGAATTTCTAACCGGAGAAATCAGATAATCGACCTCGGTATTGCCTGTTTCGCTGTTTCTCATTTGCAGCATAAGCTTTAATAGATCAATAAAAGAGATGAAGAAATCAGGAGCTTTTTGCATGAGAATTTCAGTTTTCAGATCTTTTTTATAATCTATTGCATATTTATCAAACAGATTTTTAAATTCTTCTGTGAGATTAACAGTATTATTGTCCCATTCGCTGTTTTTATCTTTGTTTCTAAATGTTTTAATTCTTTGACCATATGAACAAAGCGTCCACTTCTTTCGATAGTCCGCATTGCATTTCGGGAAATTGCTGTAATCAAACGAAAATTCGAATAAATCGTCTTTGACGTTATATGCAATACTATCAAAACGACTGATAAAATCTTTTGCTGCTTCCACGCCCGTATAACTTGGATGAAGAAGGTCAACAAAGCCGGTAGTCGGATCAATTTTGCTTGTAAGATATGCGGGAACATAGAAAATAAACCCGTTCTGTTTGCCCATACTTCTGAAGCTTTCGAATTTATTTGTAAGCTGAAACGCATTAAGGACGCTGCCTATTTCATCAGGAGTTTTCTTTTTGTCAGAAAGATAATTAAGTTTTTCTATGAGCATTTTTTCGAACTTCTGATATACAGATCTTTCAAACTTACCTCCTCTGACACGCTTAAAGCCGAAATTCAGATCTTCCATAACGATTATAGCATCATATTTTTCAACAAGCTGACAAATTTTATGAACTACCTGGCTTATATATCCCTCTTTGAGTTCCTTAATATTCTCAATATTTTTCCAATCTACGCGTGCTTTCTGGCGATCCTGTTCACGCTTTTCAAGGAGTGCATGATAATCTGTTCTATATTCATGACCGTTGAACTCACTGAAAATATCGTTTAATGAAAACTGCTCGACAATTTCACCATTACCGTTGAGAACGCAAATATAAAGAAGGTTACGTTCTCCCCTATCGATGCCGATAACATAATTGTTCTCACATTCGCTAAGAGCGCTTCTGGTTTTGAGATTAATATCTTTTCTTCCCTCCGCAGTGAAGTTAAGGGTTATAGGAATATGCATCATAAACTGATCAAGAGTATAACGTCTGTTTTTAATAAGATCATACGTGAAACAGCTTGTCTTTTTGGAATTATTCTTGTTTTTATTTTCGACCGGATTATTCTTGGGATGAACTATCATTTCATCCTTTGATATACTTGCCTTACGATAGAACATTTCTGCTCCGCCATTTAACGCGATAACGCCTGATCTGAGATTCACATCATCGAAAAGCATTTTAAAATATAACGTGTGAAGATTAGGCGTGCCATTTCCCTTTTTATTCTTTGAAAAGTCCTTATTATAAATCTGGAATAAATAAATCTTTCCTTCTTTTACGAGTGAGTCAATATATTCATTGCTGACACCAACGAATTGCAGACTGTATGCCTGCTTGTCAACATCAATAAAGAAATCATTTATTGTTTTATAATCTTCCGTCTGCTTGAATTTGAAGTCATAATAATTCCTACCGAATTCATCCAACAGCATTGAATAGTTGACGAGAAAATCATTTTTGCAATAATCAATAAATCTGTGTATTTCATCTGAAGATAAAGATTTGCTGTCTTTTTTCTTTTTCTCGAGTATATATTTGATATCCTCGGGGGGATTTTGAGGAAGAATCTGTTTGCCGGAAATATACTTTGCCGCATTGGGAATCTGTTTGTAAATCATCTTCTGATAAGTATCGCTGCTTGAAGATGAGTAGTAGTTTATGCCCTGAAATACACTTCTGTTTTCGTCATCCATAATAGCGACGAAATAATCCTCGCCTTTTCTTAATAATACCGAGGAATAGTCTCTTTCTTTATTTCTGTCCCAGCCGCCAAGAAACTGCGGATTTTGAAAATTAAGCTTGATCTTATCAGTTTTATACGGTTTTTGAGTGAGATAATTTCTGACTTTATCATACAATCTGTCAACTTCACTCAGGCGGTCGTATTGTTCATAAAATTCACCGTAAAATGCCTCGTCCTTACTCTCTTCTTTTCCTGTGCCAAGCACAAGCCCCATTGTTTTTTCAAGTTCCTTCACAGAATCAAGAGCATTCTTGATTGTTTCAACAGCATCATCATTATTGTAAAGTTTTTTAGAACAAGTATAATTATCTGAAAGAAGGCTTTCTGCTTTCAGATAGTTTTCCGAAATCTTGCTGCAGCATTCCGTTATCGAATTTTTGAACCATTCAAAAACATTTCCCGGAGATGTCTGTTTTGATGCTGTGCTACCATATTTTTGTATATCAGCAAAGCTGAAACTTTCATTTGATTTAAACGATTTTTTTCTTACATCAAAATATTTGTCAGATTTTTTTTGTTTTTCAGATTTTGACAAGTCGTACTCATCATTCCATGATTTTTCAACGGCTCCATAATAATCGAATACGCCGGCACAAACAGTTGTAAGATCCAGATTGTTGCGAACAAAAATACCGTTAGGAGAAAATTCAGTTAATCTGTTAAAAAGCTTGCATATATTTTCAGTACATTTTTTGATTGATATTCCATCTTCTTTTTCTCCGGACAAAAAGTATTTATCGACAGACTGAAGCAATTCATTATCAGTCTCGAACTTATCCGGAATAAAAGAAATAGTTTTAGCATTGCTGAGAACCTGCTTGTATAGCTGCTTTAGTTTTGGAATTCTATCTGCTTTATCAGCCGTTTGATTGTAAAGATTAATATATTCGTTCAGTCCTTGAATTTTTGTGCCGTCGCTACAGGTATATCCTCCGATAACACAATTGTATTTGTCTATACCATTCTGAGACAGAACAAATGGGAAATAGCTGATGCTGAACAAATCTTCAACTGCTGTGCCGTAAATTCCATCGAAGTCATCATCAAGTTTTTTTATCATTGCAGCTATTTTTGCCTGAACATGAGGATATATTTTTACATTGTCGAGGAATTTAGGAAGATTTTCATTTATACACCTATATGCTATAGCTGTCGATTTTTCATCTTCTACATACATATTTTTACGATTATCAAAAAACCCTGTAAAATATGTAGAAAAACCAGAGAATTCCTTCACAATATCAAGGGCATCGAAATCGTTCTTTTTCTCCAGGTATTCCGGCAAAAGAGTTTCGAGTATGTTTTTGTTATTCAAGCTGCCGTACTCAGGGGCTGTTGTTAACGCAGTTGTAATATATTTGCGCAGCAAACCTTCTGAAATACGCATAGCCTTTTTGTCATTTTCATCTTTTCCTGATTTATAATAAGCATCTGCATAAGACGATACTTCGTTGATAAAGCTGTTTATCTCGTTGCTCGATTCAAATCTAACAAAGGAACGATTGATGAAGTCTCTATGATATTCGTCAATGAGTTTTTTTACAATTGCGTAATTGGCGGCACGTCTTTCGTCTTCTTCGAGCATATTGTTAAACTCAAAATTTTTAAGCGTTTCACCAACAGGAATGAGCTTAAATCTTAGTGTTTTACTTAACGGATACTGACCTATGAAATTGTCAATTTTTTTCATTTTACTTCTCCTTTTGATTGAAAGAATTAATGGGTTATGCAAATTGGGACGTGCCTGGTAATTTCAATAATTAATATATAGTGAAGCAACATTTTTCCATGCTCGTGTAATGAACTGCAGGGGCTATGATTAGTCTTCCATATAAATTGAAAACGGTAATAAATAGTTTTCAGTAGATGTACGTGTACGGCGTGCTTCCGTAGCATCTTTAGGCGGCTCAGGTGGTTCATCAACATAAGCATGGAAGACTTTTCCGTAATCCATCAAACGGGCAATGGTCTCATTTTTGAATCGGGTAACATATCCCAGTTCTCTGTCATCAGAAGTATAGACAGAGATTGCCCATTTGTCATGCTCATTGTCTGTATCTCGAAAGAGACAAAGCTCTGTGCCGGGGGTTAAGGATTTCAACAATTTCCTGCCCTCATCGCTGTTTTCGTCCACATGAAAAAATAATCCTGCTACAGCAGTTTTTAACACAAGAATAGTTCGGCTCTTTTTGCGAAAGGCATCTCTGTCGAAGAAACCGGAGCGCATAGGCTGCTTTCCCTGCTGAATTTGATGATCAGCCATCTTTTCTGACCTCCATCAATGATGCGATTTGCGTTTCAAGTTCTCTTTTTTCTCTTTCGCATCGAGCGGAGCGCAAGCGCAATTCTGCCAGATATTCTTCGGTTTTATTTCTATCATTTAAAGTATCAGCCGCATTGAAAGGAAAACCTGAGCGGATTTGCTCGATTTCGCGTTCAACCTCTTTTCGTTGGACATCATATTTGTGAAGCATATCAAGCACAATCTGGTCTTCTTCCAAAGGTGCAAAGGCTTTGTATAACTTTTTGGCAAGATAATAGTCTGTTGATAATTCAGTAGCAATTTCGAGGTAATCTGCCCGACGTTCATCAACAGAAGAATCTTGATTATCCTGTATAACAGGAAT
This sequence comes from Clostridiales bacterium, assembly GCA_016281805.1. Taxonomy (GTDB): domain Bacteria; phylum Bacillota; class Clostridia; order Oscillospirales; family UBA644; genus HGM12619. The sequence goes on from JAEEJJ010000051.1 coordinate 9,369, forward strand.
GCCGCTGAGATCTAATGGTTTAAAAAGCATATTATAGATTAGCTTCATTGACTCAACATCCTGCATGCTATATGCTTCGACGGCTTTTTGATATAATTCCTTTTGCGTGTCACTCAAACCTGGATTCATAGCCGGATGAAAAGAAGCAGTTATCTCCCGGTATTGTCTTTGCAATGTATGCAACTGTTGTTCATCTAATTGCGGAAGCTCATTCAATGTCTTATCTGCTTTTTCCAACGCAGAAATCCGGGCTTGTTTTTCTTCCTCCAGTCGTGCGTCTATAGCTTCAAGGTCTATCGGTTCTCTTCGATTGATTGCAATTTGAATGATTTCCACTTTTCTGTGCAAAACAGCTACTTCAAGCTCTGCCTGCAAGACGGGTTCCTCATAGATCCCGATTGTATCCATATATTTCTTTCGAAGCTGGGGAGCTTCTGCATATAGTGCTCTGTCACGACTTTCATATAAATTGATCAATGCCATGCGGCTGGAAGCAATTTCCCGTAACAGCCAATCATAAAAGGTTTGTACACGCATTAAGCTAAACCTCCTATTGCTATTATAATGTCATCAGAAGTAATAATCTCTAAATCTGAATCAGAGAAACTGCTTTGTTTTGCTATTCTATCTGCTTGCGCATTGATAGCTTTTTCAAAGATATTGCGTGCTGTCCGCGCATTTCCGAAATGCTCGTCACGATTTTCGTAAAGCTCGTTGAATTTTGTCATTAATCGTTCAGCTGCATTCGAATCTAATTTATAACCACTCTTTTCGCATAAACGGTTGAATATCGCCAACAGTTCTTCGCCTGAATAATCCGGATATTCAAAATATTTACTGAAGCGTGAAGACAAGCCGGGATTAGATTTAATAAACTTGTGCATCAGCTCTGTATAACCGGCGACGATCACCACAAGTTCGTCTCGGTGGTCCTCCATGGCTTTCAGGATTGTATCGATTGCTTCCCTTCCGTAGCTGTCGTCTGTATCACCTGCAAGAGAATATGCCTCATCAATAAACAAAACCCCACCCATAGCTTGTTGAATTACTTTCTGAGTCTTTATTGCAGTCTGTCCCAGATAGCCTGCCACAAGCGCGCTTCTATCTGTTTCGACAAGTTGACCACGAGGCAGAATACCCATGTGATAGTAAAGTTTTGCAACAAGCCGCGCAACAGTTGTTTTGCCTGTTCCGGGATTTCCGGTAAAGACAAGATGATACGAAATTGTTGGAACTTTCATTCCCCGTTGCTCACGAATTTTTGTGACCTTAATAAAGTTCATCAGACTATGAATATCTTGTTTGACGTTTTTGAGCCCGACAAGACCGTCTAATTCAGCAAGCAGACTTTCCATGGTTTCACTTTCATTCGTTACGGGCGTGGCCACAACCGAAGCCTCCTCTGGCGCGACGGACTGTGTATCGTCCTTTGCAACCGCTGATTCTTCATTTGCAACAAGATTGATGTTGATAGTCATGGGAGCGGTAGAATTTGTTGAAGAATCCATATGCGACTCAGATTCCTTCTGACTTTTCTTCTTTCTGGCAGCTTCAAGCAATGCTTCATTTTGCAGATAGCTGTTTTCGTTCTTTTCGGTTATTTTTGCCATATTATCGGGTGCGGGAGAAATAGTTACGCCATTATTTGCAGCGTAATCGACAAGACTCTCTGTGATAGCAGAGACACACGTGGCTTCTTCCGTTGTAAAATCTCCGTTTATCATTGCAGATCCGACGAGCAGGTCATTCAGTTTTTCAATGAATTGGCTCGAATGACGGCTTGCTGACAATTTATCAAGATCTACAATACGTTTAAAGAAATCCGGAACAAGAATTTTGCGTTCCGGATCACCACAGCATCCCATTGCAGTAACAACCTGTTCAATTGTATAGTTTTCACCTGATAAACTTGAAAGAAGCGAAGCATAATCCATGGAATACAGCAGATTGCTTCCCCAGATCTTCAGCACACTGGCAATGAAGTATGTGGAAAATGATTCATCTGTAGCCTCGGGATCTTTTTCTTTCAAAAAATCAAGGAAATGGCAGTATTCTGTTTTCAACTCCGCGAATTTGTCCATATTATTTATCTCCGTCGAACAGATCATTGCAGAACATCATCTTTTCAATACTTATACGCTTGTTTATAATATCTCTTTTATATTTTTACATAAGAGCAAGTTAAAGTGCCTTCAATATGTTTTATGCTTTTAAAGGTTGGATTAAGCCATGTATGGCTCTATTTTTACATTACACTTTCTTTGCAGCGGTCAAGATTTTCATTATGCCGTCTGCGATTGCGTCACAATCTTCAATTGTGTTGTTCTTTCCAAGTGAAATTCGTATGGTTCCTTTAGCGTACTCCTCATTCAAGCCTATGGCCTTGAGAACATGAGAAACTTGAGTGGTCTTTGTATCGCATGCGGCGCCGGTTGAAACACATATACCCATTAGATCCAAACGATGAAGTAGCATTTCGCCGTCAGCGCCCTTGAATGATAAGCTTAACAATCCGGGCAAATGGTTTTCGCTTCCGTTTCTGATAAAATCAAGATTATAGTTTCGCAATTGGGTTACAAGTCTATCCTCCAATGATGAAAGATGCGCCATATTCTCATTCAACTTGACAGTATTGTTTTTTAGAGCTACAGCCATTCCAACAATTCCAGCAACATTCTCAGTTCCGGCTCTCCTGCCTTCTTCTTGAGAACCTCCATCATTGTGAGGATAAAGGTTTCGACCGCGATCATACAGGAAGCCTACTCCCTTAGGGCCATTGAACTTATGAGCTGAAGCGGATAGCAAATCGACGCCAAGCTCCTTAACATCGATCGTTATATGACCAACGGCCTGAACAGCGTCTGTATGAAAACATGCTCCCATGCTGTGAGCAGCGGTTGCCAGTTCTTTGATTGGTTGAATAGTTCCTATTTCGTTATTTGCCAGCATAACTGATGAAAAGAATGTCATACAAGTGCAAATAGGCTTACCGTGCCAATCCAATGATTTTTGCAAATCTTCCGAAGATACAACGCCACTTTTGTCAACAGGAAGGTATACGATTGAGTGAAGCTTATCTAAATTCTTACAAGCATTCAATACTGCATGATGCTCAATAGCTGAAGTCACAATGACCCTTACATCTCCGGGAGAACCACCATAACACTTTATAGCCCAGTTGTCGCTTTCAGTTCCTCCTGAGGTAAAAAAAATCTGCCCTGGTTCTGCGTTTATACATTCAGCAATGGTCTTGCGTGCTTCCATAATTGCTCTTTGAGCTTTTTTCCCAAAGAGATATGGCTGAGAAGGATTACCATACTCTTCAAGTAAGTATGGCTTCATCGCTTCAAAAGCATCAATATCAAGTTTTGTTGTAGCCGCATTGTCGGCATATATTAGATGCCTCATATAAACCTCATTTGAAGAGTGTGCAACCCTCTTCTTTGAATTCTTCAATTTTAATCTCTAAGTCTTTGACATCGCATGCAAATGTATCTGCAAGGCAACGAATACATAGAAAAGATTGATCATCTCGATTCAACAATTTTTTGTGAAGAGCAATCCAATCCTTTTCTAAATGAGTTCCACAATTTCGACATTTTTTATTTTGCACGATACTGCTCCTTTATAGTAATGTCTGGAATTGTTAATCCTCCAAATTCACCTCTATCAATTATACCAAGCTGTGTTTTAATCACTCTTCGCATCTCCAACGCAGGTTCAAGACAATATGATTCAAACAGATTAATATCTACTTTGCTTACATCTGTAGCGTTTGGGAACAAAAGTTTCAAGTAACCAGTGCATATTTTTTTTATTGCCTCCGTATCTCGTGTCGCAGAATTTTTGGGTAGTTGAAGTAATTGATCTACTACTGCCCGATATGACAGTTCTTCTCTTAAAAAGTGCATTATTTCGCCAAAATACTCTGTATTCAGAGCCCATCCATTTGCTTTTAAACTCTCTTTCATTTTGGGAATATCCCAGCCTTTGATAAACCCATGGAATCTATCGATCAAAGCTGATTCGTGGAATATATCAGGCAGATTAATAAACATATTTGTGTTTATATTCATTAGCTCCGAATCAATGTTACCGAGAAGAATAAATCCAGCATCACCGACACCTCGTGTATCACCTACTCTATATTCACCCGTAGGACTTTCCAAATACCCCTTTAAGGCTCCTTGCATCTCCATAGCATCTGTAAACTTGATGCTTTGTATCTCATCAAGTGCAACATAATCATAACGTGATACAAGACCAGGAGTTCTTTTACTAATATCATAGAACATTTTTGCCCGAGATATGCTTCCCCCGCTAACCAACCATCCGTATTTACTTATTTGAGCATATACATACGATTTACCAGTTTCCTTGGGAGCAAGCTCAATAAGGTTTATCCTTTTTTCAACAAACGGAAGAAGCCTGCTGATCATTGTCATTTTTTGCTTTGTGCTAATATACCCGTTAGGATTATAGTCTATCGCGCTTAACAATATGTCAAGCCACTCGTCAATAGAAAAGAATTGTCTTGCGTTTGTATAATAATCTAAATCAATAGTATAAGGACAGAATGGCTGAAAATCGATCAATTTAAATACACTGCTGTTATTCTCCTCTTCAGCGACTATTTCAACAATTCCCCAAACTTCTGTAGGAGAAAGCAGATAATCTCTATTTGCCTCAATAACATCCCATTCAACAATTGCCTCTCCTTTTTTTTGAGGTACTCCAAAATCTGGTAGAGAAAAAAGGGCCCGTCTGTTTTTAGCATCAAAATCAATCTTAATTTTAGTTAAAAAACGAGCTGCTTGGTTGTTGTGAAGCATATCTACCTGATATTCATTCCACTGCTCTTTATTTGGAATAATTCGTTTAACATAATTCGAAACTTCTTTTTTATCAATTGCCCCATTTGAATCTGAAAAGCGCATAACAAGCCAGTCTCTCATAAAGGAAGGCAGGCTTAAAGCAGAAAAAAACTTAGAATTTGAAGACGACTTGTATACAAGCATGTCACCAAAGTATTGTTTAAGTTTTGTTTCATACTCAATGTCTGTCCCAGAATTAGAGGAGGGAAAAATCACCCTGTTTATATCCATTTTTTGTCTCCTTAAATATTGAACTTATCATTCTGTTTGATGGCTTGATTAACCTGAATCTCAAACTCTCCAAGTATTCTTTCATCGCTAATTTTAACTGTCAAAGTTGTATCCTTTTTATCGGGAATGAATAAAAATGAATAGGTTCCGTTATCCCATTCACATTTTGTCACGGTTCCCTTTATTTTAGCAGAAATATTTTTTCTCTTAATACCGCTGATAGTAAATTTAACTCTTATTTGTTTAGTACCGAGTTCAGGTGTGTATTTTGTTTCTTGAGGTTTAATAACAACTGTTTCTTCTTTTTTATCCGAAATATATCTTTCAATACACACTATTGGAACAAGCCATTCTTCCAATGATGCTCCGCCATGGATTTCGTCTATAGGGGCACCGGTTTGAATAAAACGAGTATAATCTGCGAAGATAAGTCTATCATTATAACATATGGCTGTTGGATAATTTAATTCTTCCCCATCGCACTCACAGAACCTGCCATATTTATAAATATTTTTATTCACCGGTTTTGGCAAGACTTTATCATATTTTGTGTTTCGAATCTTAACTGCCATTCTGCTTGTCCCATGATCCGCAGTGATTATAATGCGATGAATACTACCGACAAGCAAACATAAAACACGATCTTTCAGCGAGTCGAGGATTTGTAATTGTTTAATAAGACTTTCCGGATGAACATTGTTTGAGTGTTTGAGTTCATCAAGCTCTCTTATTGGCGGATCAACAGTTTTTCTTCCATCCATGAAATCTTTATTGATCCCAGTAATTGAAGGTAAATTGCAGAAGCCAGCCTCATAAGAAACGATATATTCTTTTTCATCCAAATCTGAAAATATATGAGACAGGTAATCAACGTATTCGATTCCAAGTCCGTCAACAAACAAAATTAAGGTGTTATCATCATAATGTTCATTAACATAGTGATTACGAGGTTTCATTGCAAATACAGATGTGCCTTTTTCGATGGCAATACGATTAACCTTTTCAAGAAAGTCCTCACTTATTGCGTCGGTGACTTTTAACCATTTATACTCATTGAAGTATTGTTCGTGTAGTGAAGTTAAAGATGTCACATTGGGGTGCTCATCATTCTGAATATAATAGTATAAATCAGAATAAACCATCTTTAGGATGGGAAGAACACGGGTACATTCTATATAATTATAGCCTGAAACTATCTCGAATATGGTTTTCCGCTCTATGTCTGTTAAACAGGTAAGACATGAAAGTGCATCTATTTTATTGAGCACATTGATTTTACCCCAAAAACGTTCTGTTGGGACGGATTTCATTCGAGCAAGAATACTTTTTCGTTCTTCATATAAAACCGAGAAATTGACTTCTTGAAGATGGAGAATTATGCCGCAGTATAGTTCATCAAGAAATTCAGATAAAGCATGACATGATTTAGCGGATTTTATCTCATATCTATTTGCTGATTGTTGCCTTGTCCAGAGCCACAAAACCCACTTTTGGAATAAACTGTAATTGCTCCATTGGTTAAATAAGGATGATGAGTATTTGTTAATTGATAAAATGCTTCGGCAAGCGCTTTCAAATGAGCCTTCTTTCACAATGACCTTCGCCAGCTCATTCCAATTATCTTCAGTTCCCAATTCTTCATTCATGCTTGTTGGAAGTCCATACTGATATTTGATGAGTTCAAAAGATGTGACGATTACATGAACATCGTCAAAAAAATGATTTTTCTCAAAATGAATCGCGTTTTTTGTATGAAGAATAAGAGGTTTGTCTGGATTTGATTCCCAATATTCGAGATAATTTTTGAAGCCTTCAATCTCGTTTCCAGGAAGCTTTACATCAAGTTCTTTCTGTACAATTGTTAGTCTGTAATCACTTTCCTCATTAGTTTCAAAAAGGACAACACACTCTTTAGCTCTCGGATCATATGAAGGCAGAGTTCGAAGCAGGCTCTTCATCCTGTACATCAGAAAATATATTCTTAATGTTCCATTATCATTATTCTGGTAATCAGTCTTGATAAACCTAAGAATTATACTTTCAGCATATTCTGGAATAATTCTCAAGTATTCAGAAAGCGGGGTGATAAGTTGTGACTGATTTGCCTTTTTCAAAGCAGAACCAAGTCGATTGATATTGGGAGTTGTATCTGATCCTTCACAGAACTTAGAAAGAGTCATAGATGCATCAGTCAATGAAAGCAATATTTTTTTAACATCAACCCATGCCTCCATAGAATCGACATTAACGAATCTAATTGGGTTGAGTGATTTACTTTTTGAATCATTTATCAGAAATTGTTCTAAGCTCTCCAAGTTCTTAAATGAGTTCATATTTTCCTCCTTTTATTAACCCTTGAGAATATTGATGCCCAAAACAGGATTATTGTCTATCAATTCATCAAGATACCGTTGAGCTTGCTCTGCAGTCATCTTTTTGATACGTTCTTTTGCTTGAGAACGATATTTCAGTTGATATCGTTCTGTAGCAAACTGACGGATTGCTGCCTTACAACCGCTTGCCTTTGCATACCAATCATAGACATTTGTCCCAGCAACAGATCTCAATACATCTCTTAATTCGTCTGCTGAAGTGACTACATATGAATACTCTTCGGCGAAGTACTCTATAAATGTCTTTGTGCAGCATTCCATATCCTTAAGTGCATTGAGTTTACCGCTGTTAAGAAATTCTATGGCATCATCTGAATCTTTTTCCGTGGGGAGATACGAGGTCTTGTTGAGCGCATCAAAGACTTTCTGAGCCTCGAGAATATCATTTGAAAACATACACAAAACAGGAATACCCTTTTTCTTTGACCAATCTGCAGGATTTAAGGAATCTGTTTGCTTTTCCCAAATATCATACATTTCCCTTATCTTTTTTGATTTGCGGAAATTGGTCAACTCATGTTGCATTTTTGTAGTAAAGCTGTCAGTTGCCTCAAAAATAGTTCCTGACGGTACTTTGTTAAACAATGCCTCATATTCGTCATTTGATAAGGAAGTATGCAAGGCACGATCAACGGATTTGCAGAATACATCATACTGGTTATTGAAGAACTCGACAAAATCTTCAGCTAAATTTGCTATAATAGTTGAGACTTCTGTCTTATTAAACTGAACATTGTCTTTGATTAGGTTAAACTGATCAACAATCGTAATTAGATCCGGTCTGAACTCTTTTAAAAGAGCATATGGAACCTTAACAATATTGAGCTTTTCGATTAGAGCTTTTCTTGCTTCTGCGTATGTTTGATGCTTTGTTGTAAGTACGCGGTTAATATCATAAATGAGTTTCAGATCGATATAGAGATTATCAATTTGATGGTTAGTATCTCCAATCTCCCAAAGGTAAGATGAATCATTAGACAGCTTCGAATTAAGCAACTCAAGGTATTCTTTCGCTTCAACTTTAAGATTACTTGCTATTTGAATCAGTTCCGGTTTGTATTGAGCAATGTAATAATTCATCCCGGCACGAAGATTTTCGGCGGTCAGAGCATTGCGGTAAACTTCTTCAATTGCATTGTTCTGTTGATATAACCTGAAAATATCTTCAACTATCTTCGAACGATCCCTGTCGATTTTAGACTCAGGTTTAATAAACTCACAAAGCAAAGTTGTCAATTCAACCATGGCATCGCAATAATCGTGTTCTGCCAAATCCTCTTCAATGAAATACCTAAATGCCCACATGGGATACTTATTGTTCGTGAGATAAATATTGATATTTTTTGCAATATCATCAACAGAATTGCGCTTTTCTTTTGCAATCCTGAATATTTCCCCCGTAATCTGGCAGAATTTCATCTGCTCAGGAGTCTGTCTGACGATGAATTGCCCATGTGACTTGGGAAGATTTTTTACAGTGCCAAATATCAATTCGCTCAAGTCTGAATAATTCAATGAGACAGTATTATTATTGATATCGCGCTTATAGTATGTACTGTCAGCATATTCCGCAAGAAGAAATCCGAGGAGAAAAACTGAGCCGGTGTTGGGCAAAAGACCAAACGGAGGCTTCTTTAGCTCCTTCCAAATGTCAATAATGCTGACCATTGAGCTTTTTTTAAATGCAATGTCAATTATCTCATTTATTGCAATCTTCATTCTGGATGCAGGATGATCCGGATGAACTTCCCAATATTTAGGAGTTGACCAAATCCCATCATTACTAAGGTAATTTGAAATGATTCTCAAATACGAATAATTGTTAGGAACGTCAATCTTACCCATTGCCATTTGAGCAACAGTTTCCTTGAAACCGCTTTCTGCAAAGAGCTTGTCGTTTTGCGAGATTTCCTCAAGTCCACATCCATAAAACGCAGTATTTATTTCCCTGAGCTCTCTTCTCAAATTGGCTCCACCGGTCTTTTGAACAGATTTGTCGGGTGCTGAATATACAAACAACGATGTCGTGATCAGTTTTCTAACCCACTCGTTCAGAATATCAAGTGAGGTTTTTTTCGCTAAATCAAATTGAGATTTCTGATTTGGAAGTGTAGAGAAATATTTTTCCCTTGCCTTGCTTTCAATAAACTTATCAAATAGGAAATCAGTAAATGGCAAAGATGTAAAATCGACAACAATACATCTTTCTCCGACCTTTTCAAAAATAGAAGCTACGGTTTCTTTGACTTTTCCTTGTTCTGCTTCATTCCTTGCAAAGAGGAAAAATGTAGGGATATGGTTTTCTGATGGCTCAATTTTATCTGCTTCTTGTTTCGCGTTTACAGGTGAAACATTAACTATTCTCATTCTATACTTGAGAAAATCCGTTGGGAGGAACTGCTTTGCAACGTCATAGGAAGAATCAGAAATCACTTTCTCAAATGTAATGGATTTCCTTGTTTCTTCAATAATCTGATTCATGCGTTCAGTATCGATCGCAGCAGAGGTCATAACAAAGAGAACTTCTTGGGCACTCTCGATTTTGCCCAAGATACCTTTTGAAGCAAAATAATTCAGATCCTGTTCAACCGTTGATTCATAGGGTGTTCCGACAAAACAAGCCTTGATATTTACAAGGGTAGGACGCATCAAAGAAGTGGCTCCCGTTTTGGCATCGGCTCCGTTTTTGGTCTGAAGTGCAGCGAGAAGCAAGGCCACCTTTAACACTCTACGTCTGCGGTCTCCTATCATTTCATTGGATGGGTCATCGCAAAGAGGTGCGTAGTTGTTATAATGACTGATTGTCTGTAAAAAGGTGGAATCAAGATCCACATTGCTGGATTTGAAAAAATAGTCCCACAGATAGTCCGCGGTCAAGTAATTCCATTTTCCGAATTCAAAGGCAAAGTGTTCTATAAACCATTTGAAGTTGGTTTTGTCCTCATCACCAGAGTAGTCGCCGCTCAAAAACTGGAAAATAGTACGCTGATTTGAGCTGATATCTTTTGCTATGAATTTCAGCAAATATGCAGTATACGGGTGCATAGGAAGAAGTTTTTTGAAATCCTCATCCTTAATGTTGTAGTCTTTATTCTTTATGACATCTACACTTCCACGTTTAACGCCAGACCATAGAGATTCGCTTGTGTGCTCCCACTCATTGGAAAGATCAGGCTCGTGTCTGAGCGCCTGACCAAGCAGCGTAAAGGCCGTGCTCTCTTCAAGTTCAATCGTATCAAGCTTGAATCGTGCCTCGATGATTGCCTTGGATCCTTTATCCTGAATAAGCTGACTGGCTGAGCTATGAGTAATCAGGAATAAATAGCAACTGATGCGCGAAGATGCCTGTGCGATTTCCTGCAATCCGGTTATGTTATTCTGATTGTTTTTGAAATACTCTGTAAACTCGTCCCAAATGAAAACGATAGAATAAAGATTATTGCCCTTGCGGACGTCTTCCAACCAATCAATCAGTTCTTCAGAAGACATCGACCAATTGAATCCTTCAAGCGCTGCAACCTCAATTATCGTGTCAAGCAGCCCTAATTTATCTTCTAAATCAAGCTCTTCCAAATCTTTGATTATACTATCCACAGAACTGTATTCAGTGAATTTACCGCGATATTTATTGAAAGCGCCCTGAAAATTAAATGCAGATGTTTCGGGATGTTTCAGCATTGTAAGGATTTTTTCAGCAAGACTTTGCGCGCCAGTATAGGAAAGACCGACATCTGAAACGGCTTTTCTTACCGACTCAACAATTGAATTAAAGAGCTTATCCTGAGTGTTAATTCCTGCCGAGGCACTTCTTTGAACAACAAGAATTCGCCCTTTAGCACGAATGCCTTTCACCCTTGCAAGCAGCGAATCCATTCCGTTTTGAGTGAAATACGGGGTTATAGAGTCTATATCGTCTTCTAAAATATGCTTTATAACAAACGATGCATAAGTTTTACCGGTTCCGTAAGCACCGCTCATCCACACACTGCGATCTTTTGTTTCGCTGCTTTTCTCGAGAGTTTCAACGATGTCCTTGAGGATGTTTTTGAAACTTGCATGAGGATAGAAAGACTGCCATTTATCGGGATATATTCTGTCACTGTTTCTGCTGAATACCGGGATAAAGTTTGGATCGACTTTAATATACTCACTATACAATCTGACTGCCATAGTTTTATTCTCCTTATATCAACGAAAGAACATCGATAGCGGTCTTGCCTTTTTTTCCGGCAGGCAAATCAATGTTTTCCATAATCCCTTTGTTAAAATCAACTTGGATATAATCGCTGTAGTTATTCGCAAGCCCCTGAAGGATGGGTTTGAGTGTTTCTCTCTCTATTCCAAAGATCGATCTCGGGCTGAGACCTTCGCGCTCGTCGCTGTCGTCAAGAAGATCTGATAAGGTGAAACTATACATGCCATCCATTTTCTCGGCAAATAGATAAAGTGTGTAGAGTATTACAATAGGATCTGCATCATCCCATATTCCTTTGGTAACAGAGGTAACATTTTTTCCTTTAACTTCGCATTCTCCCTGTAGAAGAAGCCACCCGATTGGAGAAAGCCTCAGCGTTTCCTTAAGTGAACTTAATGCATTCTTTTTTACTGTGGGAGAAAACTCATCTCCAAGCAAAATCGGAAGATCATCAGCGAAATATGTTCTTCCAACCTCCAGCTTGGTTGCATACCAATTAACTATCGGTGATTCATAACAAAGGTTGGTGTAAATAATTCCCCAAGTTGTGGGCGAATCGCTACCAAGCTCCCGAAGTTTTGTGCCCAACACCGTTAAAGCGTTATTTTCGGTTATTCCCGACTCTTTAAGCCACGTTTTGAAACCGACAATCATATACTTGCCCATTCTCTCGTTTGCCCAAAAGTCATCCAACAGTTCGAAATATAATTCCAACCACTCTTGACGAAACCCGAAATTTTGATATCGACTAATGTTTTTAACGCTCATGTTATTTCCTCCTCCTGTTATTCCAAGCGATCTTGCTGTAATACAACCTTTACTTGAATCCAAGCACCGTTCACAATGCTTACACCCTTCTATTGTAATATCATCTTTTGAAATTGATAATGCACCAAATGCGCATTCGGCCATACATTCACCGCAGTTTACGCAATATGCCGCTTTGCTTAGTGCATTTTTGAACAGATACATAAATCTTACTGATAATGGTGATCTTATCAAAGCAGGAAGAGTAAGCACTGTTGCATTCTTCTCAATACGTACAGAAAAATCCATGTTTATATCCTTATAGTGGATAGAGTACATATTATCATCAATCTTTACAACGTCGCCTATTGTTGACATCCACTTATCCCACGCATAATTGCTGTCGGTAACAATCAACTTGACACTATCTTTTGTTTTTATCTCTGTTATTTTATTGCCGCCGATCATTAGTTCCTTTCCGCCGATGCGTGATTTCCAACCACCAGACTGAAGATATTTCTGCCTTTCATTAACTGAAGCAAAGGATTTAGTAATACTTGAAGAAACGATGTTAAGCAAAGGTGCCACTTCATCAGGATACACATGGTTGATAACACATTCATACCATTCGGACGCCATAGGGCACAACTTACATCCAACCCTATATGCACCATATCGGTACAGTTTGTTAAAGAGTAAGTGATACTTGAAGATATACAGGAACAGTTCACATGAGCCCCAATCTAAAATTGGACTACAATTATACTGAACAGCATGTTTGTTTCCGTCAGATACCATAGTATATGTAGATCTCGCATCGCTTTCTTCTGCTCTAACTCCATCAAATACCATTACCTTGAACGGCTTGGAATTGTCGGGATATTTCTGACGATATATTTCCTTGAGTTTTTTTATTGATGGCGCTGTTTTGTGAACGCTACAACACCAACGTAGCTTTCTTGCAGGAAACCCGATTTTTTTCCACGATTCTTCAGCATTAAAATCCGCTCTTGCTTCGTGCCACTCAAGAGTGTTCCAACGTTGTTTTGCTTCATTAAGGGCATTGTATGTTGTTTGTAATTCCATTGTTGTATCGCCGAATACGACAACAAACTCATCATGAGGAATTGCTCTCTGTACAATGTCAAGCATAACAATAGAGTCTTTTCCGCCGCTGTAAGCAACATAAAACATACTAACTCTGGGTTTGTATTCAAGGTAGTTCTTATATGTCGTTTTTAACGTCTTTTGTACCAGGCCATTCATAATACTCTCGTTTTTGAATAGCATAGTTTCAACGTCCACTGGTTCTATAACCAAATTTTGAACAACATTCTTCAGAATAGGCATTTCATAAAGGCCACCTCCGCTTGCTTCGCAAACAAGCTCTCCCTTATAAAAATACCTTCGTGCTTCAGCCCACATCAGTGGTTGTTCGCAGTCTGCAAATTTCCAGCCATAGTCTTTATCCAATCCAAGAAAGCGAAGTTCCTCAAAAAAGACCGGACGAACTTCCTTTGAAACTCCAGTTATTTTTGTAGGTAGGAGTATATATCCACCTGTCGCTTTATCCCATTCATAGTTATACATCGCAAGTTCTTCCCATCTTTTTCTTTAATTCAGAAATCCTAAAAAACTCGATTTTTGAATGTGCTGCTTTATGACATGTTGGACAAACAAACGAGATTGTTGAAGGCGAAATCACATCCGGCTTTACACAGTCACACAGAGGAACGTCAATATGGATTTCCATCAGGTCAAATCCGGGAAACAGCTTGTTGACCTCACTGCCGCACACAGAACAATCTTTCCTTTGAAATTCAAGCGTTTTTTTGACTGTATAAACAACTTTATTGGTTCTTTCTAAATAGCAGTGGTATGAAGGTAGCAACATACCAAAAATACAATCTGAATAAGAGTAGTCGATATAGAATTGCTCTCTTGAAATTCTAATAATCGCTTTTGAAATACTGTGTAAAACATCTTGTTTTTCAATGTATTCATCGAATACTCTTTTTTGTAGTTTCGATCCATGACCGAACTTTGAGCTATTTTCCGGATCACAATATCCAACATTTGCGATACACATTTGCATTCCTGCAATCGACCGAAATTCCGGATTATCCTGAAATTCAGGATAAAACGGCAATTGACGCATTGCTTTGCTCAATTCTACAATAAGCTCCTTGCGGTCTGTTGGTGAAGAGACTTTTTTTAACTGAAAGTAGGTATCGACCAGCAGAAGAACCTCATCTACCATCAGAGGTGGCATACGGTCTTTTCGTGTATTGTTTAATAAATCAGATTTCTGCACAATGTACTCCTGTTGTATCTACATAAAAATACTTTGAACCTTCGAGGAAATTCGGAAGATTTCTTTCAATGAAACCCTCTTGCTGAAGCCAGTCACGCATTTCTGATTTTGAAGAAAACATTCCATTTTTTACCTTATCAGTCAATATCTTAATAAGCATTGAATCAAAAGTATCATTCTTGTATTTGTCAGAGACAAATATCGCTGTCGAACGATTCAAGGGGTTACCAAGAGTGTAAAGTATATTGAATTTGCCGCTTTGAATCATTAGGTTTTCAAGTAAAAATGTATTCCATTCAATATCAATATTCGGAAACCAAATAAACTCGTCAATCTTCGAACAGATAACATAATCATTAACCTTCAACATGTCTGAAATTATGGCAACGGCATCGTTGATTGTTTCTTCAGAAATTCCAGTCAGTTCACGCTTCATAAGATTATTCGCATCAATTCTGACATATTGCGGAGCAAGCATTTGAGTTAAATAGAATGGAGATATATACTTAATATTGTTGTCTGTACATATATCAATCAGTTCATTAATATCAATCTGATCATAATCTGTGATATGTTGTAAAATAACGCTTTTGTTTGTTATGTCATTTACTCCAAGCTTAGCAATATACGGCCGTACAAAACTGAACTCACTACCAAACATATAATTGAGCGCGGCAAACAGCTTATTGTGACCATCAAAACCATTTCGATATATAAACTCAGGGAATCTATCAGATATTGCATCGTATACAAAGCGAATATTTACCGGAACCTCAGCGCAAGCCTCTGTAAGATACTCTCTGATTTGCCTGTAGTCACTGGGTTGAATATCAAACGACGATGCGTGAATATAGAATCCGTTTTCTATATTGAAAACGGTGGAACTGCGCGCAACTACTGCTCCTAAGTTTTTTTCGTTCAGTGATGTGATTTCGGCAAATATCTCAGACTTATGTACAGCGCCTCTTTCTTCAACAAAAGCATCAAGTTCATCGACAAGAGAAGCATCGTTTGTTTTTCGCACATAGTCTCTGTTGGTGTTAAACCGACACCCGTATTTTTTCAGCGCACCCTGAAGCAAATATTTGTTGGTTATTTGTGTGCCATCTAAAACACTTGATAAAGCATCAAATATTTCCCCATAGGTCAGCAAGGCACGAGGAGAGTTCTCAATAAAATCGTTGATAGATTCGATAATTTCTTCTTTCACCTGGATATAATCAGGATGTATGTATTTACCTCTGTCACAAAGAATTCCAATGTAACCGACCTTTGCATCGATAGCTCGATTTGTTATGGATTTTGCTTTATCGCCGAATAGTTCAATCATATATTCTTTGAAACGGTTCGCTTCAAATGAATCGTTGATCTTGAAGCCAGCAGGAAATCTATAATGTAAAACATAATCACACATAAAAGTAACAGTAATTGGTATTATGGAATAAAATTGACCTGTGACTTTATAATTATTGAAGAACATATTTTGAACGACTTCAAGCGGTGCATTACATTCTTGAGAGACATTTTCAAGAACTTCGTTGACTTCAGAGGATTCAATTGTATGGGGAAGTCGATTATAGGCCATTTTAGCATTGGCAATAATCTGATAACTCGTGCTGCCACTTGAAATGACAATTGAATCGAGTTCCCATGAATAAGAATAAAGCGTATGTTCGGGAATATGTTTAACTGACTTCCAAAGAATGAGCGCAAAATCTCCAAGTATCTCTTTAAGTTCACTCAAATACAAAAATTTATCGCCATCACGCATTGCATAAATAAGCAAAATAAGGTCGTATTTTTGATTTTTGTAATATTTCCAAAAATTTCGAGTTATCCTTGCTTCAACCTGGCGAATTCTTTCACGCGTTAAGTTAAGACGTGATCCTATTTCTTCAAGGCTTTCCCCTCTTATTCTCGATTCTAAAATCTCAATTCCTCTTTTACTTGATGTTTGAAGTCCGCTGCAGATATTGCTAACGGTTTGACGAACAGCTTCATCAGGATCGAAGTTGATACAATCAACAAATGCTTTTATAGCCACTGCAACTTCACTATCTGGGGCGATACCCATGCTGATTATTAAATTGGGGAGCTGGTATATTCTGGTAGAAGAGTCACACATTGAAATAATAGAAGAAAGCGATTTGCCACTGGTTTTTTCGATTAACAAAACAAGTGGTATTACTCTCCTATCCTTAACGGATTGTGGAAGATTTCTGACTGATTCGCAAACAGAATCTACAAAAGAATCGTATGTTTCAGTGCGTGAAACATATCTTCTAAACAAATCACAAATGACTCGAACATACTGTGGATTGTAAAATGCCTTTGAACAGATTTCAGATCCCACAGTTTCAATTGCCGTTTCTATTGTTTGAAGATATTTCTTTTGGTCGTCATCAAGATTTTCAATTGAATAAGAGGTACCGTTAAGGAGAGAACCAATTGATTTGATTAAATTGTTATCAATTTTTGTCACTCGCTGAGTTGATTTGTTTTTCTCTAAGCGATGGGAAGCATCGGAAAGGAAGTCTTTTATTTTTGCAACAATTTCATTTATTGACTTTTCCCCCATATTCCGCATCGACCTTAAATCGCTGATGCTTTTAGTCAACAACTCTTTTACCGTTGTGCACTTAGCAATACTCAAACAATTAAGGGCGCGTGAGCTTAATTGAAGCTCAGAAACCGGAATACTGTAATTGTTAGAATCAACTTTAAAAATCGCGTAAAAAGGTATTAATTCATCTGATTCAGAATTATTAATTTCAATGATTGCTTCGTTGACAACCTCTGATGGCTTCTGTTCATTTTTATTTTCTTCTTCCCGCATACCAGATGCGACAATAGAATCAATATTAATGTCTTCATTGTTTGCATTAGGATGCAAAACATTTTCTGATGAAATTTGATGTTCAATGTTTATTCTGCTGGATGGATACGATTTTTCAGGAATACTGTTTTGGTTTTCGCTTTTCGAGCTTGACACCGCTTTTTCGATAAACGCTTTTAGATTTGACACATATTCTCTGGAAACATTCATCCTGGTTCTAAAGGCAACGAAATCAACAGTAGAAAGTTCTGATACAAACACTTTACCTGAGACTTCGCAATACGCACAGAAATCAGGATATTTACTTGAGAGTATATCGTTTATTCTAATCCGGCTCGCATCCATAGCTTTTCGTCCATCTAAATTTCAAGATTGTTAAGAGCTTTTTTAAGAGTCCTTATTTCTTCCAAAGACAGGGTTACGCCTTTGCCCATTTTTGTATTGTCTTCATTCCAGCTTCGAATATCATATTTGGCAATGTTATTTCCCCACTGCACAATATTAAGCTGTTTTCTCCAGCTACCGCTTTCAGAGAGAGTAGCCAACTCTTCAACAATCGTACATTCAAGTTTCTTGTCTGTTTCCATAGAATTCATATACCTCAAATCTCTTAAAAATAAAAATGCTGAACTTTGCAATCAAATGTTTTTTTGAAACCTATTCAGAAGGCACAAATCCGTTTTCGAATTGGTTATTCCAATATAAAATGCTCAAAGTTTATAATTTTCCATTTATTATTATATCACACCTTTCATACAAAAATCAATACCTTTTTGTCAACTTTTTTATCGAGTAATTAAACAGATACTTGGCGTGCAGAGAAGCCTATCGAATTGTATAATTGTATAAGCAAATTTTTGTGCAGTCTATACGGCTTATACGAGTCAGGCATATGCCAGAAACTGTTTTGGAGTATGGCATTGAACCGCAGCGAAACCGATAGATACAATGGCATAGATATCGTTCAAGCGGGAGCTATGCCATTTTTTTGCAAATCGGCAGACTAAACAATCCTATTAAATCTGAATCGTCTGAATGCAACCACCTTTGAGCATAGAGCAAATGTAAAAGTTGGTGTTGATTTTGAAATCACTTTGCCTGAGAGCAATTCGATTATGGTTTCGGTTAACGGCACGGCTGTAGTAATAAAAAAAATAGACTGATGAATGTTATATAACTGTAGCAAATAAATAGAGTATGATTTAATCTATAAGCCGATTATATATTTTTTCATAAAACATTATAAAGCGACTTAAACAACAATATTACTATAACAGATATGTTTTTTGATTCACTGCTCTTGTTTATCCGATAAAGCGGTTAACTCCGCGACATATTTATCAAGTTTTTCCGATGCGATTTTCTGTTTGCTGATTCGTATGTCGGTATACACATCAACAGTTGTTCTGATATCTGCATGACCTAAAAACCTCTGGGCTTCTTCCGGTGATAACCCTGCTTCAAAACAAATTGTTGCAAACGAGTGTCTGAGCTGGTGTGGAGTAAGGTGTATTTCACATTTTCTTTTATGGGGAATCTTTTGCAACTCCGATAGAGTTGCAAGTCTTTTTCCGTTTTCGTCCACGAAGTATTCTTCTCTGAATCCAACAATGAGTGCATACTGACGCCACCTATGATTAAACTCTGTAAATGAAAGCGGCTTGTTGCCCCCAAAGATGAAGTCATCCGGATTTGGATTACATTCTTTTAATATTGATAAAAGTTGTTTTGACAACGGTTCCATTAATGGAATCCGTCTTACACCATTGACTGTCTTAGTCTCCTTTATAACAGCCTGATTATGCGGAAATGTGACTGCCTTATCAATGTTTATTACTCTATTTTCAAAATCCACATCACGCCATTGTAACGCAAGAGCCTCCTGAGTTCTGCAGCCAGTATTAAGAAGCAGAAATGCGAACAATCCAAACGGTTGATTTACAGCTTGCCTGATTGTTTTTTCCTGCTCTGGAGTGGCTGCAGGCTTTTTCTTTTTTGCAATACGTGGATTTTTTGTTGCCATCACAGGATTAATTTTGATTTTGGCGCCTCGTCTGAGTATTTCGAAATCAAATATCTTTGACATTACAGTTCGATGTGTTTTTACATAACTTGCCGAATAGCCTTTTATTTTAAGATCATTAAGAAAGGCTTGTATATTTGCCGGCTCGATTTCATCTATCCGTTTATTACCAAACTGTGCGACAATACGGTCAAAAGCCGGATCATATTGTGAAAGTGTTTTCGGAGAAACAGTACGCCAGAAACCACTATACCAATCATTCGCAACCTTGTCGAACATAGGGGCAAGATTGTCGGCCTCATGCGCCATAATTATCTTTTGCTTAAGTTCTGTCTTCGTTTTCCCATAAACGACTTTTCGTTGTCCTCCTGATAATGCTACAGATGCCTGATATCTGCCGTCTTTTCTTTTTTTCATATTATTAAATATCTCCTTTTCATTTATGCGCTATGTCTTGGTAAAGATTTAACAAAAATCATCATTTTAAAGATCTTATTTTTATTTTACTGCGTCGTCTCCTTTTTTTTGTATCCTGCTTTGAGGTATCCAAGACAGGCTTGACATTATATTCTGTACATACAGACACATTTCGCCCTTCAACGCTTGCTATCCACTCAAGCAGCAGATTCCGCATCCTTTTGCTTGGAATATATATCCAGATTTCTTTTCCGTCTCGTATCGCTGAACGCCAAATCCACTGCAACATTACAGACAACGCATATTCGTTTTCCCTGATATCAATTCCTTGTTGGGAAAGAAATTTCTTTTCATTCGGATTCATAAACACATTAACACAGTAAGCAAGAACATCTCTGTTTCTGTATTTGTTGGTTGCGCGTTCGTTAAATGCGATGAAATTGCGATAGAAACCCTCAGACCTGAGTATGCCGACACAGTCCTTAAATGTCGCCCAGAGCCTGCGCTCTGCATTTTTGTCTTTGTTATAATGCTTAAAGAAGTTTGACATGTGGTTTTTTAGAGTTTTGATATCCCCGTTTTTTTCAGCTTTGCTATACCAGTGGTGTGAAAGTGCATAATAATCTTCACCGATACAGTTAATCTTTTTATTGTCGAAAATATGTATCTTTTGACTGAGATGTAATGTATAATCCGGAATATACTCGGTATGATCACAAAACTGATATGCGCCGTTTTCGTCAAGCTTTATGCCGATTTTTTCAAACTCAACTCCCATAAGATCGAATCCGTACTTCATTATTTGACAATCAAACATATATGTAAGAACGTAAACATCCTTGAACGCAAGAAGAAGCTCTTTAGAAAACAGCCAGTAAAACACGGATGAATTGGACTTGGTTTCTTCAATTTCGATGAGCTGTTTACCTTTTGCAATATCAAAGAATTGCCTAAAATTCCCCCTGCGATATTCGAAATCAGGCGATTTACTGATGAAGTTTCCTTCTCTCATTACGCACTCTGATTTTTCAAGTATGTTTAAATCCTCTATGGAAATATCAGACGGATACAGAACGTCCACCGTTTCGTCAATAATAAGGACATATTCCCATTTTTTTATATTCTCAATAAGATCATCTGCATACCGCGTAAACATCTGATGTGTACTTGCAATATTTTCGCCATCCGAAATCAACTGCTGACTATGAATGATTTTTCTGAAATTGTATTTTGGAATATCTTTTCTCGGTTCTTGAAAATTAAGTCTTGGACAAGCCAAACGGATTCTGGCAGCCTCATCAAGAAAAGATGATATATAAATAAACTTTTGGTTCGGGTGGTCGTTCATATACTGTATTGCTGCGCTCGACTTGCCTGAACCCATTATTGCATCGCATATTTTTATGGACATTTTTTTGACCCTTTCTGAATTTAAAATCTGTATTAAATTATATTATACGAAAAATTCTGATGTGTTTTCTTAGCTACAAACAATATGGTAAACAATGTGACAAAATCCCGATTGTTCATTTTTTTGTCCAAATCAGACGGACAAAACAGATATTAAACAACTCGATACAACGATGAAATCCGTAGTAGTAATCATTATCTTTAAAATAGAAACAATTCTTTGCTGCGTTGTTTATAATTCTGCATTGTTTATTAAAAGTAAAAACAGGTATACCTGCTATCGTTGCATTAAAGCTACGTTGAAGATCATTTTGCCAATAAAGGAAACAATAGTTGTATTGAAACATAATTAGGCAGCAATGCTACTGATATTGAAAAATAGTATTTGCTGCAATGTTGATACATCCAAAAGTATAGCTGCATTGTTGCTATTGTTAAAAGCTGTCTTGTTTCTACACCCTATTTATTAACATGGTTGCCAGAATACAAGCTACGTTGTAGCCGATTAAAAAGTATTATTAATAAATAGTCTTTAACAGATATACCTTCATTGTAGCTTTTACCGCTACATTGCTGATTGTTTCCTTAAGCTACATAGAAGTTATACTAATGATATACCTGCATTGATTCTTAATATGGCTACATTGTTACTATACCATATCCTAAAACTACATTGTTTCCGTGAATAGCTACGAAGATGCTGATTGAGGAATATTATTAAATATTTCTTTAGCAGGTATACCTTCAATGTAGCTTTTAAAGCTGCATTGAAGGTATTCATTCTTTTGCTGCCTTGTAGCAATACCGCTAAAGCTACATTATTCCTCAAAAGCAACATTGTAGCCATACGGTATACAACATTTGTTTTATTAAACAGTATAGTAACAGCTATCCCTTAAGCCGTTAAAAAAGCAATAGATACATGAAATCAGCCGATGTAACAATATATCCAATGCTGCATTGGGATATCAGAAACATCAGCATTTCTGCAACCTGATTTTATGTGCAATACCTGCATTTTTACTTCGGTATAATTGAGGCTTCAATTTACTGAATTGTCAATAAACCATCACTTTATTCATTAAAAACAATATTTTCTGCGGATATGGCCGGTATACCGTAAGCGGCGCCAATCCCCTCTTTATTAATCTGTTGGCAATTATATCCGCTGCCTCATCTACGGGATTAGCGAATCGACAAGTTTGTATAATAATACTATCATTATTTGCTAAGTTAAAAAGGCAGATCATCTCTTTTCAAATCACTGAATGAAAATGGTTCATTAACAGGTATATCTTCAAACAGATTATCGGAATTCGTGTCGGTTTCTTTTTCAAAGTCATAAACCTGATACACAACATACTCTTTGTTTGTTTCATTGTTAACCCATGTTCTTACATTAATATCCGTAAGTTTGATTCTGTCCCCAGGTCTGATGTTGGAGATTTTAAACGCTGCTGTTTTATAAAAGAAGCAGATTGCTGAGAAATCCTGCTCATATTCGCCTGTCAGTTTATTCTTCTTGCTTGTGGAGAGACGCACTCTCTTGGAATTGTTTTTGCCGTCTTCTATACTCCAGACGGATGCCCAGTTATCTTTTCTGAAACCCATAATAATTTTCTCCTTTTATTCTTTAGATGTTGTTTTCTTTGTTGTTTTGGAAATGGAAACCTCTGTCGGTTTTGTTTCTGTTTCTATTGAAGCAAACGCAACATTAAGGTCTTCGAGCAGTTGGCTTGCCGTAACGGGGTCTTCTATATCGTAATAATTTGCGCTTGCCTTGCCCGCTTTTGTTTTGGCATATCTCTTTACGAGGTCGATGACCTTCGGTTTGTCTTCGGGTTTTAGTTCGAGATGAGCCGTGACAAGGGAATGTATCTGTTCGATTATCTTTGCGGCTATCTCTTTGTCCTCTGCGCTTTCAGCCTCTTTCTGAAGCTTGCGCCAGTTGTCGGGATCGTCGTCTGACGTTGCGACATTGAAATACTTAAGCATAAAATACCTTGATGAATAAGTCAGTCCTGAGCCGAACGCCTGAGACGCGTCTGCCTGCTGACCGACCATAGCCCACGGGACGACAATAAAGTCTGTCGGCTCGTCGTTGTTTATCCAGACCCACTCCATATCGCTCGAAACGAGAACCTCGTTTACTTTTTCTTCGTAGATCTTTCCGTCTTTTGTAGACTTTGTTTTGGTGTAGGCGTAAGGCACGACTTTCATTGAGTCCTTCACGATGCGCGGTATCAAAGACACGCCGAGCTTATCCATAAGCCCCGTTATCTTTGAAAGTATAAGGTCTTCGGTTACGTATCTGTAGCCGAAACCCTGTTTGTTTTTCTGCAAGACCTCTACCGGCTTGCGGATTTTTGCCAGCTTCTGATAAATGTTCACTGTGTAAAATCTCCCTGTTTAAATTTGAATTTATGTTAAGCCTTTTCGGGCGGTAATTTTAGTTCTTATTTCTCTGTGGTATAAACAGCAATTTTGACTCACCCCCTGAAACCACCGCATTTCATCGCGGTTTCAAGGGGTAGCCAAATAAAAAAAGTTTGACAAAATTGTAAACTCGGTTTTATTCCGTTTTGTCGATACAGTTTTTTATGACGCGCTCCCTTTCGAGTTCGTCGCTGAAATCAGTCCACGGTTCTGCATCGAAAAGCCCCGTGACGTCGCCTGAGATATCGTATTGTCTGCCGGATATGCTGAACCCCCTTTTGGGGCAACAACTTTATAAAATCATATAAACCATTTCGGACGGAATTTTTCCGTAAATTTCTTATCTGGTATATACAGCAATTTTGACTCACCCCCTGAAATCACGATGAAATGCGCGGTTTCTAATGGTGCATAAATCGAAAAAGTTTGAAAAATTGTGAACTTGTTTTTATGCGCTGGGGGGGGTTATTTTCACGCAACCACAATCAATCTGGGAAGCACCTTCCCATACCTGAACTGATGTTTCTCTGTGTGAATATTATTTCCAATATTTCCAAAGAATTGATATGTAAGAA
>JAEEJJ010000052.1 GCA_016281805.1 Clostridiales bacterium
GAGATGGATCAGAATCTGATCCGGACGCGCGCGGAGTCCGAGCTCCTCGATGCACTCGTGCCCCTGAAATGCAAGAAGACCCATCGCGTTATCGGTGATCGAGGCTGTGAATCCGCTCTCCATCACTCGCTCGAATTTAGATGCGAAAAGATCAAGATCTTCTTCGAGCTTCTGGGAATCCTGCTTCGGAGGGATGATTTCAATGTGGAACCCGGACGGGTCGCTTCTTGTGAAGATCATACGGAACCTGTGCCGTGCGGCTGCGGCGGGAAACGATTGTCAGGATGAGACGGATGCCGCGGGATTTTCCGTTTCATTTGAGGTGCTTCGGACAAATATCTGCCGTAAGAGGTTTCTTTTCGGGAATGGGGTACTTCAGGTCTGCCGTCAGAAATGACTTTCGTTCAGACATCGTCTTCCGGCACCCGCGCGTTCGCCTTGTCTGCGCCGACATCCGTTTTGCAGGGACCGGATAAGTGCCGTTCTGAGAGATGAAATCCCAAGCGGCGGCGAGCATGGCAACGGGATAGCGGCGGGCGGCGAAACTACCGGCAGGCATGAGGAGCACTGATATTCGGACAGAATAAAATTATATACATACTCACCTAGTTGGCTACTGGGCGTATTATACAGGAAATCCGCATCTTTGTCAAGTATTCGCGATCCAGACACACAAATTTAACATATTATACCTGCTTGAGCTGTTTGAACTGCTCGAGCCGAAACACCAAAGACTCTTGCTGCATATCGCAAAAGAGCTCGCCCAATAGAACAAGAAAGAAAAACAGGGGCCGATTAACACACCTCGCGTTTTTTGCTCTTGTTTCAGAGTTCGCTTTTAATTTGGGGTGTCAAACTGCGGAAAAACGGCTGTTTTTTGCGAAAATTGGGTGTCAAACTGCCTTTCGCAAACCGAAAAAGGAAGCTATATTATTGGTACATCTCTTTCATGGAAGGTTTTGGCAATGAGCGATTACAGCATAGTTTACTATAAGGATATAGAAAGCCGAAAGATAGAATGGCTCTGGTATCCGTATATCCGTACGGAAAGATTACCCTTGTTCAGGGTGACCCTGGAGAAGGCAAAACCACATTTATTCTCAGTCTTCTTTCTGTCTGAAATCTCAACTCAATGCTTTTCTTTTCAGCCGACTGAATTAAAAACTCAGCCGGCTTTTCTGAGCTCATTACACACATTTTTTGTCGTCGAATCATATTTTAAACATCACTTCTGCAAAAATTTGGCGCCGGCATCAAATTAGGTTTGTATTGACAAATTCATCCTTTAGGGGTATTATATAGTAAATCACATGATCATGGCCGAGTGTGCGTTTTCCAAAGCATATGTGTTTAACGTTTATGACTTTTTACGAAGTACAGATGGTGACCGTTTTGATTTATACCGAAATGACTAAAAAAACATTGAAACTGTCCTTTGAAGCTCACAAAAAAACCGGATCGATAAAAGCTGTTTCATCTTGAAGAGCCGCGTAACCGCTCTTACAAGGTGGAAAAACGTACATCCGATCAATCGGAGCAAGGAGTAGACCATGGCAGATCTCAGCGTTAAATTCGGCACGCCGGCGCCGATAAAATTCAGAGAATATGACAAAAATCATCCGGAGGTCGATCTTGATCTTGAGGTCAGGGCGGCGGGAATATCCGTTGTGTCGGCTTATGACGGCGGGTCATACTCCAACGACGAAGAAGCTGCAATAAAAACCAGAGAGATCGCCTTATTGTCTCTTACAGACTGTGTCCGCACCTGGCCGGAGGGAAAATCCTTCTGGAATAACGCAACAAAAGAAGTGCTTGAAAAGTTTATAGACGATAGCTTGTCTGAACACGGTATAACCGCGAAAACAGATTTGTTTTCTCTTGCTCTCACTCCCGATTCAAGAGAGCTTTACGATGCTGTGATCAGAAACATGAACGAACAGCAATGGATAATCGATGTCATTGACCGGTACAAAGATGTGATCGATGGAAATGAAGGACAGCCCGTTACCGGCAAATCCAATTTTGACCGTCCGCCAATGGGTAAAAATCCGTTCACCCCTGTGAGTAATGACGAGGGGTTCGGAACAGACACAAACACCTTGATCGGTATCGTTCCCAACGGCAGTCCGATCAAAATGTCAGGAGACAAATACTGCCGTAACTGCGGCGCAAAACGTGAAGGCAACTCTAAATTCTGCACGGAATGCGGCGCGAAATTCGACTGAACTGCGGAGGTTACAAATATAAAATGAATATGATCAAAAAAACGGAAACGCAAAAAAGGATCGTGACCACAACTTCGGTATTCGAGCCTGGTTATCCGGCGATAAAGGCTGCTGACAGACTTGCATCGATCGGCTTTGAAGGGCTTGATATGGCGCTTGATTACTGGACGGAGCCCGGGTCGCCTTTTATGGGAGACGGATACCTGAAATGGGCTTATGAGCTTCGTGAACATGCGGAAAAGACCGGAGTGCCGTATACTCACTCCCATGCGCCCTCCGAAGCGGGGAACGATCCGACCGTTGAACGCGCTATTGAAACGGCGGGGATCCTCGGCGCGGGATATATCGTCGTTCATCCGGTGTGCCGCGAAAACGGAAAAATAATAGAAACGGCCGAACAGTTTATAAGAGTAAACGCCGAAGCGTACGGCGCCTGCATCGAAGCCGCGGAAAAACACGGCGTCGTCGTTTTGTCTGAAAATCTTCTGTGGGGCGCATCAAAAGATCCGAGAATAATATCCGAGCTTGTAAAAGAGCTTAAATCGCCGCACTTCGGCTGGTGCTTCGATACGGGACACACAAACTGTTTCGGTATTCAGCCGTCTGTTCTGCGCGAATGCGCCTGCGCTCCGCGGTCGCTTCATATTCAGGACAACAACGGCGCCGGCATGGACGAACATCTTATTCCGGGAGACGGGACAGTCGACTGGAACAGTGTTGTTGAAAATCTCAGGGCCGTAGACTACACTGGCGACTGCGTTCTTGAAGCTCATCATCAGAGCCTTGAAGCGCCGGATAACGAGCGTGACGCGATACTGTCAAGGCTGCTGACTTCCGCACGAAGGTTGAGAGAGCAGATGGATAAGGATGTTTCAGGTCTGTAAAGAAATAATGTGAATTTCAGCCTGTGAGAAACTTTTTTCGTTTTTTATCGTCTAAGTCAGTATAGGATCAATCAACGCTGCTGAATTAAGGAAAAGAGGAATAAACACTATGAAGAGAATTACGTTTTTGCTCACAATACTGCTTATCTTTTCTGTTTTAACATCATGTGCCAAACATTCGACCCCGGAGGCGGCAATTGATTCCGACAGTAAAGTTACAGTAACGACATATTCACCCGACAGCTTCCGACAGAAAACGGCAGACGCAGCAAGCTGGGCTGAAAATAACGCTCCTGAGGGAAAAACCGAAGAAAAAGAAACATACGCATGTGATGTGATCATCAATAATGGGGCAGCATACCTCCTTTCGCTGGCATACAGTTCGAACGGTTTAAAAGACACATATACAAACAGAATCGAAAAACATGAAAACGGAGCTGTAAGTATACTGTGTGAAATTGATGAAATGTCAACATATGAAACATATGCATGTCCGATCACGCTTATTAAAGACGGGGATACAGTTCTTTTGTCGGTTTTAGGCGGAGAGCACGACGCCACATGGGGCGACAGCGGCAAAATATTCATAACATATCAAAGCGGTCTCACCGAAGTGGTTGAATACAGCTTTACAGACGATAAGGTAACAGACGAAATGAGATCCGGCCGCGAAGACAGAGGCTTTAAATGCAAATTTCTGCATATGCTTAACGGTGAAAGTGATATAGCGAGTATGATTTTCGTTTCTGCACCTGCTCCGCTTAAATACGGCGGAATAACCACACGTGTTTTCAAGCTTAACGAAGATCTTTCTCCGGTGTCCGCGGAAGTAATAAACAGCGACGGTCAGTTTGAAGAAAAATATTCAATAATCAATAATGTAATAAACGGACAGCAGACTGAAGTGCCGGCATCTTCCTATCCGGTTCTTTCAACCATCAGCCATGATCTCAGATACGGAATGCTTTCAGATTTTGATATTGTGTTCCTTAAAGCGGAAAATGACAGAGTCAATAAGGTCTACAGCCCGTTATCGATAAAATATGCGCTCAAAATGCTTGAAGAGGGTACAGGCGGCAATTCGAAAAAACAGATTACCGACGTTATCGGAGATTATGAACCATCCGTATACACTTCCAACAACAATATGTCATTTGCTAACGGTTTATTTGTGAATCTTTCATTTTACGAGAGCGTAAAAAGCGACTTCAAGAAAACCCTGAAGGATAAATATAAAGCCGATACAGAACCCTTTTTCGGACAACAAGGCGCCGATTATATAAACTCATGGGTTTTGCGTAATACGTTTGGGATGATACCTTATATAATAGAGGAAATCGACGAAAATCAGGACTTTTTTCTGATTAATACTCTCGGAATAGATATGGAATGGAAATATAGGTTTTTTGACATGTATAACAGACCGCCGGGATTTGCATGGAGTATCGACTACGATCATGAGGCATACCACGTTGGATGCAATACAATGTGTGTCGCGTCAATTACTTTTGACAACGGAACGAAAAAAACAAAGGTATCCGGCATGCAATTTTATGCTTCAATTGATAATTACGATATCGTAAATATTCTCGGTGAAGACAATATCAGAAAAACTGTGGGCGATGCATACAGGGAATGGATCACCACGACGGACCAGCCATGGTATTACGACGGATACGACTTTATAATCTTAACCGATCCTGTAAAAATAGAAGAAGAAATCAACAGATATCTGGATAGCTATATTCGTGAAATACGCGCTAACTACCAGTATTACGGAAGCGTGCTGAGCACGGATTTCCTGTTGTATACAGACGACAGCGTTAAAGCTTTTGCGAAGGATCTTAAGGAATATGACGATGTTAAGCTGCAGTATGTGTGTCTGATGCCGTTAAATGAAGATCTTGATACCTTTATCGAAGATGCCGACGGTGAAACGATCGATCATATTATCAGAAATCTGAAGAGCCTGAAACAAGAGAATTTCAAAGAAGGCGTTATAACCAGAATCAAGGGATTTATTCCGAAGTTTGATTTTGATTATGAATTGAATTTAGTCGATGACCTGAAAAAAATAGGGATCGAAGATGTATTTGATGTCAATAAAGCCGATCTGTCCGGAATAACAGATTCAGGCGGAGAATATATAGACAAGGCTTTGCATAAAGCGAAAATAGAATTAACTCAGGACGGAATCAAAGCAGCCGCAGCCACCATGATGGGCGGAGCAGGCGCTGACGGAGGACTGTTTGACTATATATATGAGGTTCCGATAGAGGAAATAGATCTGACGTTTGATAAGCCTTTCATGTTCCTGATAAGAGATACGGTAAGCGGAGAAGTATGGTTTGCAGGAACGGTATATGATCCGCTTAAATGGAATGAGGATCTCACAAGAGAAGAATATGCCTATTTTGAC
>JAEEJJ010000053.1 GCA_016281805.1 Clostridiales bacterium
GCTTTTACCGCAAGGATCGCAATACGGATATATTTAGGGATAAACCAACGTCTGAAATACCTTGCGGCGACTTTCCCGACCAAGCGACTGATATATTGACGTTTCAGCTCCCTTGCCGCCGCAACCGAAGTCAGGGCGTGCTCAGGGACGGTCACGGTATTCGGATTCGTCTGGCAGAGCAGCGCAAGCGCTTCTTTTCTGCCGCACATATACTCGATCATCAAATCGTTTGTGGCAGGATAGACCTTGCAGCGTTTGATAACTCGATTGGCGTTCAGCGCGCAATACAAGCGATCAAAATCGTCCTGACTGTATTGTGTCAGAATATGTATCCGCAGCCGTCCGCGTATTTCGTGAAGAATTTTAAACTTCATTATCATTTGCGGTTTCAACCGGTTCGTCTGGTTCTAATTCAAGCTCGACGGGCTTTTCGTTTTCCTCACGGTCAAGGTTGATTTGCTTTGCTTCGGCATAGATATCCTCGGCGTTTTCCTGTACCTTTGTCACGGTTTTCATCACGCTGTCTTTCGCCCGAAGCGCTGCCGCGGTACAGTGTGTGTAAGCCTTTTTCGCGTCCTTGCTTGAAAGCACCTTGATTCCCGCTGTGCCGAACAGAACGCCTCCCAAAAATAATAATGCGCCTTTTCCTATTGTTGTCATCGTTATGTCCTCCTAACTATTTGTGCTTGTAACCGGTGATGAATGTCATCGCCATACATACAACTGCTGCGAATGCCCAGAATTTATGATGTTTTATGATAACCACCCCTTATTGCATAAGTTAGCATAAGCTAACTGTGTTACAAAAAATAAAAATCAACCCATTGATTTTCCAAATATATTATATCTTTTCTATCATCTTTTGTCAAGCAGAAGCGCCCGCTTTTCAGCGAGCGCAGGTGCAGAATTATGAAATTGGTATTGACAAATATAGGGATTAACAAAATTAAACTAACGCCGCGCCGAGATTCTTGCAAGCGACAACGGCTTCATCATCGGGAGCGTCATTTGCGATCACGCACTCGCAGGCAAGAGATACGCTCGCGTTTTGGCAGGATTCCTGCCAGTCGCGCATCCACTGACCGTCGCCCCAGCCGTAAGAGCCGAAAAGAGCTATCTTCTTGCCGGAAAGCGAGGGCAGAACCGCGTCGAACATCGGCTGGAATTCATCCTCCTCCAAAACCTCGTCGCCCATTGCGGGACAGCCGAACGCGATCGCGTCAAAATCCGCGACCATATCGGCGGAGAAATCCGAAGCGTTGAAAACGCTGACCTCAGCGCCGGCTTCCTGCGCTCCCGTCTTAACAGCGTTTGCCATTGCCTCGGTGTTTCCCGTTGCGCTCCAAAATACAACTGCAATATGACTCATAACAATTTTTCCTTTCTATGTTGTTTTTTACATCATTGTTTTACCCACGCCGTTGCTGTCGCTTTCCGAAAGAATCAACTGCTCCAAAGGCGTGATTGGGTGCAGCGTCACGCTGCCTTTTTTACTACTAATTTATTGATCGGCGTGCCTTGCAGCCATTTGGAATAATAGATGTCGGAGCATTTTTTATACTTGGCAAACGCGCACCGGGCTTTTTCTTCATTACCGTAAACCTTCCAACAACCGCAGCATTTACAGCAGTTTCCCTTATGAAGAATGAAGCCGTGGACGTCCTCGGGAGGGTAGCCGAGAAACAGTCCGATTTCGTGCGGAAATTCGGGACACTTTTTGACTCTGCTTTTCAGTCTGTTCAGACAAGCCTTACTGTCAAAGCTTTTGTATCCCATTGACGCTAAAATGGATCGTGCCTGTGGATCGGACAAATCCTTTTCAAGCTGTGTCGGGCGAAATACATAGATCAAGGCGCGTTTCTTGCCGTATCCCAATGGCTGCATTTTCACTCCCTTATGACTGAAACGCCGGTTAAACTCCTGCGTGTAACGCTCAACATCTTGTTTCTGCGCATAAACACAAGTAAAGAGATTGGCGGTTTTCAGCCCCGCGAGAGTGGGAGAACAATGCTTGATAATCAAATCTTCCGACATCTGTTTATTCCTCCGTGGTTTTGTTTGTGGTTAGCATAGACTAACCGATGCTCAAAAAACAAACATCCTCCGGTCGGATGATGTCTCTGTGTCAGTTACCCTCTGCTAACCGAACAAGTGTAATATATCATATCTTCTTATTTTTGTCAAGAGTTTTTTGAAAAAATAAAATCAGCCGACAGAAAAACAATCCGTTGACTGATATGATTATCATAAATCTTCGTTCAAATGCTTTTTCAAAGCTGCAAAAGTAGTAGAGCTGATAACGTGCTCGATCTTGCAGGCATCGTTCACGGCGTTTTCTTCATCAACGCCGAGCTTCATAAACAGCTCGCTTAAAACGGTATGGCGTTCATAGGTGCGTTCGGCGACCTCCAAGCCCGCTTCCGTCAGCGTGATACCGCCGTCCTGCGCGACCTTAATATATCCGCCGTCACGAAGGATTCCCATCGCACGGCTGACACTCGGCTTTGAGTAACCAAGCTCCGTACCAACGTCGATCGCGCGTACAAATCCCTTATCCTTCCTGAGAACATAAATCGTTTCCAGATACATTTCGCCTGATTCCTTAAGTACCAAAGCCGTCACCTCCGCCGTTTGATGAAAGTATTATAACACAATAATTATTTGTTGGCAAGTGATTAACGCCGCAAAGCGATTACTGACGAAAATGCATTGAAAAAAGAATCATTTAGCGAAGTTATTTATATAATAAAATATTAATTACTATTTGACATATCCGTTCCTCCATGCTATACTGTCAAAAACTGCATGGGAATGGGGAAAATAGGGTTTCACCGAACGTGTGTGACCATCAGGTCCATGTGAAAGCAATTTCATGCAGGTTCAAGTCCTGTTA
>JAEEJJ010000054.1 GCA_016281805.1 Clostridiales bacterium
ATTCGGATCCGGTGCGATAAAAACTTAACCGCGCTTATGCTCCGAAAGCTGTCTCGCCTGAAAATGCAGTACTTTGAAAACAACGCGATGCAGGATGCGATCAACGTCGCTTTGAAAAGCGATTTTGCGGTAACGCGGTGTTATCTTGTTACGGTCGATATAGTTTGCGATATAGTTAAGTTTATTTCTCTCTCAATCGTCCTTTTCGGTTATTATCCATGGCTGGCACCGGTTTATCTGATTTTCACGATCCCTGACATCCTCGTTTCTGCGTTAAAAAACAAACAAATGGATCAGTTTTCCATCGATACGATGCCGAAGACGCGAAGAAAGGACTACTACTATTCATTATTAACCGAAAAGAAATACGCCAAGGATATTCGTGTCTGGAATCTCTTTGACGTGTTCCGGACACGTTTCGTCGACATCTGGAGGAAAATAATTAAAGAACGCGAAAAGCTGTTTGTAAACAATTTGATTCTTCAATTATTCACTACTGTTATCAGTTTTGTCGGCTACGGTGGATTATATGCGTTTTTGATCTGGAAGACTTCATCAGGCGAGATGACGATAGGCGCCCTATCCGCATGTACCGTAGCTATATCCTCCATCGCGGTATGTTTTCGGGTTTTATCGCAAAACGTCGTCAACTACACTTCTCTGTTTACGCCTCGCGTAAAAAAACTTCGGGACTTTTTGAGCTGGGAAGAAGAATCGGACGGGACGTTTGAAGTCGACTCTCAGGATTGTCTGGAATTCAAACATGTTTCATTCAAATATCCCGGGACGGAAAAAATGATTCTTAACGATTTATCTTTTCAGCTGAACCCGGGAGAAAAAACAGCATTGGTAGGCATCAACGGCGCGGGAAAAACGACTGTTGTCAAATTGATCCTGAGACTGTATGAACCGACCGAAGGTGAAATCCTCTATGGAGGGAAAAACATTACCGATCTTGATCTCGCGTCCTGGAGACGTCTTTTCGGCGTCTGCTTTCAGGAAGTATCAGGGTACGCATTGACCTGGGGTGAGAATATCGCCATGGGCGAAGTCGCTCCGGAAGACTGTGAAGAAGTTCGCCGCGCGGCTCTGAAAGCTGGAGTGGCGGAAAACGAAAACTGTCTTCCCGATATTCAGACTCAAATGCTCAGGGTCTTCACCTCGGACGGAATCGAGTTGTCCGGCGGAGAGTGGCAGAAAATCGCGGTTGCCCGTGCATACTACCGTAAAGCTTCATTTCTTATCCTTGACGAGCCATCGTCAAATCTGGACGCAAAAGCTGAGGAACGCGTGTTTGAATCATTC
The DNA here is from genome assembly GCA_016281805.1 of Clostridiales bacterium. GTDB lineage: Bacteria > Bacillota > Clostridia > Oscillospirales > UBA644 > HGM12619. The sequence continues at coordinate 1,306 of JAEEJJ010000054.1, forward strand.
GCGGATTTATGCGTCGGACGAACCGGGATACTGATTTCCCATCGCTTATCAAACATGATGTCGGTCGATCGAATACTTGTATTGGAACAGGGATCAATCGTTGAGCAGGGCACTCATCAGGATTTGATGGGAGCAGACGGACTCTATGCGAAGATGTATCGCATTCAGGCCGAAAGTTACAAAATCTGAAAAAATGAAAAAAATCAAAGAATCATTATCTGCTTTCGGACAAAGCATTTCCCTGACCTTCCGTGCCTGCGGACACTACGCGATACTCCGGCTGCTATTTTCGTTTCTGCTTGCCTGTCTGCCTTTCGTCAGCGCGTCGATCTGGAGAAACGTTCTGAATGAACTGAGCGAAAGCAATCCCGTTTGGAAACAACTGGCTGTTTTTGTCATATTCTGGGGTATGAGTCAGTTAATAAGGAAAATTGACGGCTTTATAGATTACAAATACAATGATCGCGTGAATTTGTATCTTGAAACGGTGTTTCTGGATAAATACAAGGATATCGATCTGTCATTTTATGATTCCGGAGAAACGCAGAATAAGCTGCAGCACGTTCAGAATATCAAAAACTCCGTCGTAGGATTATCATCAAATCTGTTCTCCGTTTTGGAATATCTGATACGTATGATCTGGGCGTTCGTTCTGCTTACACAGCTGAATTTCTGGGTCGGTCCCGTTTCAGTGTTATTATTTCTCCCGGTTATCCTTTGTCAGATTAAAACAAATCAGATCACCATTAAGTATGACAAAGAATCCGCGGCGATCTCAAGGCGTTCACAGTACTTCAAACTGCTTTTCAGGAACAGGAAAAACATATCCGATATAAAGGTATACGGGCTTCACGAGCTTTTCATTCGGCGCTTTTCGGATGCGTGGAACGCACTTTACAAATCAAACAAAAAACGTATCGGAATAACCGTTATACTGATCTTTGTCGGGCTGATTTTTTCAACCGTTCTGGGTCAGGTACTCCTGTTCGGTCTTCTTATCCGGAACCTTTTAACCGGAACGCTGCTGATCGGCGACGTATCGTTTTTCATCGCAGTTTTTTCGTCGTTTATCGCCGCCGCGGACAGTTTTACGCACGGCGTGTCATATATCCAGTATATGCTGGAAAACACGAAAATCGTTCGGGAATTCCTTGCCCTGGAGCCCTCCGTTCAAAGATCCGGGGATAAAAAACCGCTATTTGAACACGAAATCGAGTTCAGGCACGTCTCATTTAAATATCCGGGAACCGAAAACTACGTTTTGCAGGATTGCTCTTTCCGGATCGAAAAAGGGGAAACGGTAGGGCTTGTCGGTCTCAATGGCGCCGGAAAAACCACGATTGTCAAACTTTTGTTGCGGCTGTATGACGTAAATGACGGGATGATATTGCTGGACGGAGCGGATATAAGAGAGATTGAACTAACCGCATACCGGAAGCAGTTCGGCGTACTGTTTCAGGACTATATGCCATACAGTCTGACGCTTCGGGAGAATATCGCGTTATCCGACTGGAACGAACGGGAAAACGATACGGCAGTCATCCGGGCGTTAACGCGGTCTAAGATGCTTGAAAAGGTCAATACCTGGACGAACGGATTGGACACTCCGCTGACGCGGCGGTTCGAACCTGACGGAGAGGAACTGTCAGGCGGACAGTGGCAGAGAATAGCGCTTGCACGCGCGTTTTTCAGACCGAAATCGTTTTATATCCTGGATGAGCCCTCTTCTTCTCTTGACGCAATCGCGGAGTACGAAATATTCCATCAATACAGCGGATCGTGGACGGATTGCGGCGCATTGATTATTTCGCATCGTTTGTCAACCATCGCGGATGCGGATAAGATATTATTTCTTCAGGGAGGAAAAATAATAGAACAGGGAACGCATAAAGAACTGTTAGAAGAAGACGGTCAATATGCAGATTTGTATTTGACTCAGGCAAAAAAATATGAGGATTAATGGTGATGGTCAACGTTGCTATAATTGATGATGGAGTAAATTTTTCTCAAATTGGTATTGGGAAAAACCATTCTCTATTTCAGTCAAATGATGAGGATGAATACTAATGAAGCTTTATTATCAGAAGATTATTAGGTTTATCCCTCTGGTCCAATTTCTCACTGTGCTATGAAAAAGGTAAGAGCATTAAGCTTCACCGTTGGTAGTCCATACGGTATATACATCGGATATGATTATTATTGGCCGATCAATTAGCACGTATTATGAGGGATCCATTAATGTACGAATTAATAAAGTCGGATTTTGGGAGTTATTTATTTATCGCAATATTTTCGGGAATATGGTTTGCTTGGGGCGGAGTATACGGAATTATTGTGAATACAAAGAAAATAGAAAACATAGTTATAAAACGGATTTTGCGTGTCAGTGTAAGCGTTGTTTGCGTTGGCTTTTGGTTGTGGTTTTTTGTATATAAGAATCTGTATCCAATTGCTTTGGCTAAATATGAATATGAACATAATTGCATTGAAGAGCAGGTCGGAACAGTTGAAAGTGTAGAA
>JAEEJJ010000055.1 GCA_016281805.1 Clostridiales bacterium
ACAAAGCTTTCGGGAGATAGGAGCGACGATATCTCGTCTTTTTCAAGAAGGTCGTTTTCGCCGCCCTCTTCTTTTACTTTCTTTGCAGCCGCCTGACTGTGAACGCGGATCTTTTCATGAAGCTCCTGTCTGTCTCCTCCGTTTTTTACGGCTGCCATCATAATGTTTTCGGTCGCCATAAACGGAAGCTCGTTCATAAGTCTTCTGCGGACCATTTTCGGGTACACAACAAGTCCGTTTGCAACGTTTATATAAATATTCAGTATTGCGTCAACGCCTAAAAACGCCTCGGCAACGGCAATTCTCTTATTTGCGCTGTCGTCAAGCGTTCTTTCGAACCACTGTGTGCCTGCCGTAAACGCCGGAGAAAGCGAGTTTGTGATAACATATCTTGCTATTGCGCATATACGCTCGCTGCGCATGGGGTTGCGCTTATACGGCATTGCCGATGAACCTATCTGATGTTCCTCAAAAGGTTCTTCCATTTCTTTGAAGTTGGCAAGCAGTCTTAAATCGTTTGCGAACTTCATTGCGCTTTCGGCAATTCCCGCAAGCGTGCAGCAGATATTTGCGTCTACTTTACGGCTGTATGTCTGACCCGAAACGGGGTATGTTTCTTCAAAACCCATTTCGTTTGCGATCATTTTTTCGAGTTTCGGCGTTTTCTCGTCTGCATCGTCACCGAAAAGCTCTTTGAAAGACGCCTGAGTGCCGGTCGTGCCCTTCTGTCCCAGAAGCTTTAAGCCTTTTATACGAAAATCAAGCTCGTCAAGATCGAGCATAAGCTCGTTTATCCATAATGTTGCTCTTTTGCCTACGGTCGTGGGCTGAGCGGGCTGCAGATGCGTATACGCGAGACACGGCATATCTTTATATTTATACGAAAAATCGGCGAGCGCTTTTATGACGGTAACAAGTTTATCGCGAATAAGCTCAAGACCGCTTTTCATAACGATGATATCGGTATTGTCTCCAACGTAGCACGACGTTGCGCCGAGATGGATTATCGGCTTTGCAAGCGGCGCCTGAAGTCCGTATGCGTATACGTGAGCCATAACGTCGTGACGAACCTCTTTTTCACGTGCCGCGGCAACTTCAAAATTGATATCGTCTTTATATTTTTCAAGCTCCGCTATCTGCTCGTCGGTAATATTCAGACCAAGCTCCTTTTCTGCGCGCGCAAGCGCGATCCAGAGACGGCGAAAAGTTCTGAATTTATTTTCGGCAGAAAAGATATACTGCATTTCTTTGCTTGAATAACGTGTGCAAAACGGACTTTCGTAAGAATCGTGGCTCATAAGGCACTCCTTGAATTATTTTTCGCTCAGCGCTTTTTCCGTTGCCGCCATACGAACGCATACGCAGAGTATTTCGGCGGCTGTCTGAAGATCCGAAACGGGCGGATGTGTGGGCGCTATGCGTATATTGTTGTCCTTCGGGTCTACGCCGTAGGGGAATGTTGCGCCGGAAGGCGTCATTTTTACGCCTGCCTCTTTCATAAGCGTAACAACTCTTTTTGCGCAGCCGTCGGGAACGGTGAGCGAGATAAAATATCCGCCGTTAGGGTTTGACCATGTGGCTATATCCGAGATCTCTTTTTCGAGAATATATAACACTATCGCAAATTTCGGCTTTATTATTTCGGCATGCCGCTGCATCTGCCTGCGGACACCCTCCGCGTCCTTAAAATAACGAACGTGGCGCAGCTGATTGAGCTTATCGTAACCGATAGTCTGAACACCCATCAGTTTTTTTATAAAATCGATATTGTTTTTTGACGCTGCCATAGCCGCAACGCCTGCTCCGGGAAAAGATACTTTGGACGTAGACATAAATTTATATATCATATCGCCGTTTCCGTATTTTTTCGCCTCTTCAAGCACGTTCAGAAGAATATCGCTTCTGCCTGAAATATCGTGAAGTGAGTATGCGTTATCCCAGAAAACGCGGAAATCTTTTGCCTTCGGCTTTAACATCGCAAAACGGCGCACCGTTTCGGAGCTGTAAGTGATGCCGGTTGGATTGGAATATTTCGGAACGCACCATATGCCCTTGATCGTTTCGTCTTCGGCAACAAGTTTTTCCACCATGTCCATATCGGGACCGTCCGAAAGAAGCGGAACGCTTATCATTTCTATGCCGAGCGTTTCGCAAATTCTGAAATGACGGTCATAACCCGGCACAGGGCATAAAAACTTGATGGATTCGCACGCGGACCACGGTTTTTCGCCGCCGTATACGCCGAATATCATCGCGCGCACGATATTATCATACATCATATTCAGACTGCTGTTGCCGCCTATGATGATCTCATCGACTGACGACGTATTCATAAGCTCTGAAAAGAGCTTTTTTGCTTCGGGTATTCCGTCAAGGATACCGTAATTGCGGCAGTCAAACCCGGTTTCGTCTATGCAGTCCTCGGCAGACTGAAGAACGGTGAGCATTGGGGTCGAAATATCAAGCTGTTCGCGGCTCGGATTTCCTCTTGACATATCAAGCGACAGACCGAGCGATTTGTATCTGTTGTATTTCGCCTCAAGATCGCTTTTGATTTCAAGAAGCTCCTGCTTTGAATAATTCTGCATATCAGGTCCTCCGGTTTAGTATTCCGCGTTGCCCGTTGTTCTCGGAAACGGAATTACGTCTCTTATGTTCGACATTCCCGTAAGATACATTATAAGTCTCTCAAAGCCGAGACCGAAGCCGGCATGCTTTGTGCCGCCGTATTTTCTCAGATCGAGATACCACCAGTAATCCTTTTCGTCAAGACCGAGCTGTGCCATTCTTTCACGAAGAACGTCGAGCCTTTCTTCACGCTGGCTGCCTCCGACAAGCTCGCCTACGCCGGGCACAAGAAGGTCTGCCGCCGCAACGGTTTTGCCGTCGTCGTTCAGGCGCATATAAAACGCTTTGATCTCCTTGGGATAATCAGTTACGAACACGGGCGCCTTGTATATCTGCTCGGTGAGGAATCTTTCGTGTTCGGTCTGAAGGTCGCAGCCCCAGAAAACGGGATATTCAAAGTTGTCTTTATTCTTTTCGAGTATTTTTATTGCCTCGGTATACGGCAGACGGACAAAGTCGGCGTCAAGCAGCGCAGTAAGGCGTTCAATAAGCCCTTTATCGATAAAATCGTTGAAGAATTTCATATCGTCGGGACAGTTTTCAAGAACATATGCGATAACGTATTTTATCATATCGCGGGAAAGATCCATTTCGTCCGAAAGATCGGCAAAAGCTATTTCGGGCTCGATCATCCAGAATTCCGCCGCGTGGCGAGCGGTATAGCTTACCTCTGCGCGGAAAGTGGGACCGAAAGTATAAACCTTGCCGAAAGCAAGAGCGAAGGTTTCGGCGTTGAGCTGGCCGGAAACGGTGAGGTTTGCGGATTTTCCAAAAAAGTCCTTTGAATAATCGACCTTGCCGTCTTCCGTTTTGGGAATATTTTCAAGATCAAAAGTCGTTACCTTAAACATTTCGCCCGCGCCTTCACAGTCGCTGCCCGTGATGAGCGGCGTGTTTACGTAAACAAACCCTCTTTCGGCGAAAAATTTATGGATCGCCTGAGCCGCGGCGGAACGGACGCGGAATACTGCCGAAAACGTATTCGTTCTGGGGCGAAGATATGCTATATCACGCAAAAATTCGAGAGAATGGCGCTTTTTTTGCAGCGGATAATCGGGCGTTGACTCGCCTTCCACTTCAATTTTTTCAGCCTTTATCTCAAAAGGCTGTTTCATTTCGGGCGTCGCAACAACTTTTCCTTCAACTCTCACGGAAGCGCCTACGTTGAGTTTTGCGATCTGCTTGTAGTTGTCGAGCTTTGCCTCTTCAAAAACTATCTGTGTTGAACGGAAGCAGCTTCCGTCGTTAAGTTCTATAAATCCGAAAGCCTTGGAGTCGCGAACGGTGCGGACCCAGCCCGCAACAGATACGGATTTGCCGTCAAAAGCCGAAATATCGGCAAAAATTTCTTTTATAGCTGTCATTGTATTTCCCTGCCTTGATTACAGTAATTTCATATTGTTATTTTCGCATATTTCACGCATTTCGTCCGGCCACAGCGAGACCTGAACCTCGCCTATGTGCGCTTTTTGCAAAAGCAGCATGCACAGTCTTGACTGACCGATGCCTCCGCCTACGGTAAGAGGCATATTGCCGGCAAGAAGCTCGCGGTGAAAGGGAAGATTTCGCCTTTCTTCAACCCCTGCCTTTTTCAGCTGCTGCGCCATGGATGTTTCGTCAACGCGAATACCCATAGACATTATTTCAATGGATGTGTCAAGCGGTTCAAAACGGTAAATAAGGTCTCCGTTAAGCTGCCAGTCGTCGTAGTCGGGCGCTCTGCCGTCGTGAGGCTGACCGCTTTTCAGCTTATCGCCTATCTGCATAATAAAAACTATCGGGTGCGCCTTCGTTATTTCGTTTTCACGCTCTTTCGGCGTGAGAGACGGAAACATATCCTCCAGCTCCTGAGAGGAGATAAAAAACACGTCGTTGTCGTGCGTAAAGGAAGTCTGGGCTTTTGAATATGTTTTATTGAGAATTTCCCACGTGTCGTGAATGGCGCAGACTATTTTGCGGACTGTTTCTTTAAGAAAGGCGATGTTTCTGTCTTCACGGTTGATAACGATCTCCCAGTCCCACTGATCAACGTATATCGAATGAAAATTATCGACATCCTCGTCGGCGCGTATAGCGTTCATATCGGCGTAAATGCCGCGGTGAGGTTCAAAACCGTATTTTTTCAGCGCGAATCTTTTCCATTTTGCAAGCGAATGGACGATTTCCGCCCTGCGGCCGTCAAAATCGAACGATACAGGTGTTTCGGTGCCGTTAAGATCGTCGTTCAGACCGCTGTCTTTAAAAACAAACAGCGGAGCCGAAACACGCTCTAAATTGAGAAGCTTCGACAGCTCTATTTCAAAAACGTCTTTAATTATTTTTACGGCTTTCTGTGTTTGACGAAGCGATAAAAACGGATTGTAATCTTTGGGAATTATAAGACCCATACGGTTTTTCGCGGTTTATTGCCGCTCCCCTTTTTTATAAAAAATAATTATATTACATTATATTATATCACATATTACTTTTTTTTACAAGGGGGATTTATCGCTTTTTTTGAATTTTATGCGGTTTTCGTGCTTGCGCGAAGCTGATTTTTATATCCGTATACAGTAAGAAGTCCCTGCGGCAATGCCGCAGGGACTTCCTTTATGCTGAAAGTTATTTCGATTTATAAGGAAGAAAACTTATCAGTCATCAATTGTTTCAGGTACATCAACAGTGAGGGCAGCCTTAGCGAGGTTAAGGGTGATGATGGAAGCGAGGAGTTTAGCGTCGTCAGCTTCTTTATCAATGTCAGCCTTCAGAGTGTCGATAGCAGCCTTGTATGCAGCAGCGGTATCAGCGGTGCAGCCTTCAACTGCTTTTGCATATCCGTCGTTAGCTTCTTTGTAGATAGCCTTAGCCTGTTCGAGAACAACAGACGGTTTTTCTACTTCAACGATAACGACTTCGGGTTCCTGAACGGGTTCTTCTACCGGAGCGAGTTTGAGGTCTGCAAATCTGTCAGCAACTGCTTTGTATGCATTCTTCATAGCGGATTCGGTAGCGGTGTCAGCTTCAGCCATTGCGTATGCAGCTTCTACAGCGTTAGCGAACTTTCTGTAGGAACCTTCGGTATAGAGATCAACAACAACCTGGAGTTCGAGAACTTTGGTGTCTTTTCTGAGGTCTTTACCGGTGTACATAGACTTGGTGAGAGCGTTGATTGCGGTATCAAGATTCTTGATTATAGTTTCAAGATCGTTAGAGTTGAGAACTGAGATTGTGAACTGGAGAGCTTTCTTAGCTTCGGAGATAGCAACTACGAGGTTATCTTTAGCTGCTTTGTCTTCGGTTACGTTTGCACGTGCAAAGAGAGCTTCAGCTTCAGCGATCTTAGCAGCGAGGGTGTCTTTATCAGC
>JAEEJJ010000056.1 GCA_016281805.1 Clostridiales bacterium
AATTCCTACATATGCAGTCACAACTCTGCCTGTTTCATCTATGTCGTATAATGTGCTGTTCAGAGATTTGTCTGTAACGCATTTTCTTTGATAAATAACGGTAATATCCGCATTTACAGACTCATGATATTTGATTATTTTGCTGTAATCCATATTGCATACAGTATCACAGTCTGCGAGAACGACATATTCTTCGTTGATTTTTTCTAATGTAGACACAATACTTTTTAACGCGTCAAGACGACCTGCATATAGGCCTGAACCGTTTGAAAAACTGTATGGCGGAAATACGGCGAGTCCGCCGAACTTTCTGGATAGATCCCATTCCTTGCCTGATCCGAGGTGACTGAGTAAAGACTGATAATTGTTCCTTGCAATCACTCCTACGGATGTTATACCGGAGTTGACCATGTTTGAAAGTACAAAATCAATTAATCTGTAACGTCCGCCGAAAGGGACTGAGCCAAGTGTTCTCTTTTTGGTCATTTCCGGAAGATTATGATCGTGTATTCCTGAAAAAATAATACCTACAGCTGACATTTTTTTAGATCCTTTCTTATATTATCGGCTCATCTGAGCGGTCTATCATTTCACCCGGAGCAATTATTTCATTATCTTCAATAACTGCACCGCTGCCAATTACCGATATCTTGCGTCCTTCAGCATCTTCTTCGCCACCGATAACAGCATTCTCGCCTATAACCGTATGGTCTCCAACAATTGCATTAATGATCCTTGCACCTTTTTTAATTACCGCGTCCTGCATTATTATAGAATCTTTTATATATACATCTTTGTCTACAAAAACCTTGTAAAAAATAACAGAGTGATCGATCGTTCCGTATATTTCGCTGCCTTCGGAAACGATCGTATCTTTAATTGTTGCGCCGTCACCTATATACTGTGGCGGACATACAGGGTTTCTGGCGTAGATTCTCCAATCCGGATTATTGATTATATCGCTCGTCTCATCGTTTAAAAGATCCATGTTTGCTTCCCAGAGGCTGTCGATTGTTCCGACATCTTTCCAGTACCCGTCGAATGGGTAGGCAAACATATTTTCACCGCTGTTGAGCATCTGAGGAATAATATTTTTTCCGAAATCGTTTGAAGACTCCTTGTCAGCGTCATCTTCGATCAGGTATTTTTTAAGCTTATTCCATGAAAAAACGTATATACCCATTGAAGCTTCATTGTTTTTTGGAACCTTCGGTTTTTCTTCGAAACTTACTATCCTTCCGTCCGGAGCTGTGTTCATTATTCCGAATCGTGATGCTTCAGAAATAGGAACCTTTATAACTGCAATCGTAGCGTCAGCGCCTTTTTCTTCATGATACTCTATCATTTTCGAATAATCCATAGAGTATATATGATCTCCGGAAAGAATTAGAACATAATCCGGTGAATACTGTTCTATAAACCTTATATTCTGGAATATGGCGTTTGCTGTTCCTTTATACCACGCAGTTCCGCTGTTTTGCTGATAAGGCGGCAGTATATATACTCCTCCGTAAAGCCTGTCAAGATCCCACGGAAGACCGTTTCTGATATAACGGTTGAGCACAAGAGGCTGATACTGTGTAAGCACACCTACAACGTCAATTCCGGAATTAATACAGTTAGACAGAGTAAAATCTATAATTCTGTATTTTGCTCCGAAAGGTACTGCAGGCTTTGCAATGTTTTTTGTCAGCACATGAAGGCGGCTGCCCTGCCCACCGGCAAGAAGCATTGCGATACACCTGTTTTTCTTAATCATAAAAGGTTCCTCCTTTATTTATTGATACTTTATTTTATTTTTTTGATTTCAGACAGATCATTGATAACGGCGGAACGGTCAGTGAAATCTGTTGGGGAAATCCATGCTGATAAAACGGATAAACATCAAGCATTCCGTTTTGAATACCGCTGCCGCCGTATTGAATTTCGTCAGATGAAAATATTTCCGTATATAAACAGTTTTCCGGAACTCCTATGCGATAATCATATCGGGTAACGGGAGCAAAATTGAAAACGAAAATAAGATTTTCGGTTTTGCAAATTCGCATAAAAATTATGATATTCTGATTCACATCGTTGTTTGATATCCATCTGAAACTCTTGTTCGTATCGTCATCTTGCCACAGAGAGGGATGTTCCAGATAAAAATAATTCAGTTTTCGGATATAATATAGCAATTTTGAATGATCTTTATTATCGATTAAACTCCAGTCAAGGGCAGATTCAGGGTTCCATTCGCTCCTTTGTCCGAATTCGTTTCCCATAAAAGAAAGTTTTTTTCCGGGATGCGCGATCATGTAACCGAAAAACAGTCTTGAGCCGGCAAATTTATCTTTTTCACTGCCGAACATCTTTTCAAACAAGCTCATTTTGCCGTTTACGACATCATCATGAGAAAACGGGAGTATATATTTCTCTGAAAAAGAATACGACTCAGGAAAAACAATATTTTGATGCTTATTTTTTCTGAAAAAAGGATCTGTTCTTGCATATTCGATCGTATCGTGAGTCCATCCCATATTCCATTTGAAAGTAAAGCCGAGTCCTCCTGCATCTGTAGGCGAAGTTACCATTTGCAAACCGTTGCTTTCTTCTGCAACGGTGAAAACATCAGGATAGTTGTCAGAAATGATCTTGTTCAATTTTTTCAGAAAATTCAATGCTTCAAGATTTTCTCGCCCGCCAAACTCATTTTCCGACCAATCTCCGGGATTACGCTCAAAATCAAGATATATCATTGATGCCACACTGTCAACACGTATACCGTCGATATGAAATTTATCGATCCAGTATACCGCATTTGAAATTAAAAATTTTTGAACCTCAGGCTTGCCAAAATCAAATGTGCATGTCTTCCACAACGGTTGCTCGCGTTTTGATTCGTCTTCATATTCGTAGCACCAGTTGCCGTTGAATTTGTATAATCCGTGACTGTCTTTAGGAAAGTGTGCGGGTTGCCAGTCAAATATTACTCCTATGCCGTGTGTGTGACAATAGTTAACAAGATACTTTAATCCGTCAGGAGAACCGTAGCGTGATGTTGGAGCATAATAGTTTGTTATTTCATATCCCCATGAACCGTAAAACGGATGCTCCATAATGGGTAGCAACTCTATATGTGTATATCCGTTTTCTTTAACATATTTAGTGAGCTCTTCAGCTATTTGCATATAACTCATAAATGATCCGTCTGAGTTTCTTTTCCACGATCCAAGGTGACATTCGTAAATATTTAATGGCGATTTTCTGATATTTCTTTTTTTTCTTGACTGAATCCATGCATCGTCAGACCATTTAAAAGTATTATGATCATATATCTTTGAAGAAAAATTATTATCAACGCTTATATAAAATGAATATGGGTCTGTTTTGTCAAATGAGCCGAATTCTGAAACCAGATTATATCTATAAGAAGTAAAAAAACCGATACCTTTTTTCCGTAATTCAAATTCACCCGAAACACCATTTGGTTGCATTAAAAAATCGGGGTCATTTTTTACCCAGTTGTTGAACTCACCGTACACATATACCTTTAAAGCATCGGGAGCCCAAATGCGGAAAATACATTCCTCGTCAAGAATATGTGCGCCGTAATACTCATATGATTTGCAATCAGGATTTCCTGCATCTGGGATGATACTCATTTTTGCTCCTTATGAATCATGTATACTTTTCTTTATTTATTTTACCATAGTTTATATATTTTTTCAATGATAATAAGTGAAAAATTTCTAAAAAAATAAAAATAATTATAAAAGTGTTGAAATCTAAAATAAAATATGGTAGAATATATACAGCATTATTCATGAAAGGGGAATATAGAGTGGAATTTATATTTTTATTGTTATTAATGGTCGCATTTATTGTTTTTCTGCTTATTACGGGTGAAAGAATACTTGTTTCATCAATTATACGACCGAAAAAAATCACAACCGATACAATAGATTCAGAGATAAAATTTCAAAATGAGAACAGATTTACTGTTAACACCTCTTCAGAGATTCCTCTATCATTTTTATATATCCCGGCAAAAGCCGACGAAAGAATACCGGATAAAATAGCTTTTCTTTTTCATGGCTACAACAGAACGGGAGAGTCTGTAAAAAAATATGCTCCGCTTTTCCTCGAAGAAGGCTTTTCTGTGATAATTCCGGACAATCGTTTCTGCGGATACAGCGGCGGAGACTACCTCGGGCTTGCTGCACTTGACGCAGTGGATTCTCTCGCCATCTTCAAGTGGATCAAAGACTGCTTTCCCGGAGATATACCGATCGGTCTTTTCGGCGAATCGTTTGGTGCAGCACAGGCGATCTTACTTGCTTCTTCGAATAACGTACAAAATATTTCATTTGTTATTTCAGACAGTTCTTTTTCCAATCTATATACACTGCTGAAAGAGCGTGTAAGAGCGGATTACAGGATCAAGGCATTTCCGTTGCTCACAGTCGCAGCATTTTCAATTAAGAAAAAATACGGTATAGACATTAAAAATGTCAGTCCATTAAAGGCGCTGGAAAAATGCGCAGATATTCCTGTCTTTTTTATCCATGGTGAAAATGATACATTTATTTTGCCGCAAATGTCTATAGATTTATACAATGCTAAAAATTGCGGATATAAGAAATTTTATCTTGCCGAAGGAGCTTCTCATTGCTCTGCATATGATATTGATCCCGAGGGATATAAAAAGAAGATACAAGAATTTCTTGACAAAATTAATGCTTAACAGAGGAAATTATGATATTTGATCTCATAGCTACTACGGCATTCGGAATCGAGTCTGTTACTGCGAGAGAACTAGAGGAGCTCGGTTTTTCCGAAATGAAAGTTGAGAACGGACGGATCACTTTTAAAGGATCTGAACGTGACATAGCGCGCTGCAATATATATCTGAGGACTGCAGACCGTATACTTATCAAAGCCGCCGAATTTAAAGCCACAACATTTGAAGAACTTTTTCAGGGTGTGAAAGCAATTCCATGGGGGGATTTTCTTCCCGAAGATGCGGAAATGCATGTGATAGGAAGATCAGTTCGCTCAGGTCTTTACAGCGTCCCTGATTGCCAGTCGATAACAAAAAAGGCGATCGTCGAAAAGATGAAAGAAAAGTATCATCGCTCATTTTTTGAAGAAAATGGGCCGAAATATAAGGTTGAAGTTGCGATTTTGAAGGATGTCGTTTCCATAACAGTCGATACAACAGGACCTGGACTTAATAAACGCGGATACAGAAAAATCGTCGGCGAAGCTCCTTTGAAAGAAACAATGGCATGTGCTCTAATCCTTCTGTCTTATTGGAAAAGCGGCAGGATCCTTGTCGATCCACTTTGCGGTTCGGGAACAATCCCGATCGAAGCTGCGATGATTTCAAAAAAAATTGCTCCGGGTGTCAACAGGCACTTCGTAAGTGAAACATGGAGAGATTTTGATAAGAATATCTGGAAAGATGTAAGAAGTGAGGCAAAGGCAGCGGAAATTGAAAACTCTCCCCAAACCATTTTCGGCAGTGATCTTAACCCCAAAGCAATAGAGCTCGCACTTCATCATGCAAAAGAAGCAGGGGTGGCTGATGTTGCTTCTTTTAAGCAAATGAATGTTTTAGACTTTTATTCTAAAGAGAAATACGGATTTATCATCACAAATCCTCCTTATGGAGAGAGAATCGGAGAGATACACGCTGTTGAATCTTTATATCGTGATCTTGGCAAAGTTTACAAACGACTTGACTCATGGTCTTTCTATATAATAACTTCAAATCCATCGTTTGAAAAACTGTTCGGGAAAACTGCGGATAAGCGCAGAAAACTTTATAATGGTCAGCTCCTTTGTCAGTATTATCAATTCTATGGTCCTAAGCCACCGAAAACCACTTTTTACACCATGCAGGAATGAAATCCGGATCTGTATTTTTGTCAATTCTCGCTCTTATTTATAACATTTTACAAAAGCGCTTGCATTTTTCATATAAAAATGATATAATATAATAAATATTTTGAGAAATTATTTAAATAATGAAAAATTTCAATTATTTACAAGTATAAATTTCGAATGAATACACTTACAACTGACTGCGTTATTGTCGGCGGCGGTGCATCCGGAATGATGGCTGCAGGTTTTGTCGCCGGTTTTTCAGATAAAATCAATGTGTTGCTTTTAGAGAAAAATAACAGTTTGGGAAAAAAACTTCTGATTACCGGAAAAGGTAGGTGCAATGTCACGAACAACTGTGACATTGATACTTTTATGAATAATGTGGTCAGAAACAGCAGATTTTTATATTCTGCAATATCCTCATTTTCTCCTGCTGATACAATGCATTTTTTTGAGTCGCTCGGCATCCATCTTAAAACAGAAAGAGGTAATCGCGTTTTTCCGGTGTCAGATCATTCATCAGATATCCTTAATGCGCTGAAAAAACATTGTAATAAAACAAATATTTCTTATTTACGCGGTTCATTAAAAAAAATAGTAGCACAGAATGGTCACGTGGCAGGATGCCTTCTTGAGGATGGTACATCCATAGAATGTAAATCCGTTATCCTTTCAACCGGCGGAAAATCGTATCCTCAAACTGGATCGACCGGAGATGGGTATCGTATCGCATCCGACTTCGGACATACAATAGTGGATCCAACACCGTCCCTTGTTCCTATCGACGTTGATCAATCAAAAATATGTGCTCAACTTGAGGGACTTTCACTTAAAAACATATCAATTGCTCTCTTTCGTAACGGAAAGAAAATGTTTAGTGATTTTGGAGAAATGGTTTTTACATCTTCTGGATTATCAGGACCAATCGTTCTTTCCGCAAGTTCACATGCGAAAAAAGGCGATGACATCTTTCTTGATCTTAAACCTGCGCTAGATGACAAGAAGCTTGACATTCGAATTATTTCAGATTTTGCTAAATATTCAAACAGAAACTTCGCCAACTCGCTTGATGATCTTCTGCCCCAAAAGATGATACCGGTGATAATCTCACTTTCCGGAATAGATCCTCAAAAAAAGGTTAATTTGATAACTAAATCTGAAAGAGCTGCCTTGTTGAAGTGTCTTAAACATTTATCGTTCACAGTGAAAGCCTTGCGACCGATTGAAGAGGCAGTTATAACATCCGGAGGCATTTGCGTTAAAGAAATCGATCCTAAAACAATGCAGTCAAAATTAATTGAAGGATTGTATTTTGCAGGCGAAATAATCGATTGTGATGCATATACCGGAGGCTTTAACCTACAGATTGCGTTTTCAACAGGTCGTCTGGCAGGGATTTCGGCAGCAAAGAAAATCGGGGGATTATAATACTGATGCAGGAAAAAGGTAGTAGGGACGTTGCCCAGGCAGCCGTAAGAATGGCTGCTACCTCAACCAGAGAAGAAGAAATGTTGCTAAAATCTTCAATGAGCTTACTTGATATCAATATCGGAGCAGTTGATTTCGGTGGGGATTTTATTTCATCAATCAATAAAATTATAGACCGGGCAGTTTTTCTGGCAAAACGCGAAAGCATTATAGGAGATTCTCATGATGAGGAAGGTGCCGTAGCCGGCGCTACGCATGAAGCTTTGATGCAGATAATGCAAAAAGCGACTGGAATGAATATCGGCGGTAAAATCGCTGTTGCGAGAAGCGGAGAACATGTAGCTGTTGCTGTATTTTTCGGAATCGGTATGCTTCATCTCAATGAAGTAGCTGTAGGGCTTGGTCACAGAGCAATCAAAACATAACTTATATACGGGTATTATGAAAACTGTCAATATTGCAATAGATGGTCCCGCGGGAGCGGGTAAAAGCAGCCTTGCGAAAGCTGTTGCATCAAAACTCGGCTATACTTATATCGATACCGGTGCATTGTATAGAGCAATAGCGTTTAAAACGCTTCAGCTTGATATAGCTATATCCGACATTGTTTCTATTAAGCAAATGCTTTTACGCACAACGATTTCATTTCGCCACATTAACGGCACCCAACGTGTTTATGTTGATGGGGAAGATGTTACCGGTAAAATCAGAACGAACGAAATATCTTCGGCTGCATCAGCAGTATCTGCCATACCGGATGTTCGCACATTCCTCCTCGGGCTACAGAGAGACATAGCTTCAAAAGAAAATGTTGTTATGGACGGAAGAGATATCGGAACTGTTGTGTTGCCAAATGCCGATATAAAAATATTTCTGACAGCTTCTGTTGAAGAAAGAGCAAAAAGAAGATATGAAGAGCAAAAAAACGCTGTCGGATCTGTTACTTACGAAGAAATCGTTTCCACGATGATCACACGGGACAAAAACGACTCTGAGCGAACTGTTGCACCTCTGAAACCGGCGATAGATGCCATAATACTCGACAATAGCGGCTTTGAACCGCATCAAACACTGGAATCAGCACTGACTATAATAGAGAATAAATTAAAAAATGCTTTATAAATTTGCACGAGTTTTATTTACGGTTTATTGCTATGTTTTCAATCGCATCCGAATTTACGGGCGTGAAAACGAACCGACAGACGGACCTGTTATTTTGTTTTGCAATCATCAATCTGCGTTTGATATTCTCCCTCTGAATATTGCAATAAAAAGACAGATTAATTTCATGGGAAAAGCATCTCTGTTTAAAAATCCTTTAATAGGGTATATTGTAAAAAAATACGGAGCCTTTTCCGTTGACCGTGAACATGTTGATATCTCTGCGATAAAGAATTCTTTAAAGACGCTCAAAAGCGATAAAATTTTAGGAATTTTTCCTGAAGGTACAAGGGTTAAAAACGGTCTTACAAAAGAAGGTATTCCTCCGGAGATAAAACCGGGATTTGTAATGATTGCCATGAAGTCTAAGGCAACAATGCTTCCTGTACGAATTGAATATAAAAGACAGTTTTTCATCTTTAACTCTATAAAAGTATTCATCGGAAAGTCATTCAAGGTTGAAGAAAAATTTCAAAACAGCTTAAAATCTGAGGAATTGTCCTTGGTAGGCAAAAAACTTATGGACGACCTTTATATGCTTAACTCGGATAATATATGAAAATATTTAAAACAAAAACAAACGGATTTTGCTTTGGCGTAAAAAGAGCTGTCGAAAAAACCTTCGATCTTCTGAAAAACAGTGAGACTCCTGTTTATCTTATCGGTGAGCTTATTCATAATGAAGATATTACTGCTCAGTTTTTGTCACTCGGTGCGATTATTACAGAAAATATATCAGATATTCCGGATGGTTCGGTTTGTGTAATTAGGGCGCACGGAGTTCCACGCTTCGTTGAAGATGAACTTTGTCGTCGTAATATTGTTTCTTATGATCTTACATGCCCTAAAGTAAAAAAAATACATGAAATCGCATCACGGTCTGAGAACCTTATTATCATTGGAAATTCTCAGCACCCCGAAGTTATAGGTATAGCCGGACATGCAAAAGGATCGTACTATATTGCAAACAATCTTCTCAGCCTTAAGCAGATTATCGAAGAATTCGGATTAAAGAACAAAAATACAGACCTTGTATTTCAAACTACATTTATAGTTGACGAATACGTTTTAATAAAAGAATTTGTTTCTTCTTTTTCTACTATAAATGTTCACAATACAATCTGCAATTCTACGGAAATTCGACAAAAGGAAGTTGAAGAACTCTCAAGAAATGTTGATCTTTTTGTAATAATAGGCTCACCGAAAAGCTCTAATACCAGAAAATTATTTGAAATAGCATCGCAGAATTGCAAAGCAGTATTTTATGAAAATCTTAATTCGTTACCAAATGGCATCCATATATATGAAAAAATAGGACTGTCTTCCGGTGCGTCTTGCCCTGAAAGTACAGTCGAGGAGGTTTTTAACAACATGAACAACGAAAACGACAACAAGAATCCGATGGTTGAAGAGGATGTTAATTTTCTTGAAGCCGTCGAAGCATCGATTAGAACAATCCGTAATGGACAGCGCGTTAAAGGTATTGTAACCGCTATCAATGGCACGGAAGTTCAGGTCGATCTCGGTCTTAAATATGCCGGCTTTATTCCTGCCGCAGAGTTCGAGAACGATGAAACACCGCTTAAAATCGGTGATGAAATCGAAGCTTTTGTTGTCAAGGTCAACGATGCAGAAGGAACAGCTCTTCTGTCTAAGCGTACCCTTGATATAGCGCAGGGAATGGATAAAATTGTCAAGGCAAACGAAGAGGGTGCCGTAGTTAAAGGCAGAGTTGTTGAAGCTGTCAAAGGCGGCGTAGTGGTTATTGTAAACAAAATCAGAGTTTTTGTCCCGGCTTCCCAGGCTTCGCTTAAACGTGAAGATAACTTTGATGCTCTTGTCGGAACAGATGTTAACCTTAGGATTATTGAGGTTGACAACGATAAAACGGGAAGACGCAAAAGAATTATCGGATCAATCAAAAGTGTTCTCAAAGAAGAGAAACAGAAAGCAAATGAAGCACTTTGGCAGTCTCTTGAAGTTGGTAACGAATATGATGGAATCGTTAAATCCGTAACAGATTTCGGCATATTTGTTGATATCGGCGGCGCTGACGGACTTGTGCATGTTACAGATATGTCTTGGGACAGAGTTTCAAAGCCATCTGACCTTGTTAAAATAGGTGATACCGTAAAAGTAAAAGTCAAGAGTTTGAATCCCGAGACCAAAAAAATCTCTCTTACCATGAAAGATGAGAATGATAATCCTTGGAAGATTCTTACGGAAACATATAAAGTCGGTGACGTAATAGATGTTACTGTCCTTAAAATCATGCCTTACGGTGCATTTGTTTCTGTTATAAAGAATATTGATGGCCTTGTTCATATTTCGCAGATAGCTCCCCGTAGAATCGCAAAAGTTTCAGATGTTCTTGAAGTCGGTCAACAGGTTAAAGCTAAGATAACAGAGATTAACGTTGAGGCTAAAAGAGTAAGCCTTTCTATTCGAGCAGTTGAAGAAGCCGATTCAGAGACTTCCGCAGCTGATGAAATCGTATCTGACGAGGTCAGCGTCGTTGCTGATGAAGCTGTTTCCGATAAACCTGAGGACGCAGAATAATTCTAATTTGATTTAATATGAGTCAGATGGTCTTTTCGGACCGTCTGACTCTTTGCGAAAATCTATATATTATTATGATGTTCGGAGTATCAGTATCGTGAATCAAAAATACAGAGTAGCTCTTTCTGAAATAATGAAAGATACTTTTTCATCCGCTGTTTTTCTTCCCGATGGAGAAAAGAGCGATACATCAAAAATATTCATTACCACGCCGCTTGTCAATCGTCCCGGGCTTCAACTTGCAGGGTTTTACGAATATTTTGACGATAAAAGAATTCAGATAATGGGTCGAGAAGAAATCTCTTATCTGAAATTGTTCTCTTCAGATGAAAGACGCGAAAAGCTTGAAAAACTGTTTTCAACAGGTATACCTGTCGTTATTGTTTCTCATAATCATGAAGTTTTGCCTGAGTTGCTTGAAATGGCAAAAAAATACAGTATTCCTGTTTTGAAATGTGAAGATTCGTCATCAAACCTCCTTCATAATCTAATAAGTTCTCTCAATGTTTATCTTGCACCGAGAATAACGACCCACGGTGTTCTCGTTGAGGTCTACGGTGAGGGAATTCTGATGATAGGAGACAGTGGCGTAGGTAAAAGCGAAACTGCTATGGAACTGCTGAAAAGAGGGCATCGACTTGTTGCCGATGATGCAGTTGAAATAAAGCGTGTTTCAAACAGAACGCTTGTCGGTACTGCGCCTGAAATGATACGTCATCTTATAGAACTTCGTGGTATCGGAATTGTGGATGTACGCCATATTTTCGGAATGGGTGCAGTAAAAGAATCTGAAAAAATAGATCTTGTTATTCAGTTGGAACCATGGAATCCTGAAAAACAGTATGAAAGACTCGGACTTGATGAAAATTTTTACGAAATTCTCGGTCTGCAATGTCCCACAGTCACTATACCGATCAAACCCGGAAGAAATCTGGCCATCATTATTGAAGTTGCCGCAATGAACAACCGCCAGAGAAGACTTGGCTATAATGCCGCCGCAGAACTAAACAAACGTATAATGGACAGCATGAATAATGCATCTGAACATGAATAAAAAGGTAAAGATAATGACTGACACAGAAATGTTTTGCGATAAGAATTCAATTCCGTATCAGAAAAATCTTAGTACAAAATCAATATCCACATTTAAAATCGGTGGCGTGATTCCATTAGCGGTATTTCCTTTAAATGCAGATCATGCTGCGCTGCTTATAAGATTCTTCAAAACCAATAATATAAAATATAAAACTGCAGGCAACTGTTCAAATATCTTGTTTTCCGATGAAAAGAAAGACTATGTTCTTATTAAGACCGACAATATGAATTCATTGGTAGTCGATAAGGATCGAATAATAACCGGAGCCGGAAACTTGCTGTCAAAAATATCATCAACAGCGTTAAAATCTCATTTATCCGGCATGGAAAATCTTTACGGTATTCCAGGATCGGTAGGCGGTGCGGTAATAATGAATGCGGGTGCATACGGATCTGAAATGTCTCAAATTGTTGAAGAAACAGAGTATGTAGATAATAAAGGTGATATTCGTATCGTCAGCGGAGAAGCACATTGCTTCGGTTACAGATATTCATGTTTTTCCGACAGAGAAATTGTTACGAAAACAATTATTAAACTTAATTCCGGAAACTATCAGGATATTCGGGAAAAAATGACTCTTGTAATAGCAAAACGAAAAGCATCTCAACCGTTGGAAATGCCAAGCGCAGGAAGTGTTTTTATGCGTCCTGAAGGCTATTTCGCAGGAAAACTGATCGAAGACTGCGGACTGAAAGGTTTTTCTGTGGGCGATGCGATGGTGAGCACAAAACATGCTGGCTTTATTGTTAATAAAGGTAAAGCAACATCAAATGATGTAAAACACCTTATTAATATCATTCAATCGCAAGTGTATGATAAATTCGGTGTCAAACTTGAAACGGAGATTAGAATTTTCTAATGTCATATACGATTAGTGTTAAAGAATCTTTATGTAAAAAAAATTCAAACCTTTGCTGTAAGAAAGCTGAATTATACGGTTTTTTATTGTTTTCAGGAGTTTTTAATCGTAATATCATTTCATTCAAGTCTGAAAATGAATTTATAATTAAACGATATGAGGATATTTTTCGCCACCTGCATTTTACAGAATTTAAGAAAACAGAAAGAAGAACAAAAAAAGTAAGTTATATCATTCAAATAGATCCTGAATTCACTTCTTCACTTATTTCTAAAATAGGAGATGTAAATGTAGGTCCTCCTTTGCGAATTGATTATTCTGCATTTGAAGATGATTGTTGCTCTCAGGCATTTTTACGCGGCGTTTTTTTAGGCGGTGGATTTATTTGTTCTCCCGAAAAATCCTACCATCTTGAAATTCGTACCGGACACCAGATGCTTGCCGATGATCTTATAAGATTCGGAGAAGAATATGATATTCATTTTAAAAGCGTAATGCGCAAAGGAATTCGTGTACTTTATCTAAAAAGCTCTGACAGCATACGCGATTTTCTCGCTTATATAGGAGCATCATCATCTGTTTTTGACTTCATAAATGCCGAATTCGAAAAAAATCTTAAAAACAATGTCAACAGAGCTGTTAACTGTGAAAATGCAAATATCGAAAAAAGTATTGCAGCTGCACAGAAACAAATTAAGACGATAAAAAAACTGAAAAAAATAAATTATGTGAATGTTCCGCCTGAGCTGATAACTTTGGCCGAAATAAGGCTTGCAAATCCTGATGCGAATCTAGAAGAACTTGGCAAAAAACTGACGCCGCCTCTTTCAAAATCCGGGGTTGCACACCGTATGAAAAAACTTACAGAACTTATACGAAAAAGGTAATTAAAATGGGATTTGTTCACTTACACGTACATACAGAATACAGCCTTCTTGATGGCGCATGCAAAGTCAAGAAAATGCCCGGATTAATAAAAGAAATGGGGCAGACTGCCGTTGCAATGACAGATCATGGCAATATGTACGGAACAATTTATTTCTATAAATATGCAAAGGCAGCCGGAATTAAACCGATCATAGGATGTGAGGTTTATACCGCTGCGCGTACCCGTTTTGATAAAACAAAGGAATTTGACAGCAATAACGGTCACTTGATTCTTCTTTGCAAGAATAATGTCGGGTATAAAAATCTTATTGAAATGGTCTCAGTTGCCAATCTTGAGGGTTTTTATTATAAACCTAGAGTTGATATGGAGCTGCTTGAGAAATATCATGAAGGACTTATATGCCTTTCTGCCTGTCTTGCGGGAGATATTCCTCAGCTTCTTCTTGCAGACAGATATGATGATGCTAAATCTCTTGCACTCAAATATCTTTCTGTGTTCGGCGAGGGCAATTATTATCTTGAACTTCAGGATCATGGAATTGAAGAACAGAAAAAAGTAATGGACGGTCTTCTTCGGATATCTCGCGAGACAGGTATTCCTCTAGTTGCAACAAACGATGCTCATTACCTTCAGAAAAAGGATGCGCATGCACAAAAAGTATTGATTTATGTTCAGATACAGAAAACCATTGATGAAGAAAGCGGAATGGGCTTTTCAACGGATGAGTTTTACCTGAAATCCGAGCAGGAAATGCGTTCTCTTTTTGAGTTTGTTCCCGAAGCTATCGAAAATACAGTGAAAATCGCTGATCAGTGCAATGTCGTTTTCCCGGAAATTGACGATCCGAAAAACCGTGTTTATTATTTACCTGTTTTTAAATGGACTGAGGGACTGACTCACTATGAATATCTTCGTAAACTTACATTCGAAGGCTTTGAACAACGTTATAAACCCGAACAAAGAACAAAAGAACTCGTAGAAAGAGTCGAATATGAACTTGATATAATAAACAGAATGGGATTTGTAGACTATTTTCTCATTGTTTGGGATTTTATAAACTATGCTAAATCTCACGGAATACCGATTGGTCCCGGAAGGGGTTCCGGAGCCGGAAGTATTGTTGCTTATTGCACAAGAATTACAAATATTGAGCCGATTCGTTACAATCTTATTTTTGAGCGTTTTTTAAATCCCGAACGTATTTCCATGCCGGACTTTGATGTGGATATGTGCCCTGTAAGGCGCAACGAAGTTTTTGAATATGTTCAGCGAAAATACGGTGAAAAAAATGTAGCAAATATAGTTACGTTTATAACGCTGAAAGCTAAAGCAGCCATAAAA
The DNA here is from genome assembly GCA_016281805.1 of Clostridiales bacterium. Lineage (GTDB taxonomy): Bacteria > Bacillota > Clostridia > Oscillospirales > UBA644 > HGM12619. Next base: position 15,205 of record JAEEJJ010000056.1, read on the forward strand.
GATGTAGCGCGAGTACTTGGTTTCTCTGTGGGTGAGGCCAATCGTCTGACTAAGATGATACCGGATAAAATGACAATTCGAGAAGCAATAACAAAGGTTCCGGAATTAAAAAATCTATATGATTCCGACGACAGAATACGCGATCTTCTCGATACTTCAGAAACAATTGAAAACTCACCAAGAAATCCGTCTGTACATGCATGCGGAATAGTAATAGCAGAAAATCCGATATACACGTATGTCCCGGTTGCGGTAAATGATGGCGTTACGGTTTCTCAGTTTGATATGAAAATCGTTGAAGAAGTCGGACTTGTAAAGATGGACTTTCTCGGATTGAGAAATTTGACCGTTATAGAAGATGCTTGTAAGCTCGTTCGAAAAAAAGTTCGTGATTTTGATATTGAAAAAGTTGATATTGATGATCCAGAAGTATACGAACTTTTATCAAGAGGTGAAACTGACGGCATTTTCCAACTTGAATCAGGCGGAATGAAACAAACGCTTGTTTCCTTAAAGCCAAAAAGCATTGAAGATATCACTGCTATTATTTCACTGTACCGTCCGGGTCCTATGGATAATATTCCGACATATATCAACAATAAATCGCATCCTGAAAATATCAAATACAAACATCCTATGCTTGAAAACAGCCTGAAAGTAACATATGGTGTTATGGTTTACCAGGAGCAAGTTATGCAGATTGTTCGTGAACTTGCGGGCTATTCATATGGACGTGCCGATATCGTGCGCAAAGCGATGGGTAAAAAACAAATGGATGTTATGACACGCGAACGCGAATATTTTATTAACGGAAAAAAACGGGATGACGGTACTGTTGAGATTCCCGGTTGTGTCGCAAACGGAATCCCTGCTGAAATAGCAAATGAAATATTCGATGATATGGTAAAATTCGCAGAGTATGCATTCAATAAATCACATGCAGCCGCATATGCATATGTTACGTATTACACAGCTTTTTTAAAAACACATTATAAACGCGAATACATGGCAGCTCTTCTTACCAGTGTTTTAGGAAAAACAGATAAAATGGTCGGTTATATCAATGAGTGCACAAAACAGTCCATAGATGTTATGCCTCCAGATATAAATGAGTCTGAAGATATTTTTACCGTATCGCAGGATAAAATTCGATTTGGATTATCCGGAGTTAAGAATGTCGGACAAGGTGCTATTTCAGATATAATTGAGGAACGCGGAAAAAACGGTCCTTTCAAAAGTTTTTATGATTTTTGCAGCCGTATGTTTGATGGTTATTCCGTAGATTCAAAAACAGTTGAAAGCCTTATTCGTTGCGGAGCGTTCGATTGCTTCAATCAGCCGCGGCAACAGCTTGAAGTAAGTTTTCCCGAAATCCGTAAATTGGTAGCACAGGATATAAAAGAGCGTGAAGAGGGACAGATGAATCTTTTCGGAAATCTTGAAGATGAAGAAAGACAACCATATGTTTATCCCGATGTTCCTGAATATTCCAAGCGTGAAAAACTCAAGCTTGAAAAAGAAGTAATGGGCATTTATCTCACTGATCATCCTATGAAGGAATATGCCAATGATTTTATTTCTTCTGGAGCAGTTGAAATATCAAGCATTTATTCTGATTCCGTTCCGTATCAGAACAATGACAGAATAAGGGTTTTCGGTATTCTTACAAAAGTTACCAAGAAGATGACAAAGAACGACAAACAAATGATGATTTGCGTTCTTCAGGATCTTTCGGGTTCAATTGAAATACTTGTTTTCGGTAAAGCATATGATGCCTTTTCATCAAAGCTTGTTGAGGATAAAGTTGTGATAATCGACGGCAGATTGAGCATTAAAGAAGATATGTCTCGTTCTTCCGATGACGACGAAGACAGCTCAGCACAGCTTTCTGCATCAATAGTCCTTAATGATTTAACAGAGGTTGAAGGTCATAATGATTCCTCAACTCCGGAGATTTACATACCCAGAGATGAATACGAGGGAAAATCATTGATCATCAATTTCCGTGAAGAAGACGGCGCTAATTTCAACAGATGCGTAGATACACTCGTTTCGAGCAGGGGAAACTCACCCGTATTTTTCAGATTTATCGACAAGCGTAAACAAGGCAGATTTTCAAAATGTGATGTCAGAATAACTGCCCCGCTTATTTCCGAACTGAGGGATATTCTTGGCAATGATGGCGTTGAAATACGCTAAAGTATCGTACGGAGAATAGAATAATATGATAACAATATTGAATGAAAAAAAAGGAACAAACGAATTATTTGTTTTGTCTGATGGAACAGAGAAGCTCGCTGATTGCGAATACTCCATGCATGATGCAGAAATAATATCTGCAAATGTTTATTCTGTCAATGATGACAGTAATTTACTTTATGACAGTGTCGTTCGCGCAGTATTAAGTCGTCTCGATTTTGCCGGTCAAACAAAAGTTATTTCTAAAAATCCCGATCTGTGTGATATTCTCACTAAGATCGGGTTCAGGTCGGGAAATGACTGTTTAGAAATAGATACAACCGAGTTCTTCAAAAGCACAAATTGCAATAAATCAAATTTGTCCTGATATTTTAAGAATCAGAAACAGAATTGAAATCACAATAGGTTGATGTATTAAATATATAATCAAAGAATGTTTTCCGATGAATGAAACAGGATTATTCCCTATTGAAAAAGGAAAAATGCTTTTCTTTTTTGCATATACGATCTTTCCGATGATTATGCCTATAAAAACGACTGCTAAATACGGAATAAGCGGATAATAGTCGCTTGAATAAAAAGAATGATCATGGATTCCGAATGCAAAAAAAATATTCCCGGTATTCCTTATATTCTTAAAAACAAAAGACAGAGCAAATATAGCGACTGATATAATTGCAATAACAGCATTCGGCAACTTTTTTATAAAAAATGCCAGCATCATAGCTATTCCGAGCATATGGAGAATCCCGAATACGATTATAAGCTTTGTATTAAACAATAAATCAACTGTAAATGTGACCGCGCTTAGAAGCAATGCTGCGCCAAAAACAATCGCCCCTCGCTTGAGAGAGTTTTTCGATAATGTAGTTGATACCCCGCAAAGCAGCATGAATAAAATTGCTGAAAAATCTCCAATAAAATCGAGCTGAGGTGTTTTTATGTCGAAAATATAATTAAGATCGTAAACTACATGGTCATAAACCATACAAATAAATGCGACACCACGTAGAAAATCTATTTCCCAAATCCTTGTTTGTGTCTTCATAGTTAACTCCGTTTTTTTTGTTATTTTAACATATTTTTTCACAATTATCAATAATATAGGAGCAAATGATGAATAAAATATTTTCAAAAATAGAAAAAACAGGCATAATCCCCGTAATAAAATTAGATGTTCCCGATGATATTCTTCCATTAGCGGAAGCACTGCTTGAAGGCGGCATTAATGTTGCCGAGATCACATTCAGAACAATGGCAGCAGCAGAAGCGATAAAATTACTCAAACATTCAAATTACGATATGCTGATAGGCGCGGGAACAGTGTTGACTACAGATAATGTCGATAAAGCGGTCAATGCTGGTGCAGAGTTCATTGTTACTCCCGGATTTAATCCAAGAATTGTAGATTATTGTATTGATAATGGAATTCTGATTGCTCCGGGCACGTCAATACCTTCAGAAATAGAGATGTCGCTTGAAAGGGGATTGGATGTCGTAAAATTTTTTCCGGCAGAGCAAAGTGGCGGTCTTCCGAAGATCAAAGCTATGGGCGCAGCTTATGGGGATATAAAATTTATCCCGACAGGAGGGATTTCTTTAGATAATCTTTCGTCCTACGCTTCATGTGAAAAGGTCCTAGCATGCGGAGGCACATTTATGGTAAAAGATTCATTAATAAAAGAAAAGAAATGGACGACTATTACAGATTTGTCTCGTGAAGCGACAGAAATAATAAATAAGTCTCGTTGATCGTTTAAAGAACGTTAAAATGTTTATTAGCTATTTGTTATAATTATTTCATTGACAATTATTCAAAATAGGTTTATAATTATTAAAACAATAATGATGGGAGTATTAAAATGAAGAAAATTTTAATTGAAATGTCTGCAAGACACATTCATGTAAATGCTGAACAACTAGAAATCCTTTACGGCAAAGGTCATGAACTTACACCGAAAAAAATGCTTTCTCAGCCGGGTCAGTTCCTTTCTGAAGAAAAAGTTACTGTTTGCGGACCCAAAGGTGAATTAAAGGTTTCCATCCTTGGTCCCTGCAGAAAAGAAACTCAGCTCGAGCTTTCATTTTCTGATGCAAGAGCACTCGGACTTACAGTCCCTGTTCGTGAATCAGGCGATATCAAGGGAAGCGCTCCTGTAACAGTAAAAGGTCCCGCTGGTGAATATACCGTTGATGAGGGAGCAATTGCTGCAATGCGCCATGTTCATCTTGATCCTGCAACAGCCGAAGAGTTTGGTTTAAAAGATAAACAGATTGTTAGTGTGAAATATGAGGGCGGTAACAGGAAACTTACATTTGGTGATGTTGTTGTTCGAGTAAGTCCCAATTATGCACCTGCAATGCACATAGATACCGACGAAGCTAATGCTGCAGGTATCGCAGGAACAGCAGAAGGCGAAATAATCGACTGATTTGCGCATTATTTTTATATGAAAAGATATCCACCTGTTTTCAGGTGGATATTATTTTTATGCGGTTTCTATTTTGCTGTCTGCATGAAGCCCGAGTTTTTCAACGGCATTTTCTCTCATTTTGTATTTTAGTATTTTCCCTGCCGCATTCATCGGAAATTCGCTGATAAAATCAATATATTTCGGACATTTATGTTTTGCAATATGAGTAATGATATATTCGTGAAGTTCCTCTTCTGTCAGACTTTCATCCGCTTTTATAACGCATGCCATTATTTCTTCTCCATATTGTTTGTCAGGAACGCCTATTACCTGAACATCCTTTACTTTTGGATGCGTATATATAAAATCTTCTATCTCTTTGGGATAAATGTTTTCACCTCCACGGATGATCATATCCTTAATTCTTCCAGTAATTTTGTAATATCCATTAGGAAGTCTTCTCGCAAGATCTCCGGTGTGGAGCCATCCCTTATCATCTATTGCCGCAGCAGTTGACTCAGGCATCTTATAATAACCTTTCATTATATTATAACCTCTGGCAACGAATTCACCGTCAACATTGTCAGGCAGATCTTCACCTGTTTCCGGATCAACGATTTTGCATTCAACTCCAAACATTGCAGCGCCAACGGTATTTACTCTGAGATCAATAGAGTCTGTTGTTTTTGACATTGTGCATCCCGGAGATGCCTCAGTTTGCCCATACGTTATGCAAATGTCTTTCATATTCATTTTTGCAATAACTTCTTCCATGACCTTAATAGGGCAGGGGCTTCCTGCCATTATCCCGGTTCTCATATATGAAAAGTCTGTTTTTGAAAAATTTTCGTTGTTCAACATCGCTATAAACATTGTAGGAACACCATGAAAAGCGGTAATTTTTTCTTTATTTATGCATTCAAGTCCTTTTTTAGGAGAGAATGCGGTTATAGGACTCATGGTCGTCCCGTGTGTTACCGATGCAGTCATTGCAAGCACCATTCCAAAGCAATGGAACATAGGTACCTGGATCATCATCCTGTCTGCAGTGGAAAGATCCATACAGTCTCCGATTGCTTTTCCGTTATTGACTACATTATAGTGAGTCAGCATAACGCCTTTTGGAAAACCAGTTGTTCCGGATGTGTATTGCATATTACATACATCGTCTTTATTAATGCTGGCAGCTCTTCTATATACAGCTGAAAGAGGAGTTTTTGAAGATAATGCCACAGCCTCTTTCCATGTATAGCATCCTTTAAGTTCACTTTGAACAGTTATAATGTTTTTAAGCATGGGAAGCCTGTCGCTTAAAAGATGACCGGGTTCACATGTTTCCAGTTCGGGACATAATTCTTTGATAATCTCAAGGTAGTTCGAATCTTTATAACCATCGATCATTACAAGCGTATGTGTGTCCGACTGACGCAGAAGGTATTCTGCTTCATGAATTTTATATGCCGTGTTAACTGTTACAAGCACTGCACCGATTTTTGTGGTCGCCCAAAACGTAATATACCATTGCGGAACATTTGTTGCCCAAATCGCAACATGGTCCCCACTCCTTACACCCATAGTGATCAGAGCTCTTGCGAATTCATCTACATCGTCTCTGAACTGACTGTATGTCCTGGTATAGTCAAGCTCAGTATATCTGAATGCATATTGGTCTGGGAAATTTTCACAAATCTTATCAAGCACCTGAGGAAAAGTATAATCAATAAGATGTTCTTTGGGCCAGATATAGTTACCGGTATGAGCAATGTTGAATTGAAGTTGTTCTCTTTTATGCAAATATTTTTGCATAAAA
>JAEEJJ010000057.1 GCA_016281805.1 Clostridiales bacterium
AACGGCAAACAGTGAATACAATACGCTCAATTTCAGCATTTCCGAAAAGAAAAGCCGCAAATCGATGTTTGAAGATATGGAAAAACATTACGAAGGCTTTGCGGGAAGCGTAAAAAGCGTTATGAACGAAGCTGCGAGAGGGATCCTTTCAGGCGTTCACGGAACGGTCGCATCGGCAATAAAAGTCGATCCTGAATATGCCACCGCAACGGAGATCGCTCTGGGCGCTTCGATACAGAATATAATAACAGAAGATGAACGCGCGGCAAAAGACTGCATTTATTATCTTAAATCAAAAAATCTCGGCAGAGCAACTTTTCTTCCCATTTCCACAATCAGGGGCAGAAAACTCGATGCCGCGTCTTTGAACGGTGCGCACGGATACCGAGGCATCGCTTCAGACCTGATAACATATGATGAAAAATACAGGGGCATCATAGAACAGCTTCTGGGCAGGACCGTTATAGTAGAAAATATCGACGATGCCACGGCTATAGCAAAAGTTAACAGGTATGCTTTCAAAGCGGTAACGCTTGACGGACAGGTCGTGAACCCCGGCGGCTCTCTTACCGGCGGGTCTGTCGGCAAAAACACCGGCATTTTAAGCAGAACAAACGAGATAAAAAAACTCGCAAATGAAATAGAAGAATTAACACTTCAGCTTCACGAAAAAGAAAAACGTCTTAAATCAGTTACGGAAGAGCTTGCTGCAGCTCAGTCTTCACTTGACGGGCTGATCGCCGAAAATCAGGCGCTGAACGATGAGCATATCAGGATAAAGGCAGAAACGGAACACAGTGAGCAGTACATTTTCAATATTTCCGAACAGATAAAAGCGTTTGAAGACGGAATAAAGGCAAATACAGACGAAAAAGAAAGCAATATTACCGAGCTTGAATCGATAAAAAGCGCTCTTGAAACAAAGCTTGCCGTTATATCAGAAAAGCAGCGGGAAATAACCGAGCTGGACGAAAAACACGAAGCGCTCGCAAAAATCCAGGAAGAGATCTCCGCACGTCTTCATGAAAAAGATCTGCAGAAACTCGAAAAGATCAAAGATACGGAAAATATTGCCGATATCACAAAACGCCTTGAAGAACGCCGCAAAGAAGGCGTTGAGCTGAATGCAAAGCTGAAAGGCGATATCGAACAGATACTTGCGTCCATAGAAGAATATAAAAAGAATGCTCTCAAAAAAACCGAGGAACTCGCAAAAATACGGTTTGATGCGGAAGAGAAGGTCGCTGCGATAACTGAAGAAAACAACAGAAGGACCGCTATCGAAGCAGATAAAAACGCTATTTTTGAAGAAGAAAAGAAATACTTTGCAAATAAGGACCGTCTCGGAAGAGAGTCTGAAAGAATAACGATCAAAAAGACATCCCTTAAAACGGAAATCGACTCTGTATCGTCAAAGATCTGGGACGAATACGAAATGTCAATGTCAGAAGCGGAAGATTTTGCAAAAAACAATATTCCCGAAGATACGGAAGCATCGAGAAAACGTGTATCGGAGCTTAAAAGCCAGATAAAAGCTCTGGGAAGCGTAAATGTTGACGCTATCGAAGAGTTCGCGCAGGTAAAAGAACGTCACGATACACTCGAACAGCAGACGAACGATCTTATTTCGTCAAAAGAATCTCTTGAAAAAATAATAGAACAGCTTGTAAAAGAAATGACAGGTATTTTTGAAACACAGTTCAAAAAGATAAACGAGGCATTTTTACAGGTTTTCAGAGAACTTTTCGGCGGAGGAACCGCAAAGCTCACGCTTACTGATCCGTCCGATCCGCTCGAAGCAGGCGTTGAAATTTACGTTGCTCCTCCCGGAAAAGTAATAAAACATCTCTCGTCGCTTTCCGGCGGAGAGCAGTCGCTTACTGCGATAGCGCTTTATTTCGCTTTGATGAAAGTGCGCCCGTCACCTTTCTGTCTACTTGACGAGATAGAATCGGCGCTTGATGATGTAAACGTTACAAGATATGCTCAGTATCTTCGCAGCTTTGCCGATACAACACAATTTCTTCTTATTACTCACAGAAGAGGTTCGATGGAAGCGGCAGACAGGCTTTACGGCGTAACGATGCGTGAAAAAGGCATTTCCAAAATTCTTACCATAGATATATCTGAAGCCGCGCAAAATGAAGAATAACGGCAAAAAAAGGAGAGGAACATGGGTTTTTTTGAAAAAATAAAAGCCGGTCTTTCTAAAACGAAAGAAAACATACAAAACAGTCTGAACAGCATATTTGCATCTTTCAGAAAAGTTGACGAGGAATTTCTCGATGAACTTCTTGAGCTTCTTCTGCTTTCGGACGTTGGATATGAAACGGCGGAAGGAATAATTGACGAACTCAGAAAAAGAGCCAAACTCGAAAAAATAGAAGACGCAAACACGCTCAAAACGGTCCTTCGCGATATAATTGCAGAAAAAATGACCGGAGAAAACGAGCTTAAAATCGATACTCAGCCTTCCGTAATTGTAGTTGTGGGCGTAAACGGAGTAGGAAAAACCACCACGATCGGCAAGCTTGCAAATTTGCTGAAAAATCAGGGCAAAAAAGTTATCATTGCGGCAGCGGATACATTCAGAGCTGCAGCGATAGAGCAGATCGAGATATGGGCGGAAAGAGCAGATATAGATATAGTTAAGCATAAAGACGGATCCGACCCCGCATCAGTCGTTTACGATGCGATACAGGCTGCAAAAGCACGCGGAGCAGACGTTGTTATTTGCGATACCGCAGGCAGACTTCACAACAAAAAAGGGCTTATGGACGAGCTTTCAAAAATAACAAGAGTTGTTTCAAAAGAGCTTCCGGATGCAGACAAAGAGATACTGCTCGTTCTTGACGCTACAACGGGACAGAATGCGGTAATTCAGGCAAAGGACTTCAAGGAAGCGACTGCGGTCACGGGCGTTGTTCTCACAAAGCTTGACGGCACCGCAAAAGGCGGCGTTACTATCGCGGTAAGAGATGTTACTCAGCTTCCTATCAAATTGGTAGGCGTAGGAGAAAAAATAGACGATTTGCAGCCGTTCATACCCGTTCAGTTTGCGAATGCGCTGCTTGATATGGAGGAAAACTGATCTTGGCAAAAAACACATATGACGACAACAGTATAAAATCCCTGAAAGGCGCAGACAGAGTCCGTCTCCGTCCGTCTGTAATATTCGGTTCTGACGGACTTGAAGGCTGTGAGCACGCGTTTTTTGAAATTCTTTCAAATTCAATAGACGAATTCAAAGAAGGATACGGTAAAAAAATAATCGTTACCGTATTCAACGACGGAAGCATTGAGGTAAAGGATTTCGGACGCGGCGTTCCCGTTGACTGGAACGAAAAAGAAAAGGCGTATAACTGGGAGCTTCTTTTCTGTGAAATGTATGCCGGAGGCAAATATGACAATGAGACATCGGGCAGCTATGAATACTCGCTCGGTCTGAACGGTCTCGGTCTTTGCGCAACTCAGTATGCCTCGGAATATATGGAAGCCGAAATTTACAACGGCGAATATTCGTATAACCTTCAGTTCAAAAAAGGCAAGCCGGTAAAAAAGAATAAAGAAGAACAGCTTGGCAAGCAGGAAAGCACCCACGCCTCCGGATCAAGAATAAAATGGCGTCCCGACAGAGACGTTTTTACCGATATAAACATACCGCGCGAATATTTTTCTGAAACGATAAAAAAACAAGCCGTCTGCAACGCAGGGCTGACGATCATTCTGAAATATCAGACCGAAAAAGGTCAGTTTGAAGACGAAACGTATCTTTACGAAAACGGTATCGAGGGTTATCTTGAAGAATGCGTCGGGGTTGAGGCGATGACATCGATCCAAAATTTTGCCGCAGACAGAAAAGGCAGAGACCGTGAAGACAAACCCGAATACAAAGTCCGCCTGAATGTTGTTTTCTGTTTTACAAACACAAAACAGATGCTTGAATATTATCATAACTCAAGCTTTCTTGAATACGGCGGCTCACCGGATAAAGCGGTAAAGAGCGCATTTGTTCATGCCATAGATGCGTATCTGAAACAAAACAACAAATATCTGAAAAACGAATCGAAAATAACTTTTGCCGATATTGCGGACTGTTTAGCGCTTATTTCAAATTCACAGTCCACCGTTACATCTTATGAAAACCAGACAAAAAAGGCAATCAACAATAAGTTTATTCAGGAATGCATGACAGATTTTCTCAAGCATTCTCTTGAAGTATACTTTATTGAAAACAAGCAGGAAGCAGATAAAATAGCGGATCAGGTGCTGATAAACAAGCGCAGCAGAGAAAACGCCGAAAAGAACAGACTGAACATAAAAAAGAAGCTCACAAGCGAGATGGACATCGCGAACAGAGTTGAGAAATTTGTTGACTGCCGCTCGAAAAATCCTGCTGAAAGAGAGCTGTATATCGTTGAGGGCGACTCTGCGCTGGGCTCTGTAAAGCTTGCAAGAATGGCAGAATTTCAGGCAATTATGCCGGTACGCGGCAAAATACTGAACTGTCTTAAAGCAGATTATTCAAAAATACTTAAAAGCGATATCATAACCGACCTGATAAAAGTTCTCGGCTGCGGAATAGAAATATCCGCACACGGCAAACCTCTTGCGGAGTTCAATCCCGACGGACTGCGCTTTCATAAAATAATAATCTGCACTGATGCCGACGAAGACGGATATCAGATACGCACGCTTATTCTTGCCATGCTATACAGACTTACACCGTCGCTCATAGCAGACGGCAAGGTATATATTGCCGAGTCGCCGCTTTATGAGATCACGTCAAAAGACAAAACGATGTTTGCGTATACAGACAGAGAAAAGAACGATATAGTAGCGACCCTGACCGGTAAATACTCCGTTCAGAGATCAAAAGGTCTCGGTGAAAACGATCCGGAAATGATGAAGCTTACAACTATGGATCCTGCGACGAGAAAACTTATAAAAGTTATGCCCGAAGAAGAGGAGCCTACCTATATAATGTTTAACACGCTGCTTGGCAACGATCTTGAAGCGAGAAAGGTATTTATTGAAGAAAACGGTCCGAAGTATCTTGAACTTGCGGATATCTCATAACGGAACATATGAAAAAATACATTCTTTTCGACCTTGACGGAACACTTACGGACCCGCAGGAAGGGATAGTAAATTCAGTTAAGTATTCTCTCGAAAAGCTCGGAGTGACAGAGTATGACGAAAACTCTCTCCCGTCGTTTATAGGAGCGCCGCTTTCTCAGGCATATACGGAATATTTCGGTTTCACGGAAGAAAAAGCGAAAGAGGCGATACGTCTTTTCAGAGAATACTATACACCGAAAGGGATCTTTGAAAATCACGTTTATCCGGGCGTTGAAAAATTGCTTTCGAGGCTTTACAGCAAAGAGTATACTCTTGCGGTAGCCACTTTGAAGCCTACGCCCACATCCGTACGTGTGCTTGAACATTTCGGGCTGAATAAATATTTCACATTCATTTGCGGCAGCGATCTGCAAAGGACAGATGAAGTGAAAGCGGACATAATAAAAAACGCCGTTACTCTTCTGGATATAAAAGACAATTCTCTTGCCGTGATGGTAGGAGACAGAAAACACGATATTCTCGGCGCTGCTGCAAACAAACTTGACTGTATAGGCGTTTTATACGGTCACGGAAGCAGAAAAGAGCTTGAAAAAGCCGGAGCGCATATGTTTGCGCACAATGCGGAAGATGTATATGATATTATCGAAAGTATATAACCGAATACTGTTATTTTAGGAGAAATCATGCAGAATCAGACAGAACAGCCCATAACCCGAACACTT
>JAEEJJ010000058.1 GCA_016281805.1 Clostridiales bacterium
AGAGTTGTGAATTCCTGCGTCGGGTCCATCGAAAGGACTTTAGAGAAATCCCATTCCATATTTCCTTTATATTCAACATATCCTGCAAAAACGCAGCATGCGTCATACATTTTTTCGGGGGGAAGAAGGTCACCCGAAACGTTCAGAGGCTCGCCCATAAAAAATCCGCTTGCCGAAAGCGTATGCGATATTGAGCGTGTGCCCGAATGTCCTCTTCCGATAACTGTAACGGTCATATCATTTTCTCTCTTTCCGATTTTCATCATATTACCATATTTTGATCTGTTTTTCAATAGGATTTTTGAATTTTCGTCATTTTTTTGAATAAAACCGTATAAAAACGTTTTTTGCTCTTGATTTTTTTGAATACGGATAGTATAATTAAATATTATACCACATTTTCGGAGTTTTATCTTATGAAAAACATAACATATTATAAAAGCGGAATTACACCAAATCAGCGTGCATCTCTTATGGGGCAGCGCGGCTGCGTTTTATGGTTTACGGGACTTTCTGGTTCAGGCAAGTCCACGGTTGCATGCGAAACGGAAAAATTGCTTTACGCCGCAGGAATAAAATCATTTTTGCTTGACGGCGACAATCTTCGGTTCGGTCTCAATTCAGATCTCGGGTTTTCGGAAGAGGACAGAAACGAGAATATAAGACGGATCGCGGAAACGTCGGCTCTCATGGCACAGGCGGGGCTTACGGTGCTTGTAAGCGCAATAAGTCCGAAAGAAGATCAGAGAGAAAACGCAAGAAAGATCATCTCCTCTTTTGCCGCATTTGTTGAGATATTCGTTGATGCTCCGCTTGACGTCTGCGCAAAAAGAGACCCGAAAGGTCTTTATAAAAAGGCGTTTGAAGGGCAGATAAAAGAATTTACGGGCGTATCGTCGCCTTACGAAGCGCCGCCGTATCCTGATATCAGGCTGAAAACAGACGAAATGACCGTTGAAGAATGCGCAAAAAAGGTTTTTGAGTATCATAATTTTCTGCAAAGCGCCGGACATGTTGCCAAAGTGATGGTAAACACGGCTGTCGAAGCAGGGAAAAGGATACTCGAAATATACAACAAAGGCTTTTCGGTCGAATATAAATCCGATAATTCGCCGCTGACAGACGCTGATAAGACAGCGGACAGATACATAAACGAAACGCTTGCGAAAAGTTTTCCCGATTTCGCAAGACTTTCAGAAGAGACTGCAGACAGCGGGGACAGGCTTGAAAACGACTTCTGTTTTATTATCGATCCTCTTGACGGCACAAAGGAGTTCGTTTCGAAAAACGGCGAATTTACCGTGAATATAGGGCTTTCGCACTGCGGCAGAGCGATCGCGGGAGCAGTTTACATTCCCGTGACCGGCGATATATACTACTCTTTTACCGGGCGCGGAGCATTTGCGGCAAAAGCGGAAAGCCTCAAAGATATTTTTGATGAAAAAGACCGCATTTTTGTTTCAGATAAAACAGATAAGATAACTTTTATGTGCTCACGTTCTTTTCTTGACGAAAAAACGAAAGCGCTTACGGAAAAATACAAAGATAAGATCGAAAAAACCGTGCAGTGCGGCAGCAGCATAAAGGGCTGTTTTATCGCGGCGGGTAAGGCGGACTGTTATTACAGGTTTGCAGATACCTATGAGTGGGATACGTGCGCCATGCAATCGGTGGCGGAATGCGCGGGCGGTATTTTTCTGCAGGGAGACCTGACGCCTATGAGATATAACCGCAAAGACCCGCTCAACGCAAAAGGATTTCTTATCGTAAATGCAAAGGAGAATATATGGACCATTTAGACAGGCTCGAAAACAGAAGCATACATATACTGCGCGAGGCATACAGTCAGTTCAAAAGTCTGTGCATGCTCTGGTCTATCGGCAAAGACTCTACCGTTCTTTTATGTCTTGCAAGAAAAGCGTTTTACGGTCATGTTCCGTTTCCGCTCGTGCATATAGATACGCATTACAAGATACCTGAAATGATCACATACCGCGACAGGCTTGCAAAAGAGTGGAAGCTTGATATGATATACGGCGAGAACCGCGAAGCGCTCGATAAAAAGCTCACGTTTCCCGACGGCAACGCAACGAGAATAGAATGCTGCAGAAATCTCAAGACCGAGGCACTGCGGCACACCCTTTCGGGAGAGTGGCCGAGATACAGGCTGAACCACGCGACGGGAAATTATGAAAAGGATTCAAACACTGAGCCTTATACAGGCGTTATAGTGGGCATTCGCGCGGACGAAGAGGGCAGCCGTTCAAAAGAACGCTATTTTTCGCCGAGAGACAAAAACAACGACTGGGACATAGGCGATCAGCCGCCGGAATTCTGGGGTCAGTATAAAACGGATTTCGCCCCCGGCACGCACATACGCATACATCCGCTTCTTGACTGGACGGAGCTTGACGTTTGGGAATATATACGGCGTGAAGGCGTGCCTGTAGTATCGCTTTATTTCGATCAGGGCAACGGAAAAAGATACCGTTCTCTCGGCTGCTGGCCATGCACGAACCCCGTTGAAAGCGACGCGAAAGACCTTGACGGAATAATAGAAGAGCTGAGAAGCGGCAAATTCGCGAATATCGCCGAAAGATCGGGAAGGGCTCAGGATAAGGAAGACGGCGGCGGGCTGGAGGAACTTCGCAAAGATGGATACATGTAAAAAAGATATGAATATAGTTATCGTTGGTCACGTTGACCACGGTAAAAGCACCGTGATAGGCAGACTTCTTGCCGATACGGGGTCTCTGCCTCAGGGAAAGCTTGAGCAGATAAAGGAAATGTGCAGAAGAAATTCAAAGCCCTTCGAATACGCATTTCTGCTTGACGCGCTCAAGGACGAACGGGCGCAGGGGATAACGATAGATATAGCCCGCTGTTTTTTCAGAACGGAAAAACGCGAATATATAATCCTTGACGCGCCGGGACATATTGAATTTCTGAAAAACATGATCACCGGAGCTTCGCGCGCGGAAGCTGCTCTGCTTGTTATAGACGCGCACGAAGGAGTTCGCGAAAATTCGCGCCGTCACGGATATATCCTTTCGATGCTCGGCATAAAGCAGGTCTCCGTGCTTGTAAACAAGCTTGACATAATGGGATATTCCGAAGAAGTATTCAATAATATCGTAAAGGAGTATTCCGAATTTCTTGCCGCGGCGGGAGTTACGCCCACTTCGTTCATTCCCGTAAGCGCCGCTATGGGCGACAATATCGCCGTAAGATCGGACAAAATGCCGTGGTATGACGGCATGACGGTGCTTGAACAGCTCGACGCCTTCAAAGAAGAGCTTCCGCCGGACGATCTGCCGTTCCGCATGCCTGTGCAGGACGTATACAAATTCACGTCTTCGGGCGACGAAAGACGGATAATAGCCGGAACCGTCGAGTCAGGCACGCTGCGCGCAGGCGACGGCATTATGTTTCACCCGTCGGGCAAAAAAACGACGGTAGCGACGATAGAAGAGTTCAACAGACCGAAAAGGACCGCAGTGACGTCGGGTTATTCAACAGGTATAACGATGACGGAGCAGATATATGTAAAACGCGGCGATCTTGCCGTAAAAACAGACGAAAAGCCGCCCGTAACGGCATCGAGGATAGAGGTTTCGCTTTTCTGGCTCGGAAAGGACGCTTTAACAGAAGGAAAACGTTATTATCTCAAAACCGGATCGGCAAAAGTGCCGATGCGTCTTGAAAAAACGGACTACGTTCTCAACGCCTCATCTCTTGAAAAAACTGCGAAGCCGAAGGTCGAAAAAAACGAAGTTGCAAAATGCACCCTTACGCTCGAAAGACCGATCTCATTCGATATATCGTCCGAGCTTTCGGGAACGGGAAGATTTGTTATAGTTGACGGATACGAAATTTCCGGCGGAGGAATAATAACGGGCGTTGCGGGCGACGAAAAGATACGCCAGAACGTTTTGCGGCGCAATTTCCTGTGGGAAAAAGGCGGCGTTTCGCTGACGGAAAGAATGGAGCGTTTCAGGCAGAAGCCGTTCGTTATCATGATTACCGGCAGTAAAAATTCGGACAGAAAAACCGTTGCCCGCGAGCTTGAAAAATTGCTTTTTGCAAACGGAAGATCCGTTTACTATCTCGGCATAGGCAACGTTTTATACGGCGTTGACGCCGATATCAAAACGGGACACAGCGAGGACAGGGACGAGCGCGACGAACATATCCGCCGTCTTGCCGAAACCGCAAATATCCTGACCGACGCGGGACTGATAGTGATCCTTACCGCCTCGGAAATAGACGAAGACGACGTTTACCTTATGCAGACGGTCCTGGGCGAAAAGATTTTCACCGTCCGCGTAGGAAACGCATACGACAAAGAGCCCGCTTTCGACCTCTCCGTTGACGAAAACGACGAAAAGGCGGCGGAAACGATAATGCGAAGCGCGGAAGCAATGCGGACTGAGGAATTGTAATTCGCAAACCGGAGTGCAAATTCAGCGCTCGCATACGCAGTATGCAGCAACGCCGCAGATCATAAATAAAAAAAAGCTGAGAATAATAAAATTCTCAGCTTTTTTATAAATAGGCCGGGTCGTGAACTCTGCGCGCTGCGTTCATCGCCCTGCGCCTTCCGAAAAAATCATTAGCCCATATTCAGCATCGACGTTGCGATATTGAAGTATACGAGCAGCGAAAGCGCGTCGACTATGGTGGTGATAAACGGGCTTGCCATTACCGCCGGGTCAAAACCGATGCGTTTTGCAAGAAGCGGCAGGGTACAGCCCACAAATTTTGCGATAATTATCGTTACAACAAGCGTAAGGCATACGACCGCTGCGGTTGCAACGTCTCCGCCCGTTTCGCCAAGAAGCATGATCTTGCCGAAGTTTGCCGCGCCAAGAACAAGTCCGCAAAGCAGCGCAACAACGAGCTCTTTTCCCCAGATCTTGAAAATATCCCGAAATTCTATTTCGTTGAGTGCAAGTCCGCGGATTATCGATACCGAAGCCTGCGAACCGGCGTTGCCGCCCGTATCCATAAGCATCGGGATAAACGCCGAAAGCGCGATATTCGCGGCAAGAGCATTTTCAAATGATGTGATTATTCGTCCCGTAAACGTTGCGGAGATCATAAGAAGCAACAGCCACGGAATACGCTTGAACCATGTTTCCAGAATGCCGGTTTTCATATACGTTTTATCGGTAGGCGTGATAGCCGCCATTTTTTCGATATCTTCCGTGTTCTCTTCCTGGATGACGTCGATAGCGTCGTCGATGGTTACTATTCCGACGAGTCTGTTTTCGTTGTCTACAACGGGA
>JAEEJJ010000059.1 GCA_016281805.1 Clostridiales bacterium
GGTTCTTTTCCTGTTTCCGTGAAAAACTGTTCTTCGACTGCATCCTGTTCCGAACCGCGCCCAGACGGACAACGTCCGGGCACCGCCTGCCCCTTCAATTGCTCATTTTCCTTTTTAGACTCGGGAGGAGTGGCACACTATATTAAAATCCGGCAGTTTGTGTGCCACGAATTTTTCATTTTTCTCCGGAGTCGGAGGTGGAGTGGCACACGATATTAAAATCCGCCAGTTTGTGTGCCACGAATTTTTCATTTTTCTCCGGAGTCGGAGGTGGAGTGACACACGATCTTAAATTCCGGCAGTTTGTGTGCCACGGATTTTTCATTTCAAACGGCCAGGGTGGCACATAAACCGCAATTAAATCAATTAATGTGCCATTTCAAACAACTGCCCGACCAAGAGCGGAGCCTTCGAGAAAACTGTTCTGATTTTGACCTCCTTTTTGTCCCCGGTACGTCACATTATCCCAATAACGGCAATTTGTCCCGTACAAATCGCCCATTTTCCAGGCATCAAGTTCATTTTAAAAGCATAAAAATCAGCAGCAAGACGAGAGAAACACTATATATTGTGTCTCTCCAAACCGGCACACAAGATGTAGAACATGAATAAATTCACAAACGATGAATTCTCGGAAAAAACGGGACGAATTCAAAATTAAGCGGCGCCCGATACGTCACAAAAAGCGAAATAACTAAAAATGTCACGTAATTTTAATCAAATTAGAATCAGGAGACAGCGCCTCCTAAGGCTGGATGAAGACTGGATGAAGACCGGATGAAGTCCGGATCTCAGGATTTGATCTCCGGGCCTTATTTTTCGTAATTTTGGGGCGAGGAGGCCGTATCCAATCGCGAACGGATATCATTCACGGAAACAGGAAAAGAGCCCTGTTATAGGCCCGGGCCAAAGATCCAATTTACAACCGCAGGCTTCTGTTGTAAAATAATATGGTACGAAATACTTTTACGGAGGTCTTGAGATGGCAAAGGTTCTATTGATCAACGGCAGTCCTGAAGCTGACGGCTGCACTGCGGAAGCGCTTAAAGAAATGATAAAGGTGTTTGAGGGTGAGGGTATCGAGACCAGGCTGGTCAATATCGGTGCTAAGAGTATTCGCGGCTGTATGTCGTGCGGGAGCTGCGAAAAAACAGGAAAATGTGCCGTAAACGACGCGGTCAATGAAATTGCCCCCGAGTTTGAGAAAGCGGACGGTCTTGTCATCGGAAGTCCGGTTTATTACGGGTCTCCCAACGGCACGCTGATCGCGTTCCTTGACCGGCTGTTCTACAGCACTCCGTTTTCGAAACAGTTCAAAGTCGGAGCGGCGGTCGTTTCATGCCGCAGAGGCGGAAATTCCGCGAGTTTCGACGTGCTGAACAAATATTTTACTATCAGCAGCATGCCGGTGGCTTCTTCGACGTACTGGAACCAGGTCCACGGTTTTACGGCTGAAGACGTGAGAAAAGATCTGGAAGGCCTCCAGACGATGAGAAACCTTGCCCGCAATATGGCTTTTATGATCAGGGCGATTTCTGATGCGAAGGATAAATACGGAGTCCCGGAACTGGAGCATTCCGCGTTCACGTGTTTCCACGACGGAAAGTGATCCCTTCGCAAACCCGAACTCAAAATGTTTTCCATTATATGGGGTACTGTTCAAAGCGAAGCCGCCCCCGTTTATGATCAGTTCCGAAAGAGCAACTTTATTGAAAAGGGGCTGTAAAAAAAGTCCCGCGCAAGGCCGGCAATCAATCGCTACACGGCAAAAGATTGCCGGTCTCGTCATTTTTTTTAGCAAGGGTACCGTTTTTTGGGAAGCGACAGCGTCATCAACTTGTTTCTGCGCATGGTAAAACTACCCAATATCACTTTTCGTGCCGGGTTTCCTGCGTTACTGTTTATTTAAATTGATTTTCTATACGGTGTTTTTATTTGCTCCACAAATCATCAACAGACTTAGCTGTCATAATCGCTTTGTACGATGAGTATCTTGGCGCTTGCGGCGCTTGCCCCTTCTTAGCGCCGAGTCCGATCTTGTTGATTTTTTGCGTTGTTCCGGCTTTGAAATACAGTATGTATTTATTTGTTTCGTTATATTTTTCAATACGATCTATTTCAGCAATACATGTGATTCCGGAAACTGGAGCAACCTGATAAGCTGCAATATACTTGATCTTATCAATCATAGCGCCGGAGATCCTAATTGCAAACCAGCGACTGTTTTTCAGGAATTCTTCTTCAAAGCCATCTTCTCTGGCGGGAACCACTATTGTGTCAAGCTCATCAACATCTTCGTTTTCTGCCACGTCGGTAAGTATTTCATCCTTGAATGGAGTAAAACGATACAGTTTATTCTTTCCGCAAACATAGGTCTGCGCTTCCAAGACTTCGGTCGTCATTGTGAGCTGTCCCATGACATTGTACAGTTCGTCCGTTGCCTCATCAATAATGACAATTGCAGCGGGTTTGTTATCGAAAATCACTTTATCAAAAAGCTCACTACTGTTATTAAAAGATGATCGTTTAAAAAACTCATTCAACTTTGCCTGCTTTTGAGAATCAGCCTGAATAGCCGAAAGCAAAAGGTTCTTTATCTTGTATTTGTCCATTTCAGATGAAATACCAAAACGAAGTATCTGCTCTCCGATATGTCCATAGACATCATGGCTGTTCAACTCAACCTCGACAAGATAAAGCCGGGGGTCAGTATGAAAAGTCAAATCAAGATAATAACCATCGGGAATTGTTGCGCCCTTTTTCGGTTTGCCGATAAGTTTTTTAATATCGAAATAAATGCCATCCTTGCCAAATATGGCATCAACATTTGCGACGACCATTTCTTCAAATTCGGATTCCAAACCATATGAATACAAGTTATAGGTTTTTCCTTTTTCATCAACTATCTTGTGCATAATAATTCTCCTGTTTCGATATTATTCTGAAGGTTTTAACTCAATTCGAACCCACAGGGTATTACGCCGGCTCTGTTTTCGAGCGTCGGGCATCATGACCAACCTGCGGGGGTTCGAATCGAGGCGGTTTTATATCTTGTCGTTCAAGTCCGAAAAATCGGTGTTGAACAGGATCTCCATCGGCAATTCTTGCTTTTGCAGGAACATCAGCATATAAATCGGGAAGTAGGTGACCTTGCCGTCTGTTTCGATATTGCCGTTACAGAAAACGTAGCCCTCTTCGATGCCGTAGTCCGTTACGTTCAGCACGTTATCCATCGCGTTGTGGCGGTAGTAATCCTTGCCGGATTTGATCTCAATCGGCAGGATCCTGCCGTCCTCTTCGATCACAAAGTCAAGCTCGCCGAACTTTTTGTTGTTGTAGTAATAGAGCGTATATCCGTGTGCGGTCAGTTCCTCGGCGGCAACGTTTTCGTATATGGAGCCAAAGTTGATCGTCGTTTCATGCTGCAGGATCTTGAGCTGGATCTCGTTCCCGTACTGTGCGGCGAGCAGACCGACGTCGTTTGAGAACAGCTTGAAAAGATTTTGCGACTTGGAGAGCAGCAGCGGCACTCTCGGCTCGTCCACCACGTTCGCCGGGAGCGCGACGCCGGCGTTTTTCAGCCACAGGAAACTGTCGTAATACTTGTCAAACCGCGCTTTTTCGTTCAGATTCTTAAGGATGAAGCGCTTATTTTTCGTGTTCAACTCGCTGGGGATCAGGTCGAAAATCTCGTTGAGATAGAGGCGGTTTTTCTCGTCATATTTTGAAATATCGCGCTTATAAAGCCGGATGATCGCGCTTTGCGCATCGGCGACTTTGCGGAGATTTTTCGTTTCCAGATATGTGGAGACCGCCTCCGGCATACCGCCGACGATGAGGTAAAGCTCGAACAGCGCCGTCATGCGCTCGTGGATAAACGCGTCCACGGGCTTTTTCTGTTCGAACGAGACCCGGAGCGCGTCGATGACCTTTGCGCCGACGTTGTTTGCCCAGGCAAATTCCTCGAAATCCAGCGGGTACATCGTGACGATGTCCATGTATCCCACCGGGGCGGAGATGATATCCTTGAAAACCGTCCCGAGCAGAGACCCGCTGAGGATATAGGAATACTTGCCGTCCTGCACGAGGTACTTGATCTGTGTGATCAGCTCCTTACACTCCTGCACCTCATCAAAGAAGATCATCGTCTTCCCCGGGATCATCCGGTCACCGAAAAGCGCGGAAAGGCGCAGCAAAATCTCGTCCGCACCCTGCACCCCCTTGAAAAGCGTGATATAATCCGGATTCTCGATGAAATCCATTTTGATAACGCTCTCGTAGTGTGCATTTGCGAACTGCTCGATTATATAGGACTTACCGACCTGACGGGCGCCGATGATCATCAGCGCCTTTTTCGGGTTGTCCTTGTAGAACTCTTCAATTTGTTTTGTGATTTTACGTCGGAGCATTCTTCATCCTCCCATAATTGTCGATGGTATTATCATAGCACAAATCCATGGAGTAATCAAGATATAATTTACACTTTTCCATGAACTTATTCGCTGAATCAACGCACTTTTCTTGACGCGCTCTTCCGGCAACCTGTTTGCGGAAGCCGATAAACGAAATACGCGAAACAGATTTCGCTGCAGACAGCCATCTGAAACGGTCATCAAAGACGCAATTGGCGGTCAGGGAAAGACACATTTCCCGGCCACTCCTGGTCGCAATTGACGGTCAGAAATGGCCGGAAAAGTATTGATTTTAAAACATCACCATGATATCCTTAGATGCCTTTGCGGAGGATAGAGCAACGATGAGGATCGACTCGAGCGCCGGACTGGCAGAGGAATAAGGGTATCGTCACATGGCGGTACTCTTTCTTTTATCACCAAGTATGGCTGAGGAAATATTCCTCTTGTAAAGCGATAAACCTCAGGGGTCCGGGGACTGGTCCCCGGTGCGAAAATGCTAATGAAATGCTGTTTCATCATACTCACTCTAAAACAATCTGTACGGTAAACCCTTTAGTGAGTCTATCCGGACGTAATGGATATCGAACAGGTCTGTCGGGTCCTCCGTATAAGCACGAAAACCGGGTACAGACTGATTGCTAAAGGAAAACTTCCCAGCCTGAAGGTCGGAAGGAGTTATCGCATCCCCAAAATATATCTTCTCAGTTATCTCGGCCTTATCCCCCAAAGCAGCTTGAGTGACAACGGATTTCAAGGAGGCGTAAAGACTGAAAATGACGACTGATTATAAAAAAGCGCTGCGCGATTATCCGGACGTCGTGACCATCGGTCAGCTTTGTAAAATGATCCGTATTTCGGACGGCACCGCACGGAAGCTGATGCAGCAGAACTTGATCCCGCATTTTTACATCCGCACGACCTATTACATCCCGAAGCAGAACATCATCGACTATCTGAACAGCGATCACTATAAACAGTACCGGCTGAAGCTGAAAAACAGCATCTGAGGGCATTAATAACTTGTTCGTGTAATTATCGCTTCTGCTCTAACACATTATTTACGAGATGATGAAAGAATGGTTAATGCATTGCTTTAAGCAATATGTACAATAAGTCGTACGCGGAGATATGTTGTTAAGTATGCACACGCAAGCGGTTGGTTGAAATACGATGAAAATGCCTCGCCTGCTGTTGGCGCATACTTTAATATGCCGTGATCAAAAAATAGAAACACCGCCGAGAGAACCGTTATGGTCGCTCTCGGCGTTTTCCGATGATAATGTAAATTTTCCAACTCACAGTTGTGAAACGTAACAGAGCCTCTATCGAATCAAACTGTGATTTGTGTTATAATACGGTCACACCGGTGATAAAGAGTATTTGGAGGTTTTTATGGAATTAAGAATCGGGGAAAAAATTGCAAAATACAGAAAACTTAAAGGATACACACAAGAACAGCTTGGAGAATTGGTTGGCATTTCGGGACAAGCTGTGTCAAAATGGGAAAACGGAGGCGTTCCCGATACTTATTTGTTGCCGAATATTTCCAAGATTTTAGGGGTGTCTATTGATGCCTTATTTGGAGTAGAAAAAAAGATATCCGATTACTCTCAAGATGATATTCTTGATGATTTGTTTAATTTTTGCCTTCAAAAGATCTATTGCAAAGAAGACAAAATAGATTTTTTCAAATTTATGTTTGAAACCATATGGACTTTGCAAAGCGCATATTTCGGCAATGAAAGCCGACCTCTTTTAAAGGATGTCATTGAAAAAAATTGTGGCAATCAGCAAATAACATCTCAAATCATCAACAATGAAGGAACGACGTATTTGTCTCTTGTAGAAAACTTTCCGTTCTTTTGTGCGGTCAGTGATACGCCCGAAATATCCCAAAAACTGTTATCCGAAAAGAACTTTGGGGAGTTCTTCTCTTTGCTTGCTTCGGAAGACGGAATGAAAGCAATATTTTTTACGCAAACCGCAACAGAAACAAGTCAGTATACAGCTGATATGATGGCTAAGAAAATTGGAA
>JAEEJJ010000060.1 GCA_016281805.1 Clostridiales bacterium
AAGATACCGTGACTTCCGACATCGGGGGAGTTTTGAGAAATGATAACGATGATACGGTTCCCGAAAAAGATTTTACTTTCGATGAAGAAAGCGCAGGTGCCGATGCAGAAGCCAAGGTCGAAGAAGAAGCACGCATAAAAGCCGAAGAAGAGGCTAAAGCGAAGGCGGAAGCAGAAGCCAAAGCGAAAGCCGAAGAAGAAGCACGCATAAAAGCCGAAGAAGAGGCTAAAGCGAAGGCGGAAGCAGAAGCCAAAGCGAAAGCGGAGGAAGAAGCACGTATAAAAGCTGAAGAAGAAGCTAAAGCGAAGGCGGAAGCAGAAGCAAAGGCGAAAGCGGAGGAAGAAGCACGCATAAAAGCCGAGGAAGAGGCAAAAGCGAAGGCGGAAGCAGAAGCCAAAGCGAAAGCCGAGGAAGAAGCACGCATAAAAGCCGAAGAAGAAGCTAAAGCGAAGGCGGAAGAAGAAGCAAAAGCGAAAGCGGAGGAAGAAGCCCGCATAAAAGCCGAGGAAGAGGCTAAAGCGAAGGCGGAAGCGGAAGCAAAAGCGAAAGCGGAGGAAGAAGCACGCAAGAAAGCTGAAGAAGAAGCAAAAGCGAAGGCGGAAGCCGAAGCAAAAGCGAAAGCGGAGGAAGAAGCCCGCATAAAAGCCGAAGAAGAGGCTAAAGCGAAGGCGGAAGCCGAAGCAAAAGCGAAAGCGGAGGAAGAAGCCCGCAAGAAAGCTGAAGAAGAAGCTAAAGCGAAGGCGGAAGCGGAAGCAAAAGCGAAAGCGGAAGAAGAAGCACGCATAAAAGCCGAAGAAGAGGCTAAAAATAAAGAAAAAGAGCAGACAACCAGATCCGGAGGAGACGGGTATTACGTTTTAAATACCAATACAAAAAAGTTTCACAGACCGGATTGCGGTTCCGTTAAACAAATAAAAGAAAAAAATTATGCGGAATCAACCAAGAGCAGAGACGAAATCATAAACATGGGGTACGAACCATGTAAAAGATGTAATCCGTAGGCGTTAAGTTAATAACTGAATATCAAAAAGTACAAGTTCTCATTGTTCTCATTTTTCGGGTCTGCCTGAATTTCAGGCAGACCTGTTTTTTCAGGAAAAAAAAGAAAAAAATATTATTTCCGTAGATGGATAAACAACAAAAAAACAGTTGACAGCTGCCGATTATTGTGATATTATGATCTTAAGCGAAAACCTTTGAATTTATCGCAGCGCATCAGTCCGACTCGGCGACGAAAAAAGTGAAATCAGAAAGGAACGCAGAAGATGAAAAAAACAGTAAAAGCATTGATTCTTGTTTTACTATTCTCTGTTATGCTTGCTGCATGCGTAACGCAGACGCAGGAAACATTCGATCTTGATTTTTCAATACAGAACGAGAGAACAGATCTTGAAGGCGCAGCCTTGAAGTATATGCGCAGAACCGGCGATCAGTCATTCAGCGCAGACGATGAACAGGTTCTGGGCTATGCGGTAAATACCGTGCTTGCAGATCTTGCCGTTCAAAGAATAAAGGACGTTCAGGACGATCTTAACTGTAAACTGGATATCTCTTATTATTCGGACGGTTCTACAGGAACAAATTTCAGAATGAGCATCGCTGCCGGAATGTATTATTGTGATATATTCACCGGGGTTTCGGATACGTTTCGGGACAGCATGAAAGCCGGCTTGCTGGTCGGTCTTTCGGAGCTTGGGGAATATATCGATTACCGCAATGAAGATAAATGGGGAAAACGCAACGTTCTTGAAATACTTTACTGGAATGACGACGTTTTCGGCCTGATCCCCGCCGCATGGCCTACATCCTCGGTTTCATACAGGGGACTGACGGTAGTAAACGAGGAAATCATTGCCTCTCTGAACGTCGAAGATCCACGCGATTTGTATGAAAACGGAAAATGGACATGGGAGACGTTCCGCGAATGTCTTGAAAAATACTACGTTGATGAAGGCGGAGAAGTGAAACATTACGCTCTGGCAACATCAGGGCACGATCTGGGAGCAAATTATCTTCTTTCAAACGGATTTCAGGTCGCAAAAAAAGGTCCTGACGGGAATTATCATTCGGGAATAACCGAACCTTCCGCTCTTGAAGCCATGAACGAGGCAAATTACGTTTTCAACGGCGCACTTTCATATACGGTCGATAAACGCGGAGGAAATACTGCTCAGGTAGAGGCGCTTATTGCGGGCGAAACAGTGCTCGGCGTTATGCACTACGTTGAATACGTAACAAGCAATATTGCTAAGACAATGACGAATTTCGGGCTTTTGCCGTGGCCCTCGGGTCCGAATGCCGAGCCGGGATATATGGCTTGCCATTATACGAACCTTGAAAACGTTATTGTTATTCCCCAGACCTCGCCCAATATCGAGGCGACCGCGCTTGCGCTTGATGCGCTGTACGAACCTTTTGAAGAATATCCCGATCTCAACGCGGTAAAAGATCTTTTATATCATACCTACTTTTTTGACCGCCGAGATGCGGACATCTATTTCGGCATGTTCCTCAACACCCAGTTCACGGCGCTCGGCGCTCCGACGAATGTGGCTCTCGGCGAATGGGTCGTGAGCGGACAGGCGCCTTCGGAGTTTATAGAATCAAACATAACAAAACTGGAAGAATATATAGAAAAAGAAGTTGCGCCTTCAAAGCGAGGAATAGAACACATATGGGAAACGGCAGACTGAAAAGGAGAAGAGTATGCATATATCTGAAATAGATAAAAATCTTAAGGTGGAAGAGATCGTCCGCATGGATGATATCGTATGGAGAACTGCCGACAGCACGGATTTTCGTATTTACGGCTGCTGTTCCGTTACGCCTTTCAGAAGGCTGCCCAAAGAGATAGCCGATAATACGAACAACGGTGTATCGTTGCTTGCAACGAATACTGCCGGCGTCAGGCTGAGGCTCCGCACCGATTCACCGTATGTGGCGATACATGCCGAATGGGGCGCTCAATGCTGCTTTTCGCATATGGCGGGCACCGGCGTAAGCGGATTCGATATGTACAGGCTCCGCGGCGGAAAACATGAATTTGTCGGTACCTTTGTTCCTCCGTTCAACTGTCCGCACGGATACGAGAACATGCTGAGAACACCGGGAGGTATGCAGGATATTATAATCGATTTTCCGCTTTACAACGACGTTGACAAACTTTTCATTGGTGTTTCCGACAAGGCTTCGTTCGAGGTGCCTGCCGAATACGGCAGACGGGTACCGGTCGTTTATTACGGTTCGTCCATAACCCAGGGCGGATGCGCATCCAGACCGGGCAACAGCTACCAGGCGATGCTGTCGCGCGCCTTAGACTGCGATTACATAAATCTCGGTTTTTCAGGCTCGGCAAAAGGGGAGCAGATCATGGCGCGGTATATAGCGGAACTTGAAATGTCCGCATTCGTCTTTGACTACGATCATAACGCACCCGATGCGGAGCATCTTGCGCGAACGCATGAACCGTTTTTCCTTACAGTGCGCGAGGCGCATCCGGATACGCCGGTGATAATCATATCAAAGCCGGACGTTATAAATGTCGATCATGAGGCTGAACGGTCGTTTGCCGTGAGACGGGATGTCATCAGAAAAACGTATGAAAACGCACTGTCGCGAGGCGATAAAAACGTTTACTTCATTGACGGCGCTTCTATATTCGGTGATGACCCCCTCCGTTCGTGCACCGTTGATACCTGTCATCCCACGGACCTTGGATTTTTCCGTTTCTTTGAACGGCTTTATCCCTTGCTTTCAAAGCTCATATAAAAACCCGGCTGAGAGGAACGCTCTCAGCCGATATTGTTATTCTGTTATTTTTTTGCGGCAAAACAGCGCGGAGCATAATGATCCCGCTTTCTTTCTATGACAATGCTCAACGGTTTTTTGGATGATAAACGGAACGGATACCCGCAAACCCTGCCGATTCAAGCGTGTTTCCGCTCTGCTCTGCATTTAAACTGTTAAACTTTATCTGCCCCGTTTCACTCTCTGACATCAGGCAGTCCGCGCTTGTCGCAGAATTTTTCATACAAAATCAGCTGTCTTTGCCGGCTGGATATCAGAATTTGAAGTTTTTGTTAAACATTTAAATATATATTGACACCGTGTCAAAGTCATGATATAATATCAATACTGACACGGTGTCAATATAGTTCGGAGGGCTGAAAATGCTTAAGAAAACATCGGAACAGATAGCGGAGCGCCGCGAGGAGATCGTAAACGCCTGCGAAAAGCTGTATAGGACTTTAAGTTTCAAAGAGATCACGCTGAAAGACATAGGTGAGCAAGTGCCGTTTTCCCGCCCGACGATATACAATACTTTTCAAACGAAAGAGGAGATTTTCCTGGCGCTCTTTGAAAGGGAATACGACCGTTGGAACGAGAAACTTGCCTCGATTCTTGAGGATAACGAAAAGCTTGACAAAAAAGAGATCGCAAAAAAGATCGCATCGTCGCTTGCAGAGCGTGTGCAGCTGCTTAAGCTTCTTTCTATGAACAACTATGATATGGAGGCAAACAGCAGAAAAGAGCTTTTGACCGGTTTTAAAAAAGCTTATGGCCGTTCGATGCAGCTTATTTGCATGATCCTCGAAAAATTCTGTCCCGAAAAGTCTGCTTCGGATATTCAGAATTTCATTTATATTTTCTACCCGTTCATGTTCGGCATATACCCTTATACCGCCGTAACGGAAAAACAGCGTGCGGCTATGCGGGAGGCAGGCATCAACTATATCTATCAGTCCGTTTACGAGATAACATATAGCTGTATTATCAGATTACTGTGAATAATAAACCACAGTTCATATAAATTATAAATAAAGAGACCGGAATTAAAATGATCAGTTTTCGGGAAAAGGAGATTAAACAATATGGCAAAGAAAATACTTGTTGCGGTGTTTTCCGCAAGCGGTGTAACAAAACGCGTCGGAAAAGAAATTGCTCGTATTGCGGGCGGAGATTTTTTTGAAATTATTCCGAAAGAGCCTTACAGCGGCGCGGATCTGAACTGGACGGACAAACACAGCAGAAGCACTCTGGAAATGAAAGACAAAACAGCAAGACCTGAGATCGCATCAGCCGTCGCAGATATGGACTCATACGATACTGTCATCGTCGGTTTTCCGATCTGGTGGGGTGTGGCTCCGAGGATCATCGAAACATTTCTTGAAAGCTATGATCTCAGCGGAAAAACGATCGTTCCGTTCTGTACTTCCGGAGGTAGCGGCGTCGGAAGAAGCGATACGGAGCTTCATAAAAACGTAAGCGGAATCGTCCATTGGGAAAAGGGCATACAGATCAACCGCCCGGATGAAAAAGAGATCGAAAAATGGCTCGAAGCGGCGCTGAAATGAAAGAAAAAATATTACAGAAATCAAATTGACAAAAATGCAAAATTCAAGGGCATCCGTGAACACATCTGCATGTAAAACACTTTAAAATTGCCCTGAATATAAATAACAGGAGATTATTATGAGAAAAACATTTACATTTTTACTGACTGCGGCGCTTTTGCTTGCACTTTGTGCCTGCGCCGGAAATACTCCCGCAAATATCGAAGGAAACGGCTCGACGACAGCTACGGATGAAATATCAGTTACTGACGAAACATCACAGGAGACGGAAATATCCGAACCCTCTGTTTCTGCTGAGCCGGAAACGGAGCAGGATGCGGAAGAGGTTACGCCCGATGTAGAAACCACACCTGAAACGGATACGGATACAGAGAATAAAAAAGTCCTTGTAGTCGTATTCTCTGCGACAGGGACCACAAAGGGAGTAGCAGAAAAGATCGCCAAAATAGAGAATGCCGATATTTACGAAATAAAAGCGGCTCAGGAATACACCTCGGCAGATCTTAACTGGAACGACAGCAGCAGCCGATCCACAAAGGAGCAAAACGATCCCTCCTCTCGCCCCGAAATAGGCAGCGAGCGCATATCTCTTGAAGGATATGAAACGATATATATCGGTTTTCCGATCTGGTGGGGCGAGGAGCCTCGCATTATGGATACATTCGTTGAAAGCTATGATTTTGACGGCATAACTATGATACCGTTTTGCACGTCTTCGAGCAGCGGCATCGGCAGAAGCGGAAAAAACCTTGAAGAAAAAGCGAAAAGCGGTAATTGGCTTGACGGCAAGCGCTTCCCGGGAAGCGTTTCCGAATCAGACCTTGAATCGTGGATCGACGGCTTAAACCGGTAAACAGGGGGACGGCAAAATGCCGACAAACAAAAAAAACATTATAAAAAAAATAGTCGATGCCCTTATGAGCGTCCTTCTTCTCTGTCTTATGGCTTACCAGGTGACCGGCGAAACTCTGCACGAATGGGGCGGGATCGCAATGACGGTATTGCTGATCGTTCACCACATACTTAATTTCAAATGGTATAAATCGCTTTTCAAGGGCAAATACAACGCCTACCGCGTTGTATCTGTCGTAGTGAACACGCTGTTGCTTGTATCAGTAGCGCTTACGGCGCTCTGCGGTATGGCAATGAGCTCTCACGCGGTGCCGTTCCTTTACGGAATGCTCCCTATAGCTTTCGCGCGGCGTTTTCACCTTGCTATGTCGTTCTGGTCGTTTATCCTTATGGGACTTCATCTCGGACTGCATATCCCGGCGATGACTGCGGGCTTAAAATGGAACGGCAGATTGAAAGCCTCTGTCACAGCGGTATTTGCTGTCTTAGCAGGTGTCGGTTTTTGGCTTTTCGTTAAAAACTCCATTCCCGATTACATATTTTTTCGCACGCCGTTCGCATTCTTTGATTATGATAAAGCGGCAGCGCTCGTTTTTCTTGAAAACCTTGCGATCCTGATCGCCTTTGCGTTTATCGGCGCAGAGACAGCTTCGATAATCAAATGGATAAACGGCAAAAGCGAAGAGAAAAAAACGCAGACGCTTACCTCCGTCTGCCTCGTGCTTCTGTCACTTTTGATCGGCGCAGCTCTGATAATATGCACCGTCTGTAAAACCGATACATCTCCCTCGTTGGGTGATCCGACCACTCATACACAAACGAACCAAAGACTCTGTCCTGAAAAAGCGTATAAACTCGGAAAAAGCTTGTAAGAAAGGCAATAAAATGAAGAAAAAACTGTATTTTGCAATCATTTTCCTTTTGGCTGCGCTCGTATTCCTCAGCGCGTGCGAAAAAAACATCGTTAAACCTGACGGCTCGGATAACAACATTGCGGCATCTTCTGATGATAAACCCGAATCACCTGCGCTCACAGAAGAAAACCTGACAGAGTCACAGAATGATTCGTCAGAAGCGGATGATACCGACAAACCGACCGTGTTTTTTACTTCGGATATCTCGCCGGAAGGTCTTGTAAAGATATATAATGCGCTTAATTTTACACCCACG
>JAEEJJ010000061.1 GCA_016281805.1 Clostridiales bacterium
CATGATGGGAAATCCTCGCTTACGGGATTGATCGAAAGGTGCGACAGAAAAAAACTGCCGTATCTTGAAAAGATAATAAAAGCTTTTATTGATGCTTATTATGATTAAGCGGAAAAATGATAAACAGTAAATCAGACGGATATATAGGAGGTGTATCAATGAAATATAATTATGATTATTCTCAGACTCTCTGGATGAAACTTTTCATGGCAAAACCGGATTTCCCGAACCACAAAAGCGAAGTATACTTTACATTCGAACAGGCTCTTGACGTTATAAAAACAGTCGACTGTCTTACACAGGGAATAAAGAAGATCGTTTATCTCGTCGGCTGGCAGGGACTCGGTCATGATGACTGCTATCCCGAAATGGAAGTTGTAAACGAATTTCTGAAACGGGACTGCGATAAAACAGCAAGCGAAAGTCTTCGCTGGCTTTTTGAAGAAGCAAAGAAATACAACACAGTCGTAAGCTTTCACGGAAATGTTGCCGATGAATACGGCGACAACGCATCTCATCGCGAAATAGTTGAGGCAAACGCCGTTGTCAACGGCATTGACGGCAAACCTTCAGTTATAGAAATATTCAACGGCAGAGACGCGTATAAGATATCCTACAAACAGTATTATGAGAGCGGTCTTTTCAAAAAGTATTTTGACCGTTTCGTTGCCGCAACGCCGGTTCGCGAGGCGGGCACGGTCCATCTCGATAATTTCTGCATAGCTGAAAGTCTCAATCCGCGCACGGATGTTTATGATCAGAACGATGCGAGAAACAAAATGATAGATTATATCACATCTCTCGGCATCGATGTTACAAGCGAATATACATACCGTGAGCTTCCGCTTCGCGCAGACGCGCCTGATCACCCGATCAGAAGGCTTTATTCTCAGCTCGGCGACCCTCTTCCCGAAGAATCTTGGACTCATGCTCCTATCCATGCTCTCGGCAGAATTGCCTCCGCGTGGTGGCTTAGCAATCTTACGATGGAAGACTGCATGAAATTATCTCCGAAAGAATACTGCGGCCGCTTTACTGACAGATCTCAGCTCGCTGTATTCTACGGCGCTTTGCACGGCGAGGATATTTGGATGAGATGCGGTCGCGACGAAACAAAATGGGTTCCTGAATATCTCCGTGAATTCTGTCTTTCACAGCTTCCTTACTGCTATCTCAACAGATATGACCGCATAAGATACGAAGAGGATAATTCGCTCGGAGAAGAAAGATATACGGTATATTTTTCGGACGGCGTAGTCAGCAAGGCTCACGGCGGAGTGATAACGAAAAACGGAATTGCCGTCAAAGAAGGCACAAACGCCCTTTTGCCAATTGATACAACAGACACCGTTTTTATGGCGTATTCGGCAGACGGAAAAGACGGAGAATGGAATATCCCGGATGCCCGTTTCACTTCGGCAGACGTTTATGAAGTTACAGCTTCGGGCAACCGTTTTGTAAAAACCGTTGATATCGTGAACGGAAAAGTCGATTTGTCGGTCAAAGCGGGCGGGGCTCTTGCCATCAAAGGCAAAAACGCCTGAATCAGATATTCTGATCGTGTATCAGCGATAATGATCCGATATAAGTGGGAATAATCCGTTAAAAGCGGATTATTCTCAGTTTTTATGCGAAAATTCATAGAAAAATCACATTGTTATTTAAAAAATACTTGCATTTTACTTGAAATTGTGATATAATAGCTCTACCTTGCGTAAAGGTGCTTTATTGTGTTGCATAAAAAAAGCAGGAAACGCAGGCAATAATAACACCTTTGCTGTGCCCGGCTGAAATCAAATACGGTCAGGGCGAGAAAGGGAGGCAAATAATTAAGGAGGTGCCGACATGGGTAAGGATAAAGTAGTTTTGGCATGTTCTGAATGCAAACAGAGAAACTACAACACTACCAAAAACAAAAAGAATAATCCCGACAGACTTGAAATGAACAAATACTGCAAGTTCTGCCGCAAGCACACGCTTCACAAGGAAACCAAGTAAAGGAGGTCAGACAGATGGCGGAAGAAATCAAGAAAACCGAAGAGCAGAAGCCCGCTAAGGCTGAAAAGAAAAAAGAAAAAAAGCCCGGTTTTTTTGCCAAGGCTAAAAAATTTCTCAAAGAACTCAAAAGCGAGATCTCCAAGATCGTTTGGCCCACTCCGAAACAGGTATTGAACAACACGCTCGTCGTTATAGCCGTAGTTATACTTTCGGGTATTTTTATCGGTCTTGTTGACGCTCTGTTCAAATTCCTTGCAGGACTTATCGTTTGATCGGCGGAGGAACAACGATGGCGCAGAACGGAAAATGGTATGTTCTTCACACCTATTCGAGCTACGAAAACAAAGTCAAAACAAGTCTTGAAACAATAATCGAAAACAGAAAGCTTCAGGATCTTATTTTTGATGTCCGCATTCCCACCGAAACGGTCAGCGAGAAAAACGAAGCGGGTGAAACGGTCGAAAAAGAAAGAAAACTTTTTCCCGGTTACGTGCTGGTAAACATGATCGTAAACGACGACACATGGTTTATCGTAAAAAACATCCGCGGCGTAACAGGTTTTGTAGGCCCCGAGGGCAAGCCGGTCCCGCTTACGGATACGGAAATCGCATCGCTCGGAATAATGAAGCAGACAGCGGAAGTAGACTATGCCGTCGGAGATTCCGTAAAAATAACGAGCGGATCGCTTGAGAACTTTACGGGTATCGTTGAAGAAATCGATATACCCAACAACAAAGTCCGCGTCGTAATTTCGATGTTCGGACGTGAAACCCCAGCAGAACTCGAACTTGACCAGATAGAGGTCATCTGAGAGAAAATTCATTTCAATCTTTAAGGAAGGTAATTAACATGGCTCAGAAAATAACAGCTTATGTAAAGCTTCAGATACCTGCCGGCAAAGCAAATCCGGCACCGCCTGTAGGACCTGCACTCGGTCAGCACGGCGTTAATATTATGGCTTTCACGAAGGAATTCAATGAAAGAACAAAAAATGACATGGGTCTTATCATCCCTGTAGTCATCACAATATATGCGGACCATTCCTTCACATTTATCACCAAAACACCTCCGGCAGCCGTTCTTATTAAGAAGGCATGCGGAATCGAAAGCGGATCGGGCGTTCCCAACAAAACAAAGGTCGCCAAGATCACACACGAACAGGTTCTTAAGATCGCAGAGCAGAAAATGGCCGACCTTAACGCAAACGATGTTGAGGCAGCTGCAAAGATGATTGCCGGAACCGCAAGAAGCATGGGTGTCGAGGTCGTAGACTGAGGTCCCTAAAAAGTGGGAGGATCGTATGAATCGTCCGAAAAACCACACAGGAGGAATTAATTAAGATGAAAA
>JAEEJJ010000062.1 GCA_016281805.1 Clostridiales bacterium
CTTGTCGGACATGATTTCGGAGACGCAATCAGATTTGCGACGAATTATGTTGAGGAAGACAGCAAAAAATACGAAGAGGCGGGAGTAAACCTTGACGTATTTACGGCATTCAGCCACGGATTTATAAAACAAACGGTAAATACTCTTACCGAAAACGAACTTTCTACCCTGGCTCTCGGCGGATTTGTTCTTGCATGCGAGCTTTCAACAAGATTTCTTGATGACTATATAACGGGCGACAGGTATTTCAAAATTCTTTACCCCGATCATAATCTTGTAAGAACAAGATGCCAGATAGCGCTTGCAAAAGATATGCTCAATAAAATGGACAGCATGAAAAAAATAGTCGATGACTTTATTAAACAGTATAAATAACAGAGGTATGGATCAAATATGAAAGCAAATGCTTTAAAGCGTATCAGATGGGCGTTGTATATTTATGACATCCTGATCTTTTTTCTCATTTCCGCGCTTCTGTTTGTTATATTCCCCGAAATAAGAGGCGGCTTCCCGTCTTCCCTTATTCCTTTTGCCGTCGGTTTTCTTTTGCTGACAGTTGCAAGAATGTGTTTTGATGTTTACGGACAGATATTACGCTACGCAGCTGCCGGATATTATCTAAGACTTATTGCCGCAGACCTCATATCCTGTTTTTTTGCGGCGATATTTGTTTTTTTCTTCCCTGTCGTTCCTGTCTCTTCTGTTCTGATCCTTTTTTTCGTTAATCTTGTATTCGGCATTACTTCACGTCTGCTTTATCAAAAAGTCTATCAGAGCAGAAACAAAAACAATATTTTTGAGAAAATTGCGCTGAAACTTGTTAAAGTATTTTTCGGCGTATCTTTTCTGAATAACGGAAATACCAATCAGCAGAAAAAAATAGCTATTATAGGCGCGGGTGAAGTGGGCACAATGCTCGCAAAAGAACTTATAAGCAATCCCTCGTCAGAGTATTCTCCCGTATGCTTCGTTGACAGTGACAAATTAAAAATAAACAGATCGATCGACGATATCCCGGTCATTTCTCCCACAGGCAACCTTAAAGCAAGGCTTGAAGACCTCGGCGTTGCGGAAGTAGTTATAGCTGTTTCAAATATTTCGAAAGACAAACGTCTCGAGCTTTATAACAAATACAAGGATATCGGTTTCAAGGTAAAGACATACGATTATCCCATTTTGGATGACAATGAAGATGCCATGCGTAAAATTCACGATATAGACATGGAAAATCTTCTTTTCCGCGAAAAAAGACATTTTATGGACTCAAAAGTCAAGTCTTTTTACAGCGGTAAAAATGTAATGATAACCGGCGGCGGCGGATCTATAGGCTCAGAGCTGGCAAGACAGGTCGCCTCCTGCGGTCCTGCAAGGCTTACGATACTTGATGTTTACGAAAACGGCGCTTACGATATTCAGCAGGAGCTTCGCAGCATATACGGCGATAAACTTGATATGCGTGTGGAAATCGTAAACGTTTGCGATCAGGAACACGTAAACAAGATCTTCCGCGAACATACCCCGGATATAGTTATTCATGCTGCCGCGCACAAACATGTTCCGCTTATGGAGCGGAATGTTATAGAGGCAGTCAACAACAACGTATTCGGCACTCTCAATGTTGTCAAAGCATGCGAAACATACGGTGTAAAACGCTTTATTATGGTCAGCACCGATAAGGCTGTAAATCCCACAAATGTAATGGGCGCCACAAAACGTATGTGTGAAATGATAGTGCAGAGCCGTTCCGGCGTTTCAACATCATTTTCCGCAACAAGATTCGGCAACGTTCTCGGCAGCAACGGATCTGTCGTTCCTCTTTTCAAGCGCCAGATCGCCAAAGGCGGTCCGATAACATTGACAGACAGACGTATCACGAGATACTTTATGACTATCCGTGAAGCTTCACAGCTCGTTTTAACAAGCGGCGCCATGGCAAAAAACGGAGAGCTTTATGTCCTTGATATGGGTGAACCTGTCAGGATCCTCGATCTTGCAGAAAGTATGATAAGATTGAGCGGTCTTACGCCGTATAAAGATATAAACATCGTTGAGATCGGTCTTCGCCCCGGCGAAAAGCTGTATGAGGAACTTCTTATCAAAACCGAAGAACTTGATAAGACAGACAATGACCTTATTTTCGTGGAACGCGACAAACCTCTTGAAAAA
This sequence comes from Clostridiales bacterium, assembly GCA_016281805.1. GTDB lineage: Bacteria > Bacillota > Clostridia > Oscillospirales > UBA644 > HGM12619. The sequence goes on from JAEEJJ010000062.1 coordinate 2,167, forward strand.
GAAGAAATTTCAAGAAAACTTGAGATCCTTAAAACAGCCCTGGCATCAGAAAGCAACAGGGTCGTCAAGGATGCCCTTAAAAAAGTCGTTCCCACTTATCATGACCCCAAAGAAGTAAACGAAAAATAACCGGATCAACAACACACAACACACTGACGGCATCAGTTCTTTGAAATGCCAAAAAAAGATGAGTAATAGTGAACTGAAAGAATCTATCAACAATAAAACAAAAAGAAAAATACCTCTTGCGTTAAAAATAATTCTTATTGTCCTGATATGTATTGCGCTTGTCGCTGCAGGGCTTCTTATTTATGTCCATTCTCTTCTCAATAAAATAAACCGTCCTGATCCCAATGAGACATTTATAACCGAAGAAGAACTTGCAGAAATCGAAAGACAGGAAGAAGAGGCAGAAAACGAAGAAGGCGGATTTTTTGAAATAATTCCCGACGATGACGAAGAGCTCTGGGATCCGTTTGAAGAAAATCCTCAGACTGTAGCTGAAGACCCCGAAAATACAAATAACGAAACGGAGTCGCCGTCTGAACAGGAATCAAACGAAAACAAAAGCGAAACTTCATCCGACACATCCACCGGCAACAGCTCTTCTTCAGGCAACAGCTCTTCTTCAGGCAACAGCTCTTCTTCAGGCAACAGTTCTTCTTCAGGCAGCAACTCTTCATCAGGAACAACCGTTACAATAGATAAGACCCGTGTAATTTCTCCGGATCAGATAAAATTCAATCCTCTTGACAATGCCACGATAACAGGAAAAAATCTTATCAATATCCTCCTTATAGGGCAGGACAGAAGACAGTATGAATCGACCCGTCAGCGTTCGGACGCAATGATCCTCTGCACTGTCAACAAAGAAAAGAAAACGGTCACATTAACATCGTTTGTCCGTGACATCTATGTTCAGATCCCCGGCTACCAGAACAACAGAATAAATGCAGCCTTCCGTTTTGGCGGAATGAAGCTTCTCGATAAGACATTCGAAAAAAATTTCGGCGTTAAAATAGATGCGAATGTATGCGTCGATTTCGGGCAGTTTATACAGCTTATCAATAAGCTCGGAGGAATCGATTTAGAGATCACGGATGCGGAAGCAAAAGTCCTTTCGCTTCCGTCGTCAGGCTTGGTCCATCTCACCGGCGGAAAAGCCTTGTCATATGTCAGAATAAGAAAACTTGACTCGGATATAAAACGCTCCGAAAGACAACGCAAGGTTTTACTTGCAATATACGGAAAATATAAAGATAAGAGCGCAACAGAGCTTTTGTCTCTGCTTGACGACATTCTTCCCATGCTTACGACCGATCTGAGCAACTGGGAAATAATAGGCTACGCAACCGAACTTTTGCCTATGTCAAAAGATTTTACCGTGATCACTCAGAGAGTTCCCATAAATAAATCATATTACTATGCAACGATAGACGGACGCGCACTGACGATAATAGATTTTGAAAAAAATCAGCAGTTTCTTATAGATACTCTTCTCGACTGATTCTCAGCGATAATTTCAGGAGCGAAAAATGAAAGCAATTTTGAGCGGTATCCTTGCAGGTATAAGTATTTCACTCGGCGGAACGGTTTTTCTCCTTTGCGAATCAAAAATAATCGGGGCAATATTTTTTGCCGTCGGTCTTTTTTGTGTTTGTGTATTCGGGTTTAATCTGTTCACAGGCAAAATATGCTATGTTTTTGATAACGATGCGAAATACGCGCTTAAACTTCCCCTTATATGGCTTGGTAACCTCATAGGAGCGCTTTTTACCGGCTTTATAGAGATGCAGACAAGACTTTTCCCGTCTCTTTCCGAAAAAGCGGTTTCTGTCTGCGAAACAAAGCTTTCACAAAGCCTTCTGAGCGCGTTTATCCTTGCGTTTTTGTGCGATATCATGATATATATCGCCGTTGAAGGTTACAAATCGATCCAGCAAGGCATAGGCAGATATCTCGCCATATTCTTCGGCGTTACGGTATTCGTTATCTGCGGATTTGAACACTGCGTCGCGAATATGTATTATTTCACTGTAGGACAGGCGTGGAGCCTGAACGCAGCGCTTTATCTTCTCGTAATGACCGCAGGCAACGCCGTCGGCGGCGTATTTATCCCGCTGATGAGAAAGCTTATTGACATAAAACCCAAAACTTCCGAAGTTCAAAAAGAAGAAAACAGGTAATGGAAGAGAGAATAAAAGAGATCTGCAGATCATTCGGAATACCAGGCAAACTCGTATCTTATGAAGAAATAACAGTCGGCAACGTTAACAAAACGTATAAGGCAGATTTTGTCTGCGAAAGCGGCACGGTAAAATCATATGTAATCCAGCAGGTAAATACATATGTTTTCAAAAATCCTGCGCAGGTAATGGAAAACATAGAGAAAATAGCTGAACATATAACCAAAAAGAAGCCCGACGGATCGTTCCTTCATTACCTTCACACGCCCGAAGGTGAAACATATATACACGATAAAACAGGGTATTGGCGGATTTGCGGTTACATACGGTCAATAACTTTCAGCGTATGCGATGACCTCGAAGCTGTTTGCAGCGCAGGGGAAGCATTCGGCGAATTTCAGCAGCTTCTTTCGGACTTTGACGCCTCAACTCTTTTTGAAACCATTCCTGATTTTCATAATACCGTAAAGAGATACGACACACTTGAAAAGGACGTTCAGAACGATCCCTTAGGCAGAGTTAAAGAAGTAAAAAGAGAACTCGACTGGCTCTTTTCGGTAAAAGAAATAGCGTGTAAAATGACTGAAATGAAAAACGCAGGTCTTTTGCCGCTTCGCGTAACTCATAACGATACGAAGATAAATAACGTTCTTTTCGATAAAGAAACAAAGAAAGCGCTTACGGTAATAGATCTTGATACCGTAATGCCGGGTCTTGCCGGACATGATTTCGGCGACGCTGTCCGCTCTGCCGCAAACTATGTTGCAGAAGACAGTAAAGAATATGAAAAAGCCGGAGTGGATCTCGACATATTCAAAGCGTTTGCCAAAGGATTTATAAGCAAAACGGCGCATACTCTTACTGAAAACGAACTTTCAACTCTTTCGCTCGGTTGTTTTGTTTTGGCATGCGAACAGGCTGTAAGATTTGTCGATGATTATATAACCGGAGATAAGTATTACAAAACAACTTATCCCGAACATAACCTTGACAGAACAAGATCTCAGACGGCTCTCGCAAAGGATATGCTTGATAAGATGGACGCCATGAACTCAATCGTTCGTTATATCCTTACAAAATGCGGGAAATGAATTGCATGAGGATAAATAAAATGAAGAATGAGATTAAGATAATTCTGGCTACTGACGGACTCGAAGTTCGCTTTTAATATATTCAATATAATTATAATTAAAAATACAGCACAAGTCTTTCTTTAAGGTGTTGTATTGAGGAACATAAGTATGAATCCATGGTTAATCGTATTACTTGTCATATTGGGGCTTTTCCTTGTCCTTGAAATCATCGCATTGATTAATAGACCTGGAAGCAGATATAAAAACCACCCGGACGAACTGAATCCCATGCAGGGAAAAATGGTTCGGTTTGTAGAAGACAAAACTGAAAAAGAGAATGCCGACGGCGTATGCGGTCATCTTGAAGCAACAGGAGTTTCTTCACGTAAGGCAGGTTTTTACGAAAAATACGTTAAACGTTGCATAGATATTATCCTTTCTTTCGGCGGACTTGTATTGTTATCTCCTGTTTTTCTTGGACTTTCTTTAGCAATAGTCATAGATGATCCGGGGCCGGTCTTCTTCACGCAAAAGCGGATAGGAAAAAACAAACAGTATTTCAAGCTGCATAAATTTCGCAGCATGAAAATGTCAACTCCGCGCGACAGACCGACGCATATGCTTGAAAATCCAGAACAGTATATAACAAGAGTAGGTAAGTTTATCAGAGCGCACAGTCTTGATGAGCTCCCTCAGATATGGGATATTTTTATAGGAAATATGAGCGTGATAGGTCCTCGCCCCGGATTGTGGAATCAGGATCTTCTGACTGCGGAGCGAGACAAATACGAAGCAAACGATATAAAACCGGGGCTTAGCGGCTGGGCACAGATAAACGGACGCGACGAACTCGAAATCCCTGAAAAAGCAAAGCTTGACGGAGAATATGCCAGACAGCTCGGCTTGAAAATGGATATTAAATGCTTTTTCGGCAGCCTTCACGTATTCGGTAAAGACGACAGCGTAGTCGAAGGCGGTACCGGTGAAATCAAGAAACAGGAGAATGCCAAATGAAAAAAGTCCTTATAACCGGAGCAAGTTCATATATTGGTGTTTCCTTTGAAAACTATGTAAAAGATCATTATAGTTCTGAGCTGAATATCAATACTGTTGACATGATTGACGGCAGTTGGAGACAAAAAGATTTCAGTCCCTATGATATAGTGTTCCATGTGGCGGGAATCGCGCATGCGGATATTGGAAAAGTAAGCGAAGAAACGAAAAAAAAATATTATGCCGTAAATACCGATTTGGCTATAGAGACATGTAGAAAAGCCAAAGGTGAGGGCGTTAAACAATTCGTTTTTATGAGCAGTTCGATTATCTACGGCGACAGCGCTCCTTACGGCAAGCAGAAGAGGATAACAAAAGAAACAGATCCGACTCCATCCAATTTTTACGGAGACAGCAAATGGCAGGCGGACAAAGGCGTAAGAGAATTTGCGGACGATCAATTTACCGTAACCGTCCTTCGCCCTCCGATGATTTACGGAAAAGGCAGTAAAGGCAATTATCCAACTCTCAGTAAGATGGCCAAAAAGCTTCCCGTATTTCCTGATATTCAAAACGAGCGCTCAATGCTATACATTGAAAATCTTTGCGAATTTCTTTCACAGGTAATGATACGTGGCGAAGGCGGCATATTCTGGCCGCAGAATGCGGAATATACACGAACAAGTGAAATGGTAAAAATGATAGCAGATGTAAACGGGCATAAAATACGAGTTTCGAAAGCGTTCAATTGGCTTGTTTCTCTGGCGTCACGCCTTCCCGGCAAGCCCTCAGGTATGGCAAACAAGGCGTTCGGCAATCTTTCTTACGATCAGAGCATGAGCATATTTGGTTTCGAGTATAGAGCTGTAGGTCTGAAAGAGTCCATAGAGAGGACGGAAGGCTGATGGAAAAGCATATTCTGGTTGTTTCACAATACTTTCATCCTGAATGCTTTCGAATTAACGATATAGCCATTGAATGGGTTAAACGAGGTTACAAAGTAACTGTTTTAACTGGAATTCCTAATTATCCGCAAGGGCAGTATTACGACGGGTATAGCAAAACAGAAAGAAAAACTGAAAACTGGCAAGGCATTCAGATCGTTCGCTTACCGATAGAGCCTCGAAAATCTGGCTCTATAAATCTGGCGAAGAATTATTTATCATTTGTTATTCAGGGAAGAAAATGGGTAAAAAAGACAGATTTGAAGGCTGACATTGTCTTCACTTATGAAGTATCACCCATGACACAAGCACTTGTGAGCGTGTGGTATGCAAAAAAGAATAAAATTCCTCATATACTTTATGTAACTGATTTATGGCCTGAAAATGTCGAAATAATTACCGGGATTCACAATAAACTTTTTCTGGGTTCTATACAGAAAATTGTGGATTATATCTATAAACGCAGTAATAGAATTCTAACTTCTTCTCGAAGTTTTATTCAGGCAATCAAGAACAGAAGTATTAGTGAGGATAAAATAGAATTTTGGCCGCAATATGCTGAGGATTTTTATAAACCTGTTGATAGAAAAACAGGTTTGGAGATACCTGACGATGGCTCGTTGAATCTGGTTTTTGCAGGAAATATCGGATTTGCACAAGGTTTGGGAATATTGCCTGAGGCGGCACAAAAGCTAAAAGAAAAAAAGACAAAAGTTAGATTTAATATTATTGGTGATGGCCGATATTTGCCAGAATTGAAAAAAAAGATAGAAGAGCTTGAGGTTGACGAATATTTCAATTTTGTTCCACGAAAACCTGCAGAGGAAATTCCTCAATATTTGGCTTGGGCGGATGGATTATTGATAACACTGTCAAAGAGTGAAGTGTTTTCGATAACTATTCCGGCAAAAACCCAATCATGTTTAGCTTGTGGAAAACCGATTTTAGTCTCTGCCGACGGAGAAGTTCAGGCAATCATAAAAGATGCCGGTGCAGGTCTTGTCAGTAATGCAGAAGATGTTGAAGGATTAGTAAATAGCATATTGACATTTATAGACTTGTCCCAACGAGAACGAGAAGAAATGGGTCAAAGAGCTTTGAAATATTCTAAAAACCATTTCAGCAAAGAAATATTACTGAATCGTATGGATGAACTGTTTAAAGAGGAGATATGACATGTCTGTGTTTAACGGAGCGACACTTTTAATTACCGGAGGAACCGGTTCGTTCGGCAATGCCGTACTAAAACATTTTCTTGAAAGCGATGTCGGACAGATCCGTATTTTTTCCCGTGACGAAAAAAAACAGGACGACATGCGTCATGAACTTCAGGCTAAACATCCTGATTATGCGAATAAAGTAAAATTTTACATCGGCGATGTAAGAGACCCCCGCAGTCTTGCAGACGTAATGCCAGGTGTTGACTATATTTTTCATGCGGCTGCTCTGAAACAGGTTCCGTCGTGTGAATTTTTTCCCATGCAGGCTGTCAAAACAAATATTGAAGGCACCGATAATATGCTCCACGCAGCAATAGAGGCAAAAGTAAGCCGAGTCGTGTGTCTCAGCACCGATAAAGCAGCATATCCGATCAACGCAATGGGTATTTCCAAAGCGATGATGGAACATGTTATAACTGCAAACGCGCGTGTTGCTGCTGAACGCGGCAATACTGTTATTTGCTGCACCCGTTACGGCAATGTAATGTGCTCACGCGGATCTGTTATCCCTCTTTTTATCGACCAGATTAAATCCGGCGCGCCTATCACTATTACCAATCCTGAAATGACGCGTTTTCTTATGAATCTCGATGAAGCGGTCGATCTTGTTCAGTTTGCGTTTGAACACGCCAATCCGGGCGATCTTTTCGTTCAGAAGGCCGACGCGTCTACGATAGGTGATCTTGCGAAAGCGGTTCAGCAGCTGTTTGGCGATACAGGAACACGCATTATAGGCACGCGACACGGTGAAAAACTCTATGAAACGCTTCTTACAACTGAAGAAAAACTGCGATCCGAAGATATGGGCCGCTATTTCCGCGTTTCTGCCGACAATCGTGATTTAAACTACGATAAATATTTCGTTAAGGGCGAGATACTTACACAATCGGATGAAGCATATACAAGTCATAATACGATCAGGCTTGATGTTGCCGGAGTTGTAAAAAAACTTCTTACCACAGATTACGTTCAGGAACAGCTCGCCAATGAAAACAATAAGGGGTAGATTATGAAATTTCTTGTCCTTGGATGCAACGGCATGGCGGGACATACCATCAGCCTTTATCTTAAAGAAAAAGGCCATGATGTCCTGGGTTTCGATCTCCGTCCCTCCGATCTGATAACTTCTGTTTCCGGAGACGCCATGAATGCAGAACTTATCAAAGATCTCGTCGGAAAAAACAAATTTGATACTGTCATCAACTGTATAGGTATCCTTAATCAGTTCGCAGAGAAAAACAAGGCTGTAGCCGTATATCTCAATTCGTTTTTTCCTCATTACCTTGCGCAGCTGACTGAAGGAACGGATACTCAGGTCATCCATATGAGCACCGACTGTGTTTTCAGCGGTAATCGGGGGCACTATAAGGAAGATGATCTCAGAGACGGCACAACATTCTATGATCGCTCAAAGGCGCTCGGAGAAATCGAAAACGAAAAAGATCTAACCTTGAGGCAATCGATCGTCGGACCCGATATCAATCCCAAAGGGATCGGTCTTCTGAACTGGTTTATGCAGCAGCATGGCGAAGTTTCAGGGTATACAGGCGCTATGTGGACAGGTCAGACTACACTTCAGCTGGCAAAAACAATGGAGACAGCGGCAAAAGAAAAAGTTCACGGACTCTATAATATGGTCCCTGATACAAGTATTTCAAAATACGGTCTGCTGTTACTGTTTAATCAATACATACGAAAAGAAAAAATAACCGTTATTCCATCGGATAAGATCACCGCCGATAAAAGTCTGGAAAGAACACGGTGGAATTTTAAATATGCAGTTCCTGACTACGAAATTATGGTATCAGAGCTTTCCGAGTGGATGAAAGACCACAGATCCTTATATCCGCATTACGGAATCTGACCCGTATTCAGGCAAATAATTCATACGATCAACAAAAACAGGAGTATCGACATGGAGATAAAAAAACTTCGTCTTATGACCGTTGTCGGAACGCGTCCCGAAATAATCAAAATGTCTGAAATAATCAAAAAGGCAGATCAATACTTCGATCAGATCCTTGTACATACCGGACAGAACTATGATTATGAACTGAATAAGGTCTTTTTTGAAGACCTTGGAATTCGTGAGCCTGATTATTATCTCGGCGTTGTCGGCGAAAATCTGGGTCAGACAATGGGTAACGTTATTTCAAAATCATATGATTTGATGTTGAGCGTTAAACCTGATGCCCTGATAATTCTCGGAGACACCAATTCCTGTTTATGCGTTATATCTGCAAAGCGTTTGAAAATACCCGTCTTCCATATGGAAGCAGGCAATCGCTGCAAAGATGAAAACCTTCCCGAAGAGGTAATACGCAGAATAGTCGACGTAACAAGCGATATCAATCTCTGCTATTCCGAGCATGCCAGACGGTATATACTTGACAGCGGTGTAAAGCACGAGTATACGTTTGTTGTCGGTTCTCCCATGAAAGAGGTCCTTGACAGATACAAGGATGTCATTGATTCAAGCAGTATCCTGGACGATCTCGGTCTTGCATCCGGAAAATATATCCTGCTGTCGGCTCATCGCGAGGAAAATATAGATATAGAAAGCAACTTTCTCAGCCTGATGAATGCGGTAAACGCGATGGCGGAAAAATATGATATGCCGATTTTGTATTCATGTCATCCCAGAAGCAAAAAATATATAGAAGCACGCAAATTTGTATTTGATAAAAGAGTGATACAGCATAAACCGCTGGGATTTTTTGACTATAACAAGCTCCAAAAAAATGCCTTCTGCGTAGTAAGCGACAGCGGTACGATCCCGGAGGAAGCCGCTTATTTCAAATTTCCCGCAGTGTCTGTCAGAACCAGCACGGAACGACCCGAGGCAATGGATAAGGGAGTATTTACGATCGGCAGCATTACCGCACAGCAGGTACTCCAGGCAGTTGATCTGGCAGTTTCCATGCACGCCAATGGCGACGACGGTATAACCGTACCCGCTTACAACGATGAAAATGTGAGCACAAAGGTCATAAAGATCATCCAGAGCTATACAGGCATCGTAAACAAAATGATATGGAGAAAAGCGTAATCGATCAGAGGAACCATTGTATGAATGTCGGTTTTGTCACAAACAACTTCAGCTCCGGGGGAGCACAAAAAATGATGGCATTTGTCGTCCGTTCTCTTGCTCCCTGTGCTGATAAAATATTTTTGATTACAACACAGCAGGGTAATATATACTCTTTTCCCGACAATGTTCAGCAAATATATATAGGTGATCTTATAAAAAAGGGAAAAGGTTTTTTCGGAAAGATAAATGAATTAAGCAATATCGCAAAAAAAACAAGAGAAATTGTCGTTCGGGAAAATATCGATATTTTATGTGCGTTCGGGTATTATTTCACTACCGTTGCGGTCAAGGCGGTGAAAAGCACAAAATGTAAGGTGATCGGTTCTGAACGCCGTGCTCCCCAGATGATCTCTGCGTTTAACCAGCTGATGAGCAAATATGCATATAAAAAATGCGACAAGGTAGTATTTCAGCTTCAGGGAGCAAGAGATTTTTATCCGAATATCCCGGATAATAAAACTGCAGTGATCCCAAATCCGTTCCTGTCTTCAGAGAGCAGTTTTGATCGGAATCCGGAAAGAAAAAAGATCATAGCAATGGCCGCAGCGAGGCTTGAGCAGGAAAAAGGCTTCGATATAGGCATTAAAGCCATGAAAAAAATTATTGAAAAATACCCGGACTATAAACTGCGGATATATGGAGACGGCGATTTTGAAAAGCTTTACGGACAGCTGATCGATGATCTGAAAATAAGACCGTATATAGAATATATGGGACTTTCGTCTCATATAATTGAAGATATTCACGATGTCATGGTTTTTCTCCTTCCTTCAAGAAGCGAAGGGATTCCGAATATGCTTCTTGAATCGATGGCGGCAGGAATTCCCTGTGTCGCAGCCGATTGTCCGCCGGGCGGACCGAGAATGCTGTTGGAAAATGATAAAAACGGACTTCTCGTGCCGGTAGAAAACGTTGATGCAACAGCTGATGCAGTCTGTGAACTGATAGGCAATACCGAATTGCGTAATTCCGTAGCCGAAAACGCCACTAAGGTAACCGAACGTTTCAAGCCTGAAAAAATAGAGGAAATGTGGCGTCAATGCTTTATAACGATAATGGATGGTAATAACTGAAATGAAAAAAGTATGTATTGTTTTTGCAAGCGCTCCCCGTCATATGATAATGGCAAATATTTATTTCGATTATCTGAAACAAAACGGTATTCCGTATGACGTTATTTATATGAATAAATATGATGAAGATGAAAATACGGGCGCAGAGGTGAACTATCCTGTTTCATACAAGAAAAAGAATAAGCTCCAGAAGCTGTTCGGCTTTTTTAAATTCGGAAAAGAAGCCTCTTCCATCCTTAAAAAGAATAAATACGGATTTGTTATTGTATGGAGCGAATATACCGCTGCTTTTATCTGCCGGGTGCTGAAAAAAGAGTATAAGCAAAGATACTGCGTAAACGTCAGAGATCTGAATGTGGGTCTTAGGCAAGTGTTGAATATTCCATTGAATTCAGCGATAAAATCCTCTCTCTTCACTACGGTTTCTTCCGAAAAATATATTCCCGAACTGACACATAATTTTGACAATTATCTTTTCTTCCACAGCTATAACCAGAAGGTTATGGATGAAACTCTTCAGTCAATGGCGAATATCGAGAAAAAACCCGAAAATAACGATAAGATCAGAATTTTATATATCGGATATATCAGATTTTACGATCACCTTATAAAATTTATTGAACAAATAAAAAACGATCCCCGATACGAGCTTACGGTCGCCGGTTCCGGTTCAGAATCGATCAAATCTTACATTGAAAAAAATGGCATCACAAACGTCGTTGTACACGGTAAATTCCCCAAGGAACAGACAGGCGAGTTCCTTGCTGATGCTGATGTGATTTTCAATTTATATGGAACAGAGGATCTGAATTTAAAGTATGCGCTGTCCAATAAGCTATATTATGCTGTAGCGCTCGGCTTACCCATACTTGTATACAAAAATACATATGTTGCCGAACTTGCAGAAAAATGCGGCATTGCATTCGCTGTTGACGACTGCCTTGACGGAAGTTTCGCCGATAAGTTTTATGACTGGTATACCACCCGTGATTTTGACGAGATAAAGCTTAAATGCAATGAGCTGCTGAAAGACGCTGTCCGTTCGCAGGACGAACTCAGATCACGCATGGATGAAGTAAAAAATCAACTGTTAGAAATAGAGGAGAACTGAAATGATTAACGTAATCGGACTTGGATATATAGGACTTCCTACCGCTCTTATGATGGCCTCTCACGGGGTTGAGGTAATAGGAACTGACTACAATAAAGAACTTGTAGCCACGCTTCAGTCAGGTCATACCACATTCAAAGAGGATGGACTCGATGATCTTTTTCAGAATGCTTTAAAAGCGGGTATCAGATTTACAACGGAATATCAGGTAACAGATACCTACATAGTTTCTGTTCCTACTCCTTATGATAAATTCAGCAAAAAAGTAGATCCGTGTTATGTTGTTGCCGCAGTTAAGGATGTCCTTAAAGTAGCGCCTGCAAACGCCGTACTTGTAATCGAATCGACAGTTTCTCCGGGAACTATCGAAAAAAGCATAAGACCTGTTCTGAACGGAGAAAACAGAACAGATATCAACCTTGTTCACGCTCCCGAACGTATTATTCCCGGCAATATGGTTTATGAGCTTTTGCATAACAACAGGACCATCGGTGCCGACAACAGACAAATCGGTGAAAAAATAGCAAAGTATTACTCTTCTTTTTGTAAAGGAGAGATCGTTGTCACAGATATCAAAACCGCTGAAATGACGAAAGTCGTTGAAAATACGTTCCGCGCGGTAAACATTGCATTTGCCAATGAAATAGCTAAAATATGCCGTCACGACAATATGGATGTTTACGAGATAATCAGAATCTGCAATATGCATCCCCGTGTCAATATCCTTCAACCCGGTCCCGGTGTCGGCGGTCACTGCATTTCCGTAGATCCGTGGTTCCTTGTAGGGGACTATCCTTCCCTTGCAAAAGTAATCGACGAATCGATGAAAACAAATGACGGAATGCCTGATTTTGTTCTGAACAGGATCTATGAGATCATGAAAGAAAACGGTATGAGCGATATCTCCCGTGTCGGACTTTACGGTCTTACCTATAAGGAAAATGTTGATGATATGCGTGAATCGCCGACTCTTCAGCTTCTTGAAAGTCAGGAACGTCATCTTGGAACGGGACTGAAAGTTTATGACCCGTACATAACAAAGGAAGTAGTAAAAAATCAGTATTACAGCCTTGATTCATTTTTGAATGATGTTGATTTTGTTGTAATAATGGTAAAACACAACGAAATCAAGAATAATATGCAAAAACTGATGGGAAAAATTGTTTTGGATTGCCATAATATTTGCGATCTGCCAGGGGTATACCATATCTGATGTTAAACCTTTTCAATTTTTTATTGTATAATGAGGATCTGAAATGAAAACAACTGTTTCAAAGGGAGAAGCATTACTGTGGATTATCACAATTATTTTTATGATAATCTGCCTTGTTGTCCTTGCATTTTTCTGGTCTTCTGATAAAATCAGCAGCGGAGGATGGTCAGCGCCCGTTTTCTATCTTTCTGTGGTGTCTTTATTGATAAATGCTGCTTTCCTTGTTAAATATAAGGTAAAAATCACCGAGTTTCCTGCAGTTATGACGCTGCTTACATATCTGTTCATGTTCGGGCGTGTCTGGCTCAATTATCTTGGACAGGACGGCAAAATCTACTGGGTGCTCCATAAATTATATGAGCCCCTTGAAATGCAGCGAACAGGCATTATGGTCGTGTGCTGTGTTCATGCTCTTTTTATAGGTATGATCAGCCTTTACAGAAAAAAAAGCAAAAGAGATTATTTGCAGACAACAGCAAATATCGATGAGAGTCAGCTTTTCAATCTTGGAATGATACTTCTTGTAATAGGGCTTCCCTGCAGGATCATAACCGATATCCAGTCTGTCATTTCAACATCCGCAACAGGTAACTTTCTTTCGATTACCGCTAACGCGGGATTGATCGACGATCTTGCTTTTTTGTATGTTCCGGGACTTATCTGTCTGATGGAAAGCCGACCTGCCATCAAAAAACCTGTTATTATAATACTTGCCGCTTATTTTATCGTAATAATGGCAGTTACCGGTGACAGGAGATACTACGTATCGGCAATAGTAACATTCGGCGCATATATGTTCAGAAAAAAGACGGGAGACAGTAATAATAAAGTTAATATCGGCAAAGTTATTCTGATAGTGCTTCTTGTCGCCCTTTTCCTTAATTTCCTTGAAATCATCCGAAGGATCAGAACCGGAAATCTCACTGATTTCTTTGGATTTTTAGGCAATTACGGTGCGGATGTTTTCGCACTTGACGGTTTAATATACGATGTATTTGAAGAATTCGGCATTTCTTTTTTCTCTGTTGTTTCTATCGTTTCATGCTTCCCGTCGGTCTTTCCGTTCCAGTACGGTATGACTATACTCCGAACGATCCCTTCCGCTTTGCCTATAGGATCTTTGTTCGGTGATCTGTTTTCGCAAGCATCTCCTTCAACCTATGTCAACCCATATTTGGGCAGAGCCGTCGGCGCGACGATGTTCGGCGATCTGTTTTCGAATTTCGGTCTGTTCTGCATCCCTGCGGCTTTTCTGATAGGTTTGATGCTCGGTTATTTTTTCAGGGCAGAAAAAGCTGCTGAAAACAATTATGACTGTGTAAGATACTATACATACTACTATATTTTAATAAATCTGGTCAGATGCAGCCTTTTCGAGGTTTTCAGACCGATGATTTGGTGTACATTTATTCCTTTCGTAATTTTGTCTGTCTTAAGAACTCGAAAGAGCAGACTGTTGATATGAAATGAGTGAAATAAAATGAATATATTGCTTCATGGCGCAGTCAGCGGGTCCAATTTCGGCGATTGTCTCTTTGCCGATATCTTCTACAATACTTTACGACAGGCATTTCCGGATGACAATATCTGGTTTTTTGACAGACAGCCGTTTGGAATAAGTCAATACCTGCGCGAAAGTCTTGATTATCGTTATATTATGTCCGATGACGATTACAATAAAGTTGATGCCTTGGTTTATATTTCAGGCGGTTATTTGGGAGAAGATAAAAAAGCTCTGAAAGAGTCTCTTGTCCGCTATAAAAGGTATGTTCAGCTCGGGAAAAAATATATCAGAAAAAAAATACCGATATTGATAATCGGGCTTGAGGTCGGGCCGATTTATTACGGTTTTCTTCGTAATGGAATTCGTGATATCCTTGACAGATCTGTTGTTCTGACTGTCAGAAATAAAGAATCATATGACTATTGCGTTGAAAATCTGAATATACGTAAGGCGATCAAAACACAGGATACCGCTATAAGCGTTGCATCTATGGATATTCCGAAAACGACCGAGAAATTGGACCGTTTGTTTGAAAATGCAAAAAAAACTCTGTTTCTTCATGTTCCGTTCGGAGCAAAAGATGATGAAAAATATAAAAACAACATTTTGATCCCTGTCGTTGATTTCTGTAAAAAACATACGGAATACAGTGTCATTTACGGAATGGATAACGAAGAGAAAAATACAGACCTTACATTTATAGAAGAATTGTTCAAAAGCGAATCCATAGCCTGCAGACACTACTTGTATTCATCATATTGGGAAATGTGCAGTCTGCTTAGTCGTGTCGATTTTATCGTCACAACAAAGCTCCATGTCGGAATTATCGGCGCGGCTTACGGAAGAGCAGTGGTATCAACGCCTGTTCACCGCTTTAAAACCGAAAGATTTTATCATGAAATCGGCTGTTCCGATCACTCATATTCTTATCACAGCCTTACCCCTCAGATCATGGATACGCTTCTTGAAGAAAAACATAACAAAAAAATTATCTTAGATGAGTCAGTTTATGCTAAGTCATTGTCAAATCTGACTATTCTTACAGACAGTCTGAAAAAAATCCGCGAGAACATTAAAGCATGAAAAGTTTAAAGAAAAATTATGCATACAATATGGTATACCAGGTTTTGCAGATGATCCTGCCCCTGGTTACCGCTCCGTATATATCAAGAGTCCTTGGTACCGACGGGGTAGGGGCTTTTTCTTATACGCGTTCAATTGCATATTATTTTCTTTTGTTGGGCATGCTCGGCATAAACAATTACGGCAACAGAAGCATTTCTCAGGTAAGAGACACAAAAGAAAAAGCCAACAGAACATTTTCCGAGTTATATTCTGTCCAGTTTTTTGTTTCCGCATTTTTCCTTTCCGCCTATATCCTTATTTTCATAGTTTTTAATAATACAGACAAACTTCTGTATGTTGCACAGTTGCCTTATGTATTAAGCGCATGCTTTGATATAAACTGGCTCTTTTTCGGCCTTGAAGAATTTAAGATCACGGTTACAAGAAAAGTAGTTATTAAACTGTTTACTACAGCCGGAGTGTTTTTGTTTGTAAAAACTCGGGATGATCTGCTCCTTTATTCATGGATCATGAATATCGGTTATTTTGTAGGGCAGTGCTACCTTTGGATCGGGCTTCGCAAATACATCTCTTTTTGTAAAACAAATATTGTCGAAAACTTCAAAAAACATATCAAACCATTGCTGATTTTGTTCATTCCTATCCTCGCAACAAGCATTTACAGGGTTATGGATAAGGTAATGATAGGCTCCTTCGGATCGTATTCAGAAGTTGCGTTATATGAAAATGCCGACAAAATCGTAATGGTCTGCCTTGGAGTCGTTACCGCATGGGGCAATGTTATGCTTCCGCGGATCAGTAATCTTGTAGCAAATAACAATCTTGAACAGTGCAGGGTTTACCTGAAAAAATCGTTCCAGTTTATCAACTGTATCACTATAGCGATGGGTATGGGAATCTGCGCCGTCGCAGACAGATTCGTCATTATTTTTTACGGAAATGATTTCGCGGGCAGCGGCGTACTGTTATCCGGTCTGGCGTTTACTCTGATTTTTATCGGATGGTCAAACACCTTCAGAAATCAGGTTCTTATACCTATGGAACAGGATAAATACTACGTTCGGGCTATCATCACTGGTGCCGCTATAAATCTGATAATGAATTCTGTTTTAATACCTTTACTTGGCGCTATAGGAGCAATGATAGGCACAATGACTGCAGAACTGACTGTTGCGATATGCCAGATCATACCAATGCGTAAAAGTGTGGATATAAAATCATATATTATTGACGCACTGCCGTTCCTGGTTATGGGCATAATTATGTTTGGCGCAGTCAGATTGATTGACTGGTTGATGCCTTCATACACTATAATCAGCCTGTTGATTCAGATAGCATGCGGCGCCGCTGTTTATTGCTCTTTGTGTCTTGTTTATTTTATCAGACATAAAGATACTTTCGGTTATCAGATATTAAAACGTATACTTAAAATCCTGCATATAAATATCTGATTTTTCTCCCGAGGATTTTTGATTCAGTACCTGAAAACAGTATTCAAAATTCCGGATGCTGTTTTATGTTAAAATAAAAATGTCAGAATACCGATACACAGGAGATAAAAATGGCAAAAAAAATAATGGCTGTTTTCGGCACACGTCCTGAAGCTATCAAAATGTGTCCGCTGGTCAATGAACTGAAAAAAAGAAAAAATTTGCAAACTGTTGTTTGCGTAACCGCCCAGCACCGACAGATGCTCGATCAGGTGCTTGCAACATTCAACGTCGTTCCCGACTATGATCTTAACATAATGAAAGATCGTCAAACGCTGTTTGATATAACCGTAAATATCCTTTCGGGAATAAAAGACGTTCTGGAGAAAGAAAAACCCGATGTCGTTCTTGTTCACGGCGATACTTCTACAACTTTTGTCACATCGCTTGCGTGTTTTTACCTTCAGATACCGGTCGGACATGTTGAGGCCGGTCTGAGAACATATAACATCTATTCTCCGTATCCTGAAGAGTTCAATCGTCAGGCGGTAGGCATTGTATCTCAATATAACTTTGCGCCTACTCACCTTGCCGCAGAACATCTTATTAAAGAGGGTAAAAATCCGGATAAGATCTACATCACGGGCAACACGGTAATTGACGCTATGCAGCATACAGTCAAAGATGATTATACGCATCCCGAACTTGACTGGGTAGGGGACGGAAAGCTGATTTTCATAACCGCTCACAGAAGAGAAAACCTCGGCGAACCAATGCATAATATGTTCAGGGCTATCCGCCGCGTTTTAAACGAACATCCTGACTGTAAGGCAGTTTATCCCATTCATATGAATCCTACTGTTCGGCGTATTGCCGATGAAGAGCTTGGAGATTGCGACCGGATCCATATTATTGAACCGATAGAAGTATTTGACTGCCATAATTTTGAAGCTCGAAGCTATTTGTGCCTCACAGATTCGGGAGGAATTCAGGAAGAATGTCCCAGTTACGGCGTTCCCGTTCTTGTAATGCGCGATACAACAGAAAGACCTGAGGGCGTGAATGCAGGAACACTTCGCCTTGTAGGAACAGATGAAGAAACGATTTACAAGGCGTTTTCGGAACTTCTTGATAATCCGGATGAGTATGCAAAGATATCTCATGCGGTAAATCCGTACGGTGACGGACACGCATGCGAACGAATTGCAGATATTCTTGAAGGCAAGGAATATATACCTTGGAAATCTGTTTGATCAGGACATACAGAAAATATTATTGAATCAAAAATAAAGGAGATCGTCATTTCAGACGGTCTCCTTCTTTTATTTACTTTTTCCGAGGCTGAATTTGCTTTCAGTACCGGCAATAAGTCTTTTAATATTTTCTTTATGCCGTATGATCATAAATAAAACGCATACAGAATATATTATGGCGGCAACGGTATTGCATCCAAAAAGAAAAATCATTACAGCTCCCACGCTCAGCGCGCACATCGTGGCAAGAGACATGTATTTTACCGTCAGCAGCAGTATTACCATTATTGCTGCCGCGATCAGTCCGGCAGGCAGATCAATAACAAAAAGCACTGACAGCAAAACAAGAAACCCTTTTCCGCCTCTGAATTTATACTGTATGGGAAACGAATGACCGAGCATAACAAACATACCCGTGAATGCCGCCCCAAGCTGAAAATCGTAATTGAAAGACGATATCCATAAACCGAAAAGCAGGCTCATTATTGCGCCTTTCAGCAAATCAAACGCTAATACAAACCATGCATATCTGTTGCCGTATACACGCTTGAAATTCGTAAATCCGGGATTCCCGCTTCCCACATTCCGTATGTCTTCATGATATATCGCCTTTGAAAGCGTGATTGCAGGGTTGAATCCTCCGATAACAAAACCGCATACCGCGGCAATAAACCATACTGCTATATTCATACGATTTTCTCCCTATTCAATAATAATGATATAGCTGTATATTTCCTGTCCGCCGTTGATCACGAAAACCTCGCAGTCGCAATGCGATTTACGGATATGCTCCGCAATTTCTTCAGCTTCGTTTTCGTCCGAATCTTCCCCGCGAACAATAATGCATATTTCATGACCGTTAAAATCAAGGCGGTCTGCAAGCATGCATGCTGTATCACGCCTGTCATTATCTGCGGAAACGATTTCTTTCCCCTCAAAACCTATATACTGCCCGTCATGAAGCATGAAGCCATCTATTTCGGTATTTCGGATACATTTGGAAACGAAGGCAGTCGTTACGTCTTTCATAGCTTCGCGCATTTCGTTCTCTATTTCATCAGCATTCCCTGAATCTGTATCAAGCATGGTCAAAACCGCATAGCAGTCGCCGACGGAACGACTTTCAATTACTCGAACGTCCGAACCGGAATACATTTTTGCCGCCTGCTTTGCCGCGAGTATCACATTCCCGTTGTTAGGCAAAACAAAAATAACATCCGCGTTCACCTGCCTGAACGCCTCAATAAATTCATCCGCGGACGGATTCATGCTTTGTCCGCCTTCCACGATATAATCTGCGCCCATTTCGCGGAACGTCTGCTTTATTCCTTCTCCGGATGCTGCAGCCACAACGGCGAATTGTTTTCGTTCCGTCTTTTCGGCAAGCTTGCTTTCAGACGGCAGGCTGTTATGCTGCAAAGACATGTTTTCTATTTTAACGGTCAGATATTCTCCGTATTTCTGGCAAAATTCAAGGACCTTATAGGGTGTTTTTGTGTGAACATGTATTTTTACTATGCTTCCGGTTCGAAAACATACTATAGAATCACCTACGGAAGCCAAATATCTTTTTATTATATCAGGGTCAAAACTTTCAACATCTGTTTTGGCGTTTTGCAGCCTCAGCAAAACCTCTGTGCAGTAACCGAATTTGAGTTCGCTGTTTTCGTCAAACCTGTCAAAGTTGATCTTGTTGCCTTGAACCTCATTATTATGTTTTGTATAGCCGGCAGAAATATTGCCGTCCAGCGCATTGGCGGCGCCTTCAAGTATATATACAAGCCCCGCGCCGCCCGAATCAACAACGCCGGCTTTTTTAAGGACGGCAAGCATATCCGGCGTGGCTTCAAGCGTTTCTTTTGCTTTGAAAAGAAAATCGGAAAGATAATCACTTACATTCTCATGCCGTTTTTCCTTTGCGTATTTTGACGCTTCACGCATCACGGTAAGAATCGTTCCTTCGGTCGGTTCTGCTACAGCGCTGTATGCACTTTTTACACCGCACAAAAAAGCATCTGCCACATCTTCCGCATCCGCGTTGGCTTTACCCGCCAGTCCGTCGGCAATTCCGTCATAAAACTGTGAAAGTATCACTCCGGAGTTTCCTCTTGCCGAGAGCAGCATACCGTTTGCTGTCTGTCTGGATACAGCTCCGATCTCCTCGTTTTCACAATCTGTTTCCCCTCCCTGCAAAGTCAGCAGCATATTGCTGCCCGTGTCTCCGTCCGGTATGGGAAAAACATTCAGGTCGTTTACCTCATCTGCATGCATTGAGAGATTTTCTATCCCTCCGCGAATCATTTTTATAAAAAGTGAACCGTCAATATGCTCGCTTTCCATTTTATCTTTCTCCGATCCTGTAAGTCTGTTCGTCTCCGAATGCAAATACCGCAACAGCCTCAGGTCCTATAGATGCGCCTATAATAGGACCTATCGTGCAAATATATACATCCTTGCATGGGATCTCTTTACGGATATTATTCTTCAGATCATCAATTTCTTCCGGTGAACAGTCTGCATGCGCAAGATAAACTGTCTGATTTTCGGCATCTTTGATATGCTCTTTAAGAAGAGAAACAATTTCATTCAGGGATGCCAAACGTCCTTTTACTTTTTTTATCGCTGCCTGTTCACCGTCCGCATCGGCAACAATTATCGGTTTTACACCGAGCAGATTTCCGAAAAACGCCGCGGACGCCTTTACTCTTCCTGCTCGTTTCAGGTAATCAAGTGTGTGCGCCGTGCAAAACTGATGCGCATAATTACGCATATTGTTTATGTATTCCGCAACCTCGTCCGCAGTCGTTCCGTTTTTCGCAAATTCCGCAGCTTTTATTGCGAGCAATCCTTCCCCGACGGATGCGTGTAGTGAATTTACGCAGCGGATATTTGCCCCCTCGTATTCCTGCATCAGTTTTTTCGCAAGCACGGTCGCGGTGTTCACCGAGCCAGACTGTTTTATCGAACATCCGATATACACTATATCGCAGTCCTGATCAAGATATTTTATGAATACTCTGTTAAACTCTTCAACGGGTACCTGAGTTGTTGTAATCCTTCCTCCGTTGCGCATGATATCGTAAAATTTATGTACGTCTTCCGATGTCCATGCAAGATCTGCCACGGCGGACTTCCCTTCATAAACGGTTGTCATCCGTGCATAATCAATATCGTATTTTTGCATCAGTTCTGGTGTCAGATCAGAACATGAATCTGTAATTATCTTAACTTTTCTCATTTTTATCCCTTTGTATATCTGAAATGCAGCTTTCATTCTCAGACGTTATCTGATTCATTATCCGATTCCGATTTCGTCTGAACGTCGGGCTTATATCCGTCATATTTACGCCAGAATTCTTTAACTGTTGACTCGTATTTTTCCTGCTCGATAAAATAACTGAGCCCGTGTTCAGCTCCCGGAACTATCAGCAGCTCTTTGGGCGCGAGGCACGCCTTATAGTTGTCATATGTCATCGTTACCGGCACAAAAGTATCGTCAGACCCGTGAATGAACAGCACGGGGCGCGTATTGCTCTGCAGAGCAGTCAATGTTGAATATTCATCTGCACGATATTGAATCTTCTGACTGCAAAGATCGTCTATTACTTTCTGTCTGACCGCATATGAAATGTGCATGTTGTCCTCACATACGTGCTTCCATATCGCCTTTGCGGAAGTGAATCCGCAGTCTGCAATTATGCCGTGGACATTTTCGGGAAGCTCAAGCCCCGAAGCCATCAGCACTGTCGTCGCTCCCATAGAAACACCTATAAGATAGATCGGCAGTGAAGAACCGCTTTTTCTGTTTGCCCATTCTGCCCATTCTGCGCAGTCATATCGCTCCGTCATGCCAAAGCCCATATAACCTCCGCCGCTTTCACCCTGACCACGCTGTTCTGCAAACAGAACATTGCACTTGTTGTCAAAAAGAAAATCCGCCACTGCGCCGAAATCCCACGACCACGTCGAACGCCAGCCGTGCATCGCTATTATTGTCCGCTCACTGTCACATCGTTCAAACCAGTGACCGACAAGCTTTGTACCGTCTCTCCCTTCAATCTCAACACGCTCATGCTCTTTCGACTCCAGAAGTTGCGCCGCCTCAAGCGCTTTCGCATATTCCGGCGTTTCCTTGAATGTCCCTGTTATGCGAGTTTTTGCCTTTTTCATTACTTCAGGCTCATTGCGGTCAAGCGCTTCCTGAACCAGAGTCGTTGTGATCACATATGATATCCCTGCAGTCACCGCAGCGGCAACCGCAAGAAACCCTGTGCCGACGATAATGTTTTTGGTCTTGCCTTTCATGTCATGCCCTTTCTCGGAATCTTCCGGTAATCTTTATTATCACAAACATACGGAATTATACATCCTGTAACTAAACTGAAACGAAACAAATATTATATATTATCATTACTGAATTCTATGCTCTGACCGTTCTTAAACGAAAAAAGGGAACCTCCTCGGAGGCTCCCTTTTTCACTTTTTTGAGTTAATTAAATGATTCCAGATCTTCTATATGTCTTCGCTTGACTTCATCCGATACCTGTGTATACGGGAACAGTTTATTAAATATATCGTCAATATCTATCTCAGATGTTTGATTGACCTGCAGGTATTTTTTTACTATAGGCAATACGTTCCTGCGATGTGAAACTTCAACATTATCTGATGATAAAGAAATGTTTTTAAATGTGCATCTGTTGGAAAACAAAACAAGTGAATGAACAATAGTTGATTGTGGAATATAATCCTTTAGAACATTACAATGTGCCTCGTTCTGCCAAATGGGATTATAAAAATAATTCTTTTGAGATCTTCTCCTGCCTTTGGGAAGAACTTGCGTCCATTTCTTATGTTTGTCATTTCCGAAAATCCATCCGCTGTAGTTTTTACTTTCGAAAACAAATATACATTGAGAACAAATCATCAAAACATCCAACTCTGTGGTTCTACCATCTGTTGTGGGTAAATATATATTAAATAAGAATCTATACCCATCTTTTTCGTATCTTTTCAGGTGTCGATATATTTCATATTCTCCAAACTTTCCTTTGTCAAAAATTGTAGCTATATATGAATTGTGTGTTATTTTTTTGTATGATGAATTGTTAAAATTCAGATATTGAATTATAAAGATTGCGGCAGTTACAATTATTGGCAGAGCAGTAAATATTATACCTAAAAGTCGGTTGGAATACCAAAGAAATAGTGCTGACACGGCATATAGTAGAATAATTGCAGAAGAAAACCGTAAAGATCTCATCGTTATATCCGTTTCTAAATACAAATAGTTTACCCAGTTAAAGAATGATTTAATTGATTATAGCACAATTAATGATTGGTGTCAATTATTTAGCAATTTATCCTCGAATAAGCGGAGTGAAATAAAATATTGATTTGTTTAAAACATTCATAAAAACAAAATGATCTCTATTTTGTCCTTTAGTCTATCCATCTTACCTATTCATTTATGCCATCGTTTCAAGCATCGCATGACTGACCGAGTATCTTGTCGGCAGCCCCTTATCGAATGCCTTACATTCTTCAAGCATATATTCCGCCATCCTGTGAACTTCATTTCCTATCGATCCTGCTATATGAGGCGTTAAAATCACATTCGGAAGAGTATATAAACAGCTGTCCGGCTCAGGCGGTTCGGGCCATGTCACGTCAAGGACCGCAACTCTTGAGGGAACGGCGCACAACGCTTCTGCAAGATCTTTTTCAACGACCTGCGCACCTCTGCCGGTGTTGATAAACGCCGCGTTTGCTTTCATTTTTGAAAAAAGCGTTCCGTTCAGCATTCCAACCGTATGGATGTTGTTTGCAAGGTGGTTAGATATAACATCGCATACGGAAAAAAGCGTCGTTAGATCTGTTTTTTCAACACACAGCGCATTCGCGTCGCTTTCTGAAAGATACGGATCGAAAACGAGTATTTTTACTCTTTCAAGAGTGTGAAGCCTCTTTATTACTTCTTTCCCCACCATTCCCGCACCGATAATACCTACTTTTATTTCGTAGTTTCCCGGAAAACTGACTCCTGTATCTTTGTTGTTCCATTCGTTTCCGTCTTCTTTACGGTGAAAACGCTGAAAAAAACCTTTTGAGGCAAGAATTATCTGCGCAAATGTGTATTCCGCAACAGGCACCGCGTTTGCTGCCCATGCTGAAAATACAGCGATATTTTCATCAAGAAATTCTTTTGCAAAATGCTGAACAGAGCCTGCCGCATAAAAAACAGCTTTCAGCTTTGGCAGGTATTTCCGTATTTCTTTCCTTTCAAAATGCGGCATTCCCCATGTAGTGAAAATATAATCCGTTTCTGAAAGTATATCTCTGTATTCTTCTGCTTCGTTTTTTGAGATCACTTTATCTGTTTCAAAATCCAGATCGTCATGAAGTTTTTTTACCGTGTCTTTTGAATACACATATTCCATTTGCGCTTTATCACCGAAAAATACGGCGTTTTTCTTTTTGATATTTTCCATAATAAGTATTGCGCTCCGTTTTTTAAAATCAGGGGAGGATATTAATAACTGATCAAATTAATAAATAAGCACACGGCAGAATGTCGTGTGCTTGATGTCTGGTTTGCGGCGCTTATTTTTCAAGCTTTATCAGCTTATAAATAATTGCTGCGAGCGCACCTCCGACGAGCGGTGCAACGATGAAGATCCAAAGGTTTGCAAGAGCTTCGCCGCCTGCAAGAAGCGCAGGACCGAAAGAACGCGCGGGATTTACGGAAGTTCCCGTAAGTCCGATACCGAGAATGTGAACGAGCGTGAGCGTAAGACCGATCACAAGGCCTGCAACATTGCTGTTTTCAGCTTTGCTCGTTACGCCGATTATTGCAAGAACGAATACACATGTAAGAAGAACTTCGATTATGATCGTTGCTGCAATATTTCCGCCTGCGAGTCCGTTTGAACCGAGAGCTCCGGTCTTGTCTGTAAGTCCGGCAAGTGAAAAAATGCCTTTGAGGACTGCTGCACCTGCCGTTGCGCCGGCAAACTGCGCTACGATGTAAATAAAGAAATCAGCTGCGCTCATCTTACCCGAAATCAGCATTGCAAGCGATACTGCGGGATTGATGTGGCAACCGGAAACATTTCCGATAGAATATGCCATCGCAACTATTACGAGACCGAAAGCAAGCGCCGTAAGAACATAACCGCCGCCGTTTACAGCGTCACATCCTACTGTCATTGCAGTTCCGCATCCTATAAGGACCAGAACAAATGTGCCGAGAAATTCGGCGATCGCCTTTTTCAGCTTTTCCATAAAAAATACTCCTTTATTCTTATTTTGCGGAATATCCGCAATTCCATCGTAATTATACACCTGTTTTACTGAAAAGTCAAGTTTTACGGAATTATTTTTGATTCTTATTCGTTCTATTCACCGTAAACAGCTATTTTTGCGCGATAGCAGGGGATCATATACTGCTCAACAATGGTGTCATATCTATCTTTATTCGATTCAAGTATTTGCGATACCGAAGTTTTTGTTTCACCGACACCTTCAAGAACACTGCGCGCGCCTTCGCTGTAAAAACCGTATTCCGTATTGGTAACTTCGTTTACAACTACTTCAGCGTCTCTTCTGTCAAAGAAGATCTGGCTTGCCATATAATCAATTATATCTTCTTTTGTTTTGTATTTATCAAACGGTTCGAGCATTGCGCTGAGAATAGCTGCCGACGCTGCAGGATCTTTTGCGTTTGCAGGAATAGCAAAAACATTAAGAAGATTTTCGTTATATGAAAGATATTTGCCCGGCGTTGCGTGAGGACCCTGCGGAAACGGAAGAACACCTACATTGTCCATATTATACATGATCCATCTTGTGTTTCCGGTAAGCTCGTTCATCCAGGTAAGATACATTACCGCTTCGCCGTTTACAAATTCATCGTCGCCTACAGAGTCTGTAAGAGGATGGAAATAATCGCTGCATGTTTCATAATAAATTTTCTGAGCGCGTTCAAGCGCTTCTCTTCCCGCTTCAGTATACACGCCCGCTACTACCTGTCCGTTCTCATACGAAGAGATCGCAACGCCGTTTGAGAGGAACATGTTGATCGCGTAATACGGTCTGTGGACCCTTACTCCGTATACGGTTTTGTCACCTTCCGTGTATGTGTAATCCGCAAGCACTTCTTCAAATTTATCCCATGTCCATTCATTGTTTTCCACATAATCTCTCGGGTCAGTCTGACCGAGTTTTGCAATAAGATTTTCATTTACCGCAAGGATGTGTCCTGAAAGTCTGTATATGATATCGGGCCATGCAAACGGAACGACACCGAAAAGATCGTCTTCCCAGAGCATTTGCTGCAGCATATTCGGCGTTCCCCATTTATCGGTATTCTGAACGTCAATATACTGTGAAAGACCTGCCAGATATCCGGCGCGCACGTCGGGCATTAAATTACCGTCTGCAGCGATTATATCGTAGTCCTGATATCCAGCAAGGATGCCTGCGCGGAAATTATCAAGAAGACTTGATGAAAATCTGAGTTCAACTGTGCATTTCAGGGAATCTTCAACATCTTTTTTGCGTGCAATCACGATGTCGGCATTTTCAGTGTCGGGTATAAAACCGAAAACAGAGCTGCCTTCGCTTCCTTTCCAGCCCCATACAGCTTTGAAACCGCCAAGGTCTGCCGCTGAGGTATCCACATCAAATTCGGGAACGGTCTCGGGTTGCTCTGTCGTGCCGCAGGCGCATAAAACAAATGCAGCTATAAGCGCCAGAATAACAATACGTCCAAATACTTTCATGTTGATTTCCTTTCTGTTGTTACATTATTTGTTATTTGCAAGTTAACGAATTTCGGTTTTTGTCTTTTCATATCATACCATAAAATCAAAAAAAAATCAATACGGACAGGTCTTTTTCAAGCATATTTTTATTTGACTTTTTTAAAATTCTGTTATATAATGAATAATAACAAAATAAACTCTGAAAGAAGCTCAAATGAAATTCAAACACACTTCAAGACCCGGTTTTCTGCTCGGTTTTATCGACTTTTTCACAGCCGGCCTGTTTTTCCTTATCTATATGCCGCTCGGAGGTTTGCAAAGCGAACTTGAGACGATTCTCGGACATAAAATACAGCCATATTATCAGGCGTATCTGCTCGGCATTCCCACTCTTTTTATATATACTCTTGTGTGGATGGCGAATATATCGGAAGAACTCAAAGAAAAAGCCGAAAAAATGGGTATTCCGGCTCCTCATACGTCATGGAAACATATGTTCTGGTGGAATATGCTCGGTTGCTTTTGTTTCGGACCGATGATCGCCACACACCGTTTCTTCAACACCCTGAACAAAATCGAATCTTCGATAAATCAGGAAAGCCGACCGTGAGGTCATACATTTCATCAATACTGTTTTGCTTATTTCATTCTGTTTCTGCCCGCAGCGAAAATAATAAAAACGCCTCTGCGTCAATGACGGAGGCGTTTATGCTTTTCAGTTGGTTTTATTTTTACTTAAATTACATATCAGCAAAACGATGTAAATGATAAAGATTATCGCTGCGCAAGCAGCTCCAACGGCGTATGATATCGTTTTATCGAGATGAAAACCTTCATTTGCCATAAGGATATATGTAACGCTTACAGCAGTCATAAAAGATGCGGGAACGGCGGTAATAAGAGATCCGAATCTGTATTTTCCTTTTTTTAACAGATATGCGGTAGATACCCACAGCGAGATCATTGCAAGTGTCTGATTGCTCCAAGAAAAGTATCTCCATATAACCTGAAATCCGTTGTCGTTCAGTATTGCAAACAGCGTAAGCAGTCCGCCGGCAATCAGTAGCGGAACAGTGATATACAGCCTGTTTACAAGTTTTTTCTGATTAAGACCGAATGATTCCGCAAGAATTAGTCTTGCGCTGCGAAAAGCAGTATCTCCCGATGTTATCGGGCATATTACCACGCCCGCAACTGCAAGAATACCGCCTGCAGTGCCGAGCACGCCTGTTGATATTTCGTAAACTACGTTTGATGCGCCGCTTGCAAGAGCCTGATTGAGCAGCTGAGTTGAGCCGTAAAACGAAACACCTGCCGCTGCCCACACGAGAGCGATCACCGACTCGCTTATCATGGCGCCGTAAAAAACTTTTCTGCCTGCTTTTTCTGATGTTATGCATTTTGCTATCATCGGCGACTGTGTTGCGTGAAATCCCGATACCGCACCGCAGGCCACTGTTACAAACATATAAGGCCATACAGGTGTTCCGTCAGGATGAAGATTTGAAAGCGATATTTCCGGAATCGTGTATGTTCCGTCAGAAAAAACAATACCGCCTATAACAGCAACAGCCATCGTTATCAGTAAAATTCCGAAAACGGGATACAGTTTGCCTATAAGTTTGTCTATCGGCAGCAGTGTTGCAAGAAGATAATATATAAGTATAACAACAGTCCAGAATGTCCCGTTCATCCAGTCCGGAGTAAGCTTGTCAAGAAGACCTGCGGGGCTTGTAACAAACACTGTTCCGCAAAGGACAAGCAGAAGAACTGAAAAAATGCGCATGACAACTTTGACTGCTTTGCCGAGGTATGTTCCCGAAAGCTCCGCAACGGATGCCCCGTCATGCCGCAGGCTTATCATTCCGCTCATGTAATCATGAACGGCTCCTCCGAGAACTGAACCGAAAACGATCCATAAAAACACCACCGGCCCGAAGACCGCACCCATAAGCGCGCCGAATATCGGTCCTGTGCCAGCGATATTGAGCAGCTGGATAAGAAAAGCCTTCCATGTTTTCATCGGAACAAAGTCAACGCCGTCATTAATCGTTAATGCAGGCGTTGATCTGTCATCGGGCGAAAAAACTTTTTCGGTTATTTTACCGTATACAAAATAACCTATTATAAGAACTGCAAAAGATGCCAGCAAAGAAAACATTTTATTCTCCGAAACTTGATTTTAAAATAGAGGTATATAATAGAAAAATCACGGCGGTAAAACGTAGCAGCAGTGATTTTGAAATATGTGAAATCAGCTGTTCGTTCTGTCGGAACAGTAAATTTGTTCCCAGTGTTCTCTTGTCATCAGGTTTACGTGACCTTTGCGGAATTCTTTCATCTGCGGCACAGGCACATTATCGCTTGTCCATTGATACACAAATCCGAGTTTTTCCTGCACACGCTTCGATTTCTCGTTTCCGTCGAAATAACCGCACCATACTCTCTCAAGATCCAGGTCTTCAAATGAGTGGCGCAGCATTTCCTTCGCTGCTTCGGGAATTAGCCCCTGACCCCAGTAGGGAACGCCTATCCAGTAACCGAGTTCAGCTTCATCGTCTTTTGTCGTCAGACCGCTGTTAATCAGACCGCTGTTAAAATGAAGACCGATACTGCCTACTGGCAAATTTGTTTCTTTAAGCACGACCGCATAAGTTTCCGGAACGGCAAGAAAATCTTTTATTATCTGTCTGCTGTTTTCCGCACTTGTGTGAACGGGCCATCCCGCCGCAGGACCTACGCGCGGATCTTTCGCGTATTTATAGCATTCTTCCGCGTCATTTTCAGTCCACGGACGCAGAATAGTTCTCTTTGTCTGTAAAATCATTGATTTTTCTTTCCATCCGTTCTGAATTTCTTTTTTTTCTGAATATCAGTCTGATCGAAAAATATATCACGGCGCCTGTCAGCGCTCCGAGCGTGTTGAGTATGAGATCATCGGCGTCCGTCATTCTTTCATATAAAAGCAGCTGCGAAAGTTCTATAAAAAGCGAAAAACCGAGTCCTGCCGCAGTAACCTTGAGGATGTTGTCCATTTTTTTAAAGCAAAAAGGCCATATGATACCGATCGGAATAAAAAGGACTATGTTTCCGATAAGATTTCGAAGCCATCCGGCATATCTGTCAAAAATATGTATTATCGGGACTGGATTAAGCAGGGGAGGGATAATTCTTTCCGAATCGAATTTCATGGTTCCGATCTGTCCTGATGAAAAATTCATGGGAAAATAAACTATCATTGCCATTATTTCAATATAAAAATAGAAAACCAGAAGCTTCAGCTCGTGCCTTATGTCGATTTTTCGGTTTTTCAATGCAACTATGGCACGTACAATCACCCATAAAACGGTTATGAACGTAAAAACGGTTATGTAAGGTATTTCTGCCATCATGATCGTATTGCGCTTTCCTTTGTGTTTATTTTATTTTGAGCGTTTTAAGATAATCCTTTTTATCTGCGGAGATCCTGTAGCTTTCCACAGCTTTCTGGATCGTTTTGTTGTGTGTCCACTTGTCAAGACGTTTTTGCTCGATATACGGAATGACCGTTTCATACTGTTTTGCGAGAGCAGTCGCAAAATACCATGCGATCATCATATTCACATAATATTCATCGGAATGTATTTCAGAAACTATTTCGGGGTATTCAGGATCAAAATCATCGTCAAGAAAATGCTGCATAAGCATACCGATGCCGAACCTGATCGTATATGTTTTTTCGGAAGCTATCCAGTTCTTTATTTCCTCATAAAGTCTGATACGGTTCTTCCCGAAGACTTTTGGCGAAAGCTGGTCACATGTCGCCCAATTGTCGATATAGGGTAAAAAAACATTGACTCTGCCGATACATTCGTCGTAATTTTTCAGTTCGGAAATAATAAATGCGTGAAGCTGATTTTCTTCAAAATATAAGTGAGGCAGACTGTTCAGAAAATTGTCCGTATCATTTTCTTTGATCAGCATTTGGGCGTATCTGCGCAAGTCCGGTGTGCGGATGCCCAATACCGTTTCGGGACTTACCGTAGAAATAATACGGCACTGGAAATCGCGATATTTTTCGTCTGCCAGAGAAAAAAGCATTTTTCTGATTTGCTCAGTCACTTATGACGCCTCCATGGCTTTTATGCAGTTTTATCTTCTTTGTAAATGCCGTTTTGGAAGAATAATTATCGTTCTTACAGTATACAACATAAACAGCATAATGTCAACACTTTTATAAAGAAAAAAGCCGTCTCCATGATCCGGAGACAGCCTTTTTTTCAAAAGAGATTATTCAATATCAATCGTGGAACATCTCATCATATTCATAAAGAGTCTGATATGCGGGAAGTACGTATTTTTCAGCGTTATCATAATGTGACGTCTCATAAGTTTGCAGTCCTCTTGCTATGCCTGTACTGGGGAACTGGTCAAACATGGTGCTGAAACTGTGCATATGATCATGATAATATACATGGTTGTTTTTAGTCATTTCAACAAAAAACTTCGCGTCGCGGATGTCGCTGAAATAATTCTTATACATATAATCTATTATGTCGTCTTCAGTTTCGTATCCTTCA
>JAEEJJ010000063.1 GCA_016281805.1 Clostridiales bacterium
AAGATAACTCATAATACCCAGATTGTAAAGGACCACGATCCCGAGAATGACCGCGGCAATAACGAGGATCAGGACCATTGTGTCCATTATCTGCACGAAGCTTTTAAAACTGTCCATGAGCTGACGTTTGTCCTGTTTTCCAGAAATGATCTCTGATGAAGGTATTTCGCCTGAACTTTTGTCTGTATATACCGCTGATACGCTGTATTTTATTCCCAGCTCATTTGCAAGTGAATCGGTCATAGTAATGCTTTCGGTCATGATCGAGCGGTTGTATCCGACGACTTTGACGCGGTACGTTTCATCGCCGCCGTACGGCGAGAACTCGATGTATTCGCCGATTTTCGCGCGATCTGCGAGTCGCAGGCACAGATAAACGCCGTCGTCGCGCAAATCGATCTCTTTATTATCTTCGTCGATTACGCTGAATCTGCCGTTTTCGTTGTAGACGATATCAAGCGTCGCGGTATAGCCGTCGATGCTGATACCGGAATAGCTCTCCCAGTCACCGTCAAGATCGTTTATCAGCGGCAGCGCTTTTTCAGGATCCGTGTTTTCGACCAGATTGACCTTTGTTACGTAATGGGATATTCCGTTGTCAAACAGATCGAGAAAACCCGACATTGTATCACGCATACCGAGGCCGGCGACCATCAGTACCATGCATCCGATTATTCCGACAAGCGTCATAGCGCAGCGACTTTTGTGGCGCATAAGGTCGCGGATATTCCATTTTGTCGCAAAGCCCAGTTTACTGAAAAAAGGAAGCCTTTCAAGAAATGATTTTTTCATTTTCTTAGGCGTATAAGGGCGAAGCGCATCTGCGGCTGTGCCTTTAAGTTGAGCGCGAACGGAAAGAAAACTGATCGTGGCCAGCAGAATAATCGCGCCTGCAATTACCGGATAACAGAAGGCGGGAGTTGCCGCCGACCAGTCCGGCATGTCGAAATAAGTGCCCATCATTCCGTTTTCGCTCATGACAAGCTTGCAGACAAAATAGCCGAGTACTGTGCCTGCAGCAGAGCCGACGATACCGATGAAAAGACCGTACAGAGAATAGTGGAAAAGGATCGTCCGGTTTTTAAATCCGAGCGCCTTCAGCACTCCGATCTGAGTCTTTTCCTTTGTCGCGATACGGTGCATGGTAGTTACCATTGTCAGTATCGCGATGGCAAGGAACAGCACAGGCAGTATCGAGCCCATAGCTTTTCCTTCTGTTGCTTCGCCCATTGCTTCTTGATAAACAACGTGATCGTCCTTTGATACGACCATCAGTGTTCTGCCGAGTTTTTCTTTCACTGCGTCTTCCAGTGCGGCCTTTTCCATGCCGGAGCGCAGATTGATCTGAGAGAAAACTCTGTCGGCTGCTTCGCTCAGCATTTCGTCTGTCAGCATTCCCTCCGCCTGGTCTTGTGCCTTATCTTCGGGAACACCTGCCGCTTTCAGCTCTTCGATGACGGTGCCGAGCGCCTTTTTGCGCAGAATGTCATTCAGCTTGGATGGGGAGGTATATGCATATCCGAAAGTGTTATAATCCGGCATGACCTGATTGCTGTCTGCAAGGCAGATCATATGCTCGCCTGATTTGATAAGCCCGACAACCTCTCCGCTTATATCCATGCCTTGAAATTCCAGAGTGATCGTATCTCTGAGAGAAATATCATTGAGTTTTGCGAATTTATCGGACAGCCAGAAACCGTCGCCTTTCTCATCGTAGTCTCTGCCGCTCATCAGCACAAAATTCGAAACGGTAAAGTTCTCGGAAACGTCCAGAGCGAGGGACTTTTTGCTTTTGCCCTTGATTTCAAGATTGACGGAAAGATACCTCGTCGCCGCGTCCACACCGTCTATAGATGCGATTTTATTCAGATCTTCACCGGTAAATCCTGTCTCTGAATAGAGCCTGTAGTCTGCGTATTTTGTATCTTCGAAAAAGCGTGACGTGTCATACTCGATCGTTTTCCATTCCATATTGAAGCCGAGAAAAACACCGATCCCAAGCGTCAGCATGATGATCATCGAAATAAATTGAGCTTTATAACTCCATGCGGTACGGATCATTTTACGAAACAGCATTACCAGTCCACCTCATCTGCGGAAAGAGGATTATCCTGCTCTTCAATAGAGCGGATCTTTCCGTTTTTGACGCGGATAATTACGTCCGCCATCTTTGCGATATTCTGATTATGAGTGACAATAACTATTGTTTTGCCGTAGTTTTTTGCCATATCGAGCAAAAGCTTAAGTATCATTACGCCGGTCTCGGAGTCAAGAGCGCCTGTCGGCTCGTCGCAAAGCAGTATTTTCGGATTCTTGCATAGTGCGCGGGCAATGGATATCCTTTGCTGCTCTCCGCCCGACAACTCGGACGGAAAGTTGTTCAGGTGGTCAGGAAGTCCGACTTTATCGATCATTTCTTTTGCACTGAGCGCGTTTTTTGATATTTCGGAAACAAGTTTGACATTTTCATATACCGTCAACGTCGGGATCAGATTGTAAAACTGAAATACGAAGCCTACCGTGGAAGCGCGGTAATCCGCAAGCTCGTTGTCGGAAAGCATTGAGATATCTTTTCCGTTTACGGTGATCTTACCTTCGCTCGGACTGTCGAGTCCGCCCAGAAGATTGAGAAGAGTGCTTTTTCCTGCTCCTGACGGGCCGAGGATCACGATAAATTTCCCCTCGTCAAGCGTGAAGCTTACACGGTCAAGAGCCCGCAGCTCGTGATCGCCGCTTGTATAGATCCGTGAAACATTTTCAAATTGTACAATAGACATAATGAGCCTCCATTTATTATCTAAGCGCCACATCGAGCGCCATCATTAGCGTAAATCCGAGAGCAAACATGAGAACTCCCACATTGGAATGTTCGCCGGCTGACATTTCGGGAATCAGCTCTTCAACAACTACGTAGACCATCGCACCGGCGGCAAATGAGAGCAGGTAGGGCATCGCGGGGACAAAAAGTCCGGCAAAAAGCACGGTCAACAGCGCACCTGTCGGCTCTACAGCGCCTCACAGAGCCCCGCCCAGAAATGCTTTGGCTTTGCTTTTTTCCCTCAGCGTGAATCGGCATTGAAATTATCGCGCCTTCCGGAAAATTCTGTATAGCAATGCCGATCGAAAGGGCCATTGCCGCGCCGACGGTGATTTCCGTCGATCCGGAAATAAACCCTGCGAGAACAACACCCACAGCCATACCTTCAGGAATGTTGTGAAGTGTAACTGCCAGAACCATCAATGTCGTCTTCTTTGCCTTGCTTTTAGGACCCTCTGCCTTTTCGGCGTTCATATGCAGGTGGGGAATGATCTTATCAAGCAACAGCAGGAAAAGAATGCCCAGCCAGAAACCGATGAATGCCGGCAGAAACGCCAGACGACCTTTATCGGCGCTAAGATACATCGCAGGGATCAGAAGACTCCAGATCGACGCTGCGACCATCACGCCTCCGGCGAAACCAGTGAGCGCCGCTGAACAGTACGGCCAAGCTCTTTTTTCATAAAGAATACGCATGCCGAACCAATTGCCGTTCCCGGAAATGGAATTATGATTCCTTCAAGCACTTTTATCCAAATCATATCGTCCTGTTGAGCTGGTTAGCTACGGCTAACCAACAACTCAAAAAAATATAGAGCTACAGCTCTTTCGGTTTCCCATTAAAGGGGTAAATGCAGTTAGCCTACGCTAACTATTATAGCACACCTTATGCCTTTTGTCAAGTACCCGAGGCGTTTATGGACGTTTTTGAATAGAATAGCAGAATGGTTTTAACACTTCATTCATAACTAAAGATCATTGAAAGGAGTTTCTATGAGAACAGAAAAACACTTTTTAACCCGGCCCACGAAGAACGGTGCGAAACAGTTCGGTTTGGACACAAGCGTAAAAGTGCATTTCTCAAGCGCTGTCCACAACACCACGATGGCGGTCAACGCGATAAGAGCGGTGGCAAAGAAATAACGGAGGAAAACGACAATGAACGAACAGTATCTATACCCGCAGAATCTGAAATCCCAGGCAAAGATGTGGCTGTGGAATCTGAGGGATCTTGTGATCATAGGCGCGGCTCTGCTTCTGTCGGTGCTCGCTATAGCGCAGCTGAAGGCGGTCCTGCCGCTTGCGATCACGATAGGCTATGCGTTTCGCCGGAAGCCTTTCTCGAGTGTTTTATGACAACTACAAAAAGTATGATTCCGAAGAGGATGATATCGACAAGCAGCTCCGTCGAGAGATATGGGCTGTCAAGAACGGGCAGAATCTGGTGATGTAATCTAAGAGCGTTTTGCGAATCGGATATAGTATATGAGGCAGTTAAACAAAGAAAAGCCTCAAATATTTCACGTTTTTATTCTTTAAAGAGTGGTCAGATAATGATATAATATCAGTGGTTAGTATAACCATAATTCGGAGAAAAAGCATAACTATTATCATTGCCTTAAAGCGATTCGCATTATGGCTATGCAATAAGAACAATTTGGGAGGAGTCAGACTTATAAATGCTGATAGAGGTTCAATCATATATTATTAACGTTTCATTTCCAAAGACGCTTGATGCCTTGATCAGATCCGAATACAATGGAGAAATGGATATAGAATCATTGGTATCTGGCTCAAAATCACTAGACTCTTGGACGTCACCCAAGTGGGCAAAATCTGGCGACATAGTTTTCTTTATGTTTTCTGTCAACTCCATTCTTGCTATCAAACATATGAAACGAGAAATAAAAATGGGATGCACTGGATATGGCAAAAATGAGTTGATTCACTTGCAAGATTTATTAGATAGAGGCGAAAGAATCTATTCGAAATACGGCGGAAGCATTTTAGGAATTGGAAGGGTAAAAGGAAAACCTGAATACATCGACTCATCAGAAACAATACATGAAGCCTATTGGCAGTCAAGGGTCTATGCCTTAGTATCCGACTATAGTCTTTTAGAAACACCTATCAAGTTAGACGAGTTTAAGGGGTTTATCAATCTATCATGTGGAGGAACGATTACTCCTGTTTACGGAAGCCAATTTGAGCAGCTAAAAAGTCTTATAAAAAGCAAAAACAATATCCCGGAATATTTTGACAATAGTTTAGCAATGCCGATTCCATTCATGCGTATCGATGATGATACATGGATACAAGTAACATCAAAATATAGAATGAATTTTTTCTATGAAAGCCAGTTCCGAGCTTATTATGTTGACTATTTCCTTAGACAAATGGGAGACAGAAAAACATTTTATAGTGAGTGCAGCTGTATAAAAGCAAAATCCAAACCCTCTTATGTTGATAATGTAATAGTATTTGGCGGCAAGTATCTTCCCGTTGAGGTAAAGCTATCAATCAACGCGGAGCAAGATATAAAAGGGCAGGTACGTAAGTATTGTAATCTTGATGCATTGGTTTTAAAACGG
This sequence comes from Clostridiales bacterium, assembly GCA_016281805.1. GTDB lineage: Bacteria > Bacillota > Clostridia > Oscillospirales > UBA644 > HGM12619. Next base: position 5,410 of record JAEEJJ010000063.1, read on the forward strand.
AATACGGGCATTCAAGCTCCTGTTGAGAGAATAATAAATGATAAGGTTTTGATTCTTGACATTGAGGGATTGTATCTTTTTGACTATTGTTTGGATACAATTACTGAGATATGTAAGCTTGAAAGTATAACATGCAATGAGGATATCAATAAGATAAGGAGTAGACTGATATCTCGTTTGAGTCTTGCAGATAAGCGAAATACTTAGGATATTATGATTAAGTAATCGGAGAAGCTAACCATTTTTTCTGACTTATATGCTTTGATTTTTTGGACGTGACAAAAAGATACGATAACAAACAGACTTTAACTGAGTTTAATGTCATTATGGACACCTTCGGTATAACCGGTGTGTCCTTTTTCTTTTAAGGAGGACTCATGCCATCATTAACACAACAGCAAATCGACTCCGCGAATCAGACTGATCTCGCGGAGTTTCTTTCTTTCCGCGGTGTTCAGCTGAAAAGACAGTCAAACCAGTATCTGTGGGAGGACAAAAATGTGTGGATACACGGGTCGGAGTGGTATTCGCACTATGAGCAGACCGGCGGTCATGCCGTACGGTTTGTAATGAAATACTTCGACAATGCAGGTACGGTTAAAGCTTTTCTTCAAGTGGGGGTATCGTGTTTTCTGAGGAGATTTATGCCGTTCCGGATAAAGGAAACCGAAAAGTATCCTATGCACGGCAGGATGTTCTTGAACAGGAGATGAGGTGCGTATGGACTGATGAATTCAAGCCCAGAGTTATGCTGTCAGCTTAAAGCGACATCAGATCAGCCCAAATACGACAAAAGATCACAAATCGAACTTGAAATTCAATGATAAATATGCTATAATATAAAATGGTTTATTGTAAGTGGCGTAGCGCCAACCCCATTCTCTTTTTCAGCTCACAACAAATGACTGTTGATTCGCACGGGGGATAATACCATGCGAGTGAGTTACGACAAGCTCTGGAAGCTTTTAATCGACAACAAGATGAAAAAAGGCGAGTTCTACAGAGCTGCTAATATTTCGGTTGCAGCCAGACATGCATTGACACATGACGAGCCGGTGCATATGAAAGTGCTCATGAATATCTGTAAGGTTTTTCACTGCGACATCGGCGATATTGTAGAAATTATAGAGGAATAAAAACAATGAACTACGAAGTCGTAGAGGAGATAGCTACACTTTTCGAAAGCGGGAAATGAAAGAAAAAACTCAACATCGTACAGTGGGGTGACAACATCGCAAAGTATGACATAAGAATCCTATTCCTGGATGAAATCAACTGTGTATCTGAAACACTTGCGCCTTCAATGCTTCAGTTCCTGCAATATAAAACTTTTGGAACACACAGAATTCCGAATGGATGGATAGTTGTAACCGCAGGCAATCCGCCGGAGTATAATAATTCTGTACGTGAGTTTGATATCGTTACTTGGGATCGACTCAAGAGAATAGATGTAGAACCGGATATTTCGGTTTGGAAAGAATATGCGCGTACCAAAGGTGTATACCCCGCTATCATCACATACTTAGAGATAAAAAACTCAGGTTGAAGTTATAAAAAGGAACGAAGGTAGCTACATTCGCCTTTTATGAGAAGAATACTGTGCTAGACCAGTCGAAATACCAGAACAACACTTTGAAGAGGAATATATGAACAAGAGTCCACGTTGTCTATATAACAATACATTTGCAGGATTTATAAGCGATCAGGAGGAGACTATACTCGGATCGCTGGTCGACGGATATCATGGAGCTGTCCAAACAACACAGATAGATGCATGGACAGGCGAGATTTCAATAATGAAATCCGTCCTATCTTTGTTAGAAGATAGGGACGGACGCATCATATTTGAGTATGATATTCCACGTCTGGGCAAACGGATCGACGTTGTGCTCCTGTATAAAGGTATTGTTTTCTGCGTTGAGTTCAAAGTCGGAGAAAGCCAAATACTTGAGTCCGATGTTGATCAGGTGCTCGACTATGCCCTTGATCTGAAAAACTTTCACAAATACAGCGAAGACAAGGTCATAGTTCCCATGCTTGTCGCAACAGCCTACAAATCATCTTCCAAAGATGTCCTGATGTCCGTATATGACGATCACGTCATCAATCCTCTTGTTACGGGTCAGGCGGGACTGCACGATATAATAAAGCTCGTTCTTCAAAGATTTCCGAATGAAACGCCAGTGAATCTAAACTGGATTATCAGCCCATATGCGCCAACACCGACTATAATCGAGGCTGCAAGAACGCTTTACGAAAGCCATTCGGTTGAAAATATTACAAGACACGAGGCGGATAAAGTCTCGACAGATAAAACGATAGACGAAATCCTGAAAATTATAAGATACAGCAAAGAACACGGAGAAAAAAGCATATGCTTCGTTACCGGCGTGCCCGGTGCAGGAAAAACTCTCGTTGGACTTGACGTAGCTATAAAGCAAACATATCAGGGACATGATGAACCTGTAAAAGACGAAGGAGCAGTATATCTTTCCGGTAACGGTCCGCTTGTTGCCGTACTTACTGAGGCTCTTGCACAGGATAATCTCAAAAGATGCCGTGAAAGAAACGAGAAAAAGAAGCTGACAGATTCCCGCCGCGAAGTAAGCAAATCGATTCAAATTATACACAGATATCGCGACAATATGCTTGCGAAGATCAAAAATCCGGTTGAAAACGGTGTTCTTGAAATAGATCCTGCAAAAGCGGTTAAAATGGATGAAGCCGGATATGGCGAAGTCGAACATGTCGCCATATTTGACGAGGCGCAGCGCTCATGGACACACAAACGTATCGCCGATTATCTGAAACGCGGCGGAACATACGGCAACAAGCTGAAAGTGCCTAATTTTCCGATGTCGGAAGCAGCATTTCTGATATGGTCTCTCGATCAGCGTGAGGACTGGGCAACAATCGTCTGCCTTGTCGGCGGTGGGCAGGAAATAAACACCGGCGAGGCGGGAATTTCGGAATGGATAAAGGCTCTGAATGAAAGATTTCCGCAATGGAAAATATATATTTCACCAAAACTTACGGATGCAGAATACGCTGAAGGCAAGGTGGACGAGCTTCTCAAGGATAATACGAACGTGACATACGTTGAGAGCCTGCATCTGGCGGTATCTCTTCGATCATATAGAGCTGAAAAGCTATCCGCATTTGTCCATAATCTGCTTGCGCTTGACAGAGACGCGGCAGCAGAAATATACAATGAGATTAAAGACAAATATCCGATTGTTCTGACACGTGACATGGCAAAAGCGAGAAAGTGGATTCACGAAAAAGCCAGAGGAACAGAGCGTACAGGCGTGCTTGTCACGAAAGAGTCTGCGAGATTCAAACCAATGGCGATACATATTCTTCCGTCTGATGAGGAAAATGCCGTTCACTGGTTCCTCGATGATAAGGAAAACACGAGGTCTTCAAACTACCTTGAAGATGCCGCAACCGAAATTCAGGTTCAGGGACTGGAGCTTGACTACACCTGTCTTCTCTGGGATGCTGATATGAGATATGAGAACGGAACATGGCATTTTTACAGATTTAACGGTCAAACACGATGGATTGAGCAGACAGGTAACACAGAAAGCAACCGTGACCTGATCAAATATATGCTTAACGCATACCGTGTTCTGATGACTCGCGCAAGAGCCGGAATGGTAATCTGCGTTCCTGAAGGCAATCCAAACAAAACACCGAACGGATTCTGGGAAGACAGCACACGTCAGCCCGCGTTTTATGACGGGACTTATCGCTATTTGAAAAGTATAGGCTTAGAAGAGATCTAATTCACTTACAAAGACGAAATGATAGATGCCGAGATATAGCTAAACACCAAACCCAAAAGCAAACAGCAATATCTGACATTGAGAAAAAAACCGAATATGAAGAAGAAAACAGAAAAACTGAGAAGAGCGTTCCCGGCGTCAGAGGTCGGGATTTAAGGAGTACAATATGTTTAATCACCATGATATAACACGGAACGCCTGCATGTTGCACGGCGCACTGGCACGCCACGGATACGACTGGTGGTGGCATTCTTTCACTGCCCAGGACGCAGAGACAGGTGCGGACAAGCCATTCTTCATTGAATTCTTTGTTTGCAATCCGGCGCTTGCAGAGGATGAACCGGTGCTTGGACAGCTGCCAGCCAATCAGAAAGCCGGAAAGAAGCCGTCGTACCTGATGGTAAAGGCAGGAACCTGGGGCGAGGATGCATGTCAGCTGCACCGCTTCTTTGCATGGAAAAATGTTAATATGCACGGAGACGCGCCGTATCAGATCGAGGCAGCGGATTGTCTGGCCTGCGAAACCGCGCTGAAGGGAAAGATATCTGTTACACCGGAGGAAACAGCTGCCCACCCGGAATGGATGTGCGACGCAGGCGAAA
>JAEEJJ010000064.1 GCA_016281805.1 Clostridiales bacterium
ACTATACGATGTAAGATTGTATTTTTGTGAAAACGGAGGGTTTCACCATGGATAACAACCTCGAACGCTGGTATTCAATGAAAGAGATAATGGAATATTTGGGAGTTAGCCGTGATACGATTCTCGACTGGATCGAGCGCCGTAATATGCCTGCCGCAAAGATCGGAAGATTGTGGAAATTCAAGATCAGCGAAGTCGATGCGTGGATGAAATCCGGCGTTGCCGCTGATAAGTAATTTGATTTTGGAGGTGCAATATGGCACTTGAAAATAAACTGGGACTTACAAGTTCCGCAGATCTTGCCCGTGAAGAAGAACGCATCAGCAAGAAAAAGGCTCTTGAGCTTTTTGAAAACGGTATACTTGATAAATTGGAAGCAGGAAAGTTTTCTGCTCTTAAGGCCATTCACAAATATCTTTTTGATGAGATTTACGACTTTGCAGGTGAACTCAGAACGGTAAACATCTCAAAGGCGATCTATGTGTTTGAGGTCCAGTCCAAGGGCTCCATCGACAGCCTGCTCCTGAATCTCAAAAAGGCCCAGAGCAACGCCGCAGTTCAGGCTGTCGTTGCCGTTGCCGACGAAGAGCAGCTTGCCAAAATCATCCGTGAAAGCGCCGGCGTCATCGACGAGAAGTCTCTCCGTACATGGAACTCCGATGACGTCCTCGCTGTCTACGACTCCCTCGCCCGTGCCCACGAGTCGATCAACAAGCTGGCATTAGTGCCGGAGAGTTTTTAAGGAGGATAGGAATGGATACGCCAAGAGTTAACCTCATCAAGGGAAACCATAAATATGAGGTTTCTGTAGATGAATTAGCTACAGAGATAGCACAGTGCCTACAAATCGAAAACCTTAATTTTTTGATTGGAGCAGGTTGCTCGAGTTATCGAGATGACACCGGGACTGAAAAAGCCATTCCAACTATGGCTGGTCTTGCAAGAGAGTTTTACGATAGCAATCCTAATCTTAAAGTTGACCGAAAAAATACGGCCAAAGATCTATTCCCTAATAATTTGGAGGCCTTAATCAATCACCTTATTTCACTTAAAAATATTACTACTTCTGTAAAAAGCAGGAAAGCTCTATCTGGGAAGATTAGTACCATCAATAAATTTATATTTGAAAGAGTGTGCAACACACCTTATTCCAAAGAACTCATTCATCTATATAAAGAGTTTTACCTACGAATTGTCAAGAAAACCAGGCAAGTGCCAGTTAACATTTTTACTACGAATTATGATCTGTACAGTGAAAATGCTCTGGATGAACTTGGTTTCATGTACAACAACGGTTTTTTGGGAAGTGCTCAAAGGATATTTAATCCCAATTCTTATAACTATGTAGTTGTAGAGAACCTTGGATTAAGTAGGGATGTTTGGAAAAGTGTAAGCAATTTTATAAACCTCTACAAAATTCACGGTTCAATTAACTGGCTTAAAGATGACGATTCCGGATCAGATACACCTCACATTTTGGAAAAGGATATTGAACTGATCAGGAGCCGCAAAAAATATGATTCCATAATGATCTATCCCACGCCACAAAAGGATAGGACAACTCTGATGGTTCCATATTCTGACCTTTTCAGAATGATGCAAAACAGTCTTCTTAAAAAGAATTCCGTATTAATATCGTTAGGTTATAGTTTTGGAGATGAACATATTAATCGGATTATTCTCAATGCTCTTTCCGTATATGATTTCAGACTTGTCATTTTCGGCGATTCAGATATGATTAGAAAACTGCAGGAAATCGGGGACAATCGTATTTGGATTATCAATTCGGAAGATAACATACATTATTTCAACAACTTCGTTGAGAAAGTGCTTCCCACGCAGGATGAAGAACAAAGAGAGGAAATTGAGATAAAAAAATCCTTAAAAAAGCTCGCAGTGGTCCTCGGGGATAGTTCTGAAGACCTAAAATAAGAGGGAATTGATAGTATGAACAAACGAGTAATCGGTCGGATAATCTCTATTAGCCACAATAATGTGGTTGCCGAGCTGTACAACAATTTAGGCAATTACGTCACACTTTATGACGGTATACGATTTGTCGGTGAAATAGGCTCGTATGTGGCTATTGATGATATTAACCGGCGGATTATAGCTGAGATCATTGCTGTCGATGAAAAAAGCGATATGGTTTCAGAAAAACTGAACAAGGCAGAAAGTCATAGATACTTACGAATCAATCTTATCGGCGAAATTTGCAATGGCAGCTTTAGCTTTGGCGTTACAAAAATGCCGCCAGTTTTTTCAGAAATAATGATAATCAGCGAAGCTGATCTTCGGCTAATGCTCGATATCAATTCTGGTGAAATTGTCGATGAAAAGGGGAAAACAAAACTGACAGTTCTTCCAATTGGTACATCAGTTATATTTCCAGAGTACCAAGTAAAAGTTAAACTAAATGAGTTTTTTGGATTCCACTTTGCGGTTTTTGGGAATACAGGAGCCGGCAAGTCAAACACAATTGCAAGACTAATTCAAGAGGTTTTTACCAAGACCAATTATTCCGCCAAAGGAGCTCGTTTCATCGTCTTTGATTCAAACGGAGAGTATGAAAATGCATTTGCATCTATTGGCGAAAAGAATCCTGCCATCAATGTTAAGTTCCTGAGTACTGCTCGAGATGCCGAGAAGAGACTGCAAATTCCGGTATGGGCTCTAAGCGTTGACGATTGGGCAGTTCTGTTACACGCTTCAGAAAAAACTCAGGTTCCAATTATTAGCCGTGCCCTTGATATGATAAGAGTCTTTGACGCTCCTGGTGACGATGAAAATGCCAAAAAAGTAAAAAATCACATTGTTGCATCTGTAATAAAAGATGTGCTATCCAGCAATGAAAATCCAACAACTCAGAATTCCAAAATACTTATGACCCTCAGCAAATTTCATACTGATGAAATCAAACTAGATACTGTTATTCCTGGCAATAAAGATGCGGACATCAATAATGATAGAGGAGTCAACACCACACCCGACACCCTTCCAATATCAAAGGCAATAAGCCTTTCGTTTGCCAAGATGTATGCTCCAGTTAGCTTGATGCAGTTCTGTGATACATTCATCCTTCCAAACGTAAATGATCTGTTTTCCAGTAAAGATACAATTCCTTATTCACTTCAAAGATTTACTGAGGCGGTTGAGTTTGCAGTTCTGTATGAGGGAAGCATTAATTCTTCACGGATCTATGAATACACATCAACACTGATAACGAGACTAAAGCACCTTTCAGAAAGCGAACAGGGCGATTTCTTTGATAAAACTTCTTTTTCAAGCATTGACGATTATATTAGAGATATTATTGGAGAATCACAACTTCTCAATATTGATATAAGTAATTTAGACGATACCGCTACTGAGGTAGTCACAAAAGTGTTTTCAAAAATGCTTTTTGATTATTTGAGAGCACTGTCTCCTCGTAATTCTATGCCAATTAACTTGATCCTTGAGGAAGCGCATCGTTTTGTTCGCTCCGACATGGACTATGGCGTTTTAGGATACAACATATTTGAGCGAATTGCGAAGGAGGGGCGAAAGTTTGGATTATTAATGGGGATATCTTCTCAAAGGCCAAGCGAGTTATCAAAGACGGTGGTGTCGCAGTGTAACAACTTTATAATTCACAAAATTCAGAATCCAGATGATATCCAATATATCTCTCGTATGGTTCCTTACATGAATCAAGGAATGGTTGATCGAATAACATATCTGCGCCGAGGATATGCTTTGGTTTTTGGAACCGCTATTAATTTGCCCACACTAACTGCCTTTGAAAAAGCAAGTCCTTCTCCCAATAGCGGAAACTCAAATATTGTTGAAAAATGGTACGTTGAATAAAACAGCAGCTAATCGAAAAGAATCTCAGTGTCCACGACTTCCGTAGCTCTCGCCCTGACCCCATTCATCCTCCGTACCCACTCCATAGGATTCTCCGCCTTGAGCTGCTCGGTGATGCCTTCGGAGGCAGCGTAGTCTTTGACTAACCGAAGGAATAGAGCGTTGGCGTGTTCTTCGACGTCGGCAAGGTGGGAGCGGAGCTGAACGCTTGTCTTCAGGTTGGTATAGAGGATGGGACGATGTTCCTGGAGATAGCGCAGTCTGCGCTGGCCCCATACGCCAACGGGACGTTCTTCTTCGGGTGGTAGTTTGAGATCCGGCAGATAATAATCACCCTGCTGGGTATAGGTACCGCCCATCTGTTCAAACAATGATTTCATAGCAAAACCTCCTTTGCACATTCATTGTACAAAGGAGGTTTCGTTTCGTCCAATGTGCGATTTGTCGGATCGCACAGTTCTAATTTATCCTTCCAACAAGCTCTCGAATGGGGCTTTGTCGCTCAAGAAGGTGTCCATCATAAACTGTGCGCCGAGGCGAAAGCCGGTGATGAAGGTGTCGAGCTCACATTCGCCCATGAACTCGGCATAGACGTTGCAGAAGCGGAGAAACAGCTCCTTGTTATCGCCTGCGAGCTGTTCCGTGAACTTTTCCTCCAGATCGTTCAGCGAATCGGAAACCTTCTTGACGGGGCTTTTCGGGCGGTCGCCACGGGCCTGTGGGTCGATGTTGCCGTAGTACATCTCCTCTAGGTGTATCAGAGCAAAAGATTACACTGCCTCACTATATGGCGATGTTTATTTAACGATTGATTGTATAACATCTCAATTGCCATTTTCATTAAAGAAGCTGAAGATGATGATGTGTTCTACAGTTACGAGTAGTGCTGAAATACATTCCCGGCGGAGCTCGTCCGCCGGGAAGAATAAACCGAGGTGAATAATTGCAGATTCGAATTCATAGCCGGGCAGGCTTCTGACCTCATATTTGACTGTAACCAGAAAAATAACGGGTGTGAACAATGGAGATATCGGACGGGAAATAGGCTAAAAAGGCATAAAAAAGGCCCCAACGGAGCCGAAACGAGGCAAAAAAACGCTCGTCAGCTCTTTGGGATGCGGAGGCCGCGAGTTTGAGTCTCGCCACTCCGACCATTCAACCGCCTGTAGCGAGGGAATTTTTCTCGTTACAGGCGGTTTTTTACTGTTTCTCCGCCTTTTCCGCAGCGATTTTTTCTTTAACCTCAGCGATCATAGCAGCGAGCTTTTCCTCGCACTCTTCCCGCGTATGCGCGTATATGTTGAAACTTTTGCGCGTGCCGTCTGGCATTCTCGGCGTATACCATCCTTCATACAGATGATCGTTTATCATGTACACGCCGCCCGTGCCGGGCTTCCGGCATTTTGCGAATTTCGGCGTGTATTTTACTCTTTCGGCCTGGTCCGGCCTCGGGACGGCGCTTTCATCAATGCTCATATCGGTATTACCGAGTCCGCGTTCGATTGCATTCGCAGCGTTCTTCTGCATATCGGTCGTTATATGACTGTAAATGTCAATTGTCGTTTGGGACGAGGTATGGCC
>JAEEJJ010000065.1 GCA_016281805.1 Clostridiales bacterium
ATTTTTATTGCATTGATCATTCTCACATCAATAGTTTTCGCTGTTTATTTCATTGATAAATTAACAAAAATAATCAATGTTAAAAAATTTATAGGCTACTCAAAAATTATGATTCTTGCAGATACGACTGCGCAGTTTATCCTTCTTTCGTCCGTTGCGTTTATTGCGGGAAACGGAATAATGCTTATTCTTTCACATACGGCAATGAAAAACGCTGTTTTGTTTGCCGCTTTTACTCTGAATATTCCGATCCTGGCACTCTCACTCGGGTTTCTTATTCTAATAGCAGTTGCGCTGTCATTATTTGCCGTTTACCGATCCTTTGCCGGCACCGCAAGAGACCTCAAGATGGGTTGACATGGTGATGAAAGACGGTTTTCAGAAAGTGACGGTTTACTCCGGTTTTTCCCAGTCGGCTTCGTTAAGTTCTCCCGGCGATTGGGTATCTGCTGATTATTTTGATATACCCTACGTGGTAGATTACAGCGGCTATGCGTTATACGACAGTCCATGGTAATCAGTAATTAAAAATCAAAGCAATATCGCCTTATAACCTCGCAACAACGATATTGCTTTGACATTTATATAAATGGACTTTAAATTCGCGATTTGTGGAGGCATTGCTATGATCAGAAACTTTTTCTCACAGCTTTGGACAAATATAAAAAGATCGCCGCTTATTTCTGTTCTTGTGTTTATTCAGATAGTTCTGACATCATACTGCTTGTTTAACGTTATGTGGACTTTTTCGGAGTATGATGCGAACAACGCGCGCGTTCAGAGCATATACGGAAAAAAATCGATATATGCCGTAAAAAGAAAACCGCATCTTTCTCAGGAAGATTATATGAGAGTGACCGGCGCGTTTTTCGGTATGGAAGGGGAGGACAGCTCTGATTTTGAGGCGTTCCGCACAAAAGCAAACGAACTTGTTGCGGAAAATGAAGGTATCGAAACCGCATTGTTCCTGCCTACGCCGATTTACTTTGAAAATAATTCGATAGCAAACGGATATGCGGTAGATAATAACTATATCAACGTATATAAACCGATACTCGAATCGGGTCGCTTTTTTACCGAAGAGGAATACTCTGATTTTGATTATGATCATATTCCCGTTGTTCTTGGTGCGGCGTATAAAAACACATATTCTCTCGGAGACACGTTCAAAGCGAGCGTTTTCATGTCCTCTGAAAAAATGACATATGAAGTAGTCGGATTTCTTGCCGAGGGACAGGTAATTATTGAAGCCGGCAATGGCAGAATGATCACATATGATAAGTGTATGATGGTTCCGTATATATATAAAACCGAAGAAGAATGGTTTGCATGGATCTATGACCCCGCAAATGAAAAATACCGTCCTCCGGTCAAAGGTATGCTTGGAGACTATTTTTTACCGGGACTCGGTCATATGTCATTTGCAAAAACGTTTCTTGTAGATAAAGGTAATGAAGCGCTTGCGGAAACAGTTATAAGCACCGCGCTTGAAGAAAGCGGACTTGATGATCTTCTTACTTACGGCATTTCGTCAAGAGTAGAAAATCAGGCTGCAGATTATTTCCGTGAAAACGCCGCAACTCTTGTTGTTCTTGTTTCGGTAATGGCGTTATTTGCAATTCTCGGCATAGTATTTTCCGCCATAAACAACACGACCGCGAATATGCGCTCTTATGCAATACAAACTCTTCTCGGAACCCCGCCGTTAACAAATGTCGTCAACGCGGCAATCGAAACTTTTTTATATTGCGCGCTCGGTTTTTTGCCCGGATTTTTTATCATGTATTCAGTTCTTCTGAACAACGGTTACGCAGGTCATCCTGCGCTCGGAATGATGATAAAAAGAGGCTTTGCCGTAGCAATTATTTTTACCGCTGCAGCATGTCTGCTCACGTTCCTGTTTGTCCGTCTTAAAATGCGTAATTACAGCGTTGCCGAGCTAATCAGAGGCCGCGAGGTAAAAAAAGACTCCGGTCTGCCGCTTTACCGAACGATCACGTTCACAATGTTCTTACTCGCAAGCGTTTCGGTAACGTTTCTTGCAAGTTATATATGGACTACCGACCATATAGATAAATATCAGAACAACTATCTGTCTTCAGGTCAAAAATTTGTCTTCCTGCAGCCTCTCGCAGTAGACGAACCGCCCGAATTTGCTTTGCAGTATAACTTTGATAATTTGGACGATTACAGCATGGATATGCTTATTCGTCAGAAATACGATACCGAAAGCGAAGAGGGTAACGGTCCGAAGATCCGAGCTTTTTTCAGCAAAAACGGATACAATATCCCGGAAATCACGCAAGGCAGATTCTTTACGGAAGAAGAAATGTCAAAACAGGTAAATTACGTTGTTGCGGGCAAAAACGCTGTTGAGGATTTCGCAAAAGAAAACAACGGTAAATTGTATTTTCCTTATTCGGGATATAATTACGAAATAATAGGCGTTGTCGGCAGAGAAGGACATGAAACATCCATGGACGACTGGGTATTATTCTCAATGGAAACGGTCGTTCAGCGATACGGTTCTTCAAACGCTCCCGTATTTATCAGCGCAAGCTCGTATGAAACGGAAAAAGAAATAATGAACAGTATTATCGAGCTTTCAGAAAACAGCTATCGCTATGAACAGGGACAGTTTTACCCGCCGGTGGATATAGGTGTTGAAAAATCGGTGATGTATTACTTTATCGCTCTCATACTCATCTCATTTGTTGTATTCTGTATTTACTATATAGACAGAATACTGCATATAATGAACGTCAAAAAGGTGATAGGTTATTCAAAACTCATGATATTTACAGACACTGCCGCGCAGTTTATAGCTCTCTCGGTATCGGCATACGTTCTGGGCAACGGAATAATGCTTTTGCTTGCAAAAACTGTTCTCAGCAATATTGTGCTGTTTTCATCGTTCAGCATAAATCTGCCCGTATTGGCTTTTTCATTCGGGATACTTCTTTCGATCGCGTTCCTGTTCTCCGTTCTCGCCGTCTATCGTTCCTTTGCCGGCACCGCAAGAGACCTCAAGAGGGGTTGACATAAGGATTATATTATGCTATAATAACAACAGAAACGTCGATTAGTCACGAAAATCAAAAAACATAAAATTTAACAAATATACAGGAGGCACACATGGAAAACTTAATATCACTCAGAGGCATATGCAAAACATACGGCAAAGGCGACGGACTTGTAACTGCGCTGCGTC
>JAEEJJ010000066.1 GCA_016281805.1 Clostridiales bacterium
AAAAGACCTTCTTTATCATACTTATTTCTTTGACCGCCGCGACGCCGATATCTATTATGATATGTTCCGCAGTGCGCAATACAGTTATTTTTCAACGCCGGCGTTTTCGTCGCTCGGAGAATGGGTGGCAAACGGACAGTCTCCTTCGGAATATATTGAGGCAAACACCGACAAGATAGAAGAATACATTCAGAAAGAGATCGCACCTTCAAAGCGGGGCATAGACAACCTCTGGGCGGAATGATCATAAAAACCGTAAACAGACATCCGGTCCGTTCCGGATGTTTTTGTTTTATACGGACTTGAAAAACGCGAAGATTTGTGATAAAATATATAAAATTCAAAATACCGGACAAATAATGATTCACGAGGTGTAAAAATGAAAGTTTTGCTTATAAACGGCAGTCCTCACAAAAACGGGTGCACAGCTGCGGCGCTTGAAGAAATGAACGGCGTTTTTGCCGCAAACGGAGTTGAGACGGAGATCCTTCATATCGGAGGCAGGGCGATAAGGGGATGCGCCGCATGTCAGGCATGCGATAAGCTGGGAAAATGCGTATTTGACGACGAGGTAAACAAGGCCGCCGAAATATTCGAAAAATCCGACGGGCTTGTTGTCGGTTCTCCTGTTTATTACGGTTCGCCGAACGGAACCGTTCTGTCTTTTCTTGACAGACTTTTTTACAGCACCTCATTTTCAAAGCATCTGAAGGTCGGCGCTGCGGTCGTTTCATGCCGCCGCGGAGGAAACACTGCGTCGTTTGACGTTCTCAATAAATATTTTACTATCTCGTCAATGCCCGTAGCTTCGAGCAGTTACTGGAATCAGGTCCACGGCTTTACGGCGGAGGATGTAAAAAAAGACGCGGAGGGACTGCAGACCATGCGCAATCTTGCCGTCAATATGGTGTTTCTGATGAAGGCAATAGCCGACGGTAAAGAAAAATACGGCGTTCCCGAAACGGAGCATAAATTCTTTACGAGCTTTCCGGACGGTAAATAGAAGCGGATCACGGAATAAGATGGACGGAGATGATAATTACGGAAATCGAACGCAAATTTCTTATAGACAGCTTTCCCGACGCGCTGCCTCTGAGGTCAGAGTGCGATATGTGTCAGATATACCTTTCCGTAATGCCCACAGTTCGGGCGAGAAGCAAGAAAACAAAGGAGAAGGAAACATACAAGATCACAATTAAAGGCCCCGGTGAGCTTTGCCGCGAAGAGATAGAAACATCTATCACAAAGGAGCAGTTTGAGGGACTTATGCGCATTGTCGGAAAAGAACCGATAAAAAAGCATAAAAAATGCTATACTCTGCCCGACGGAAACATTCTTGAATGTTCGCTTGTTGACGAGGGAAAAGAAACGTCGTTCATGTATGCGGAAGTTGAATTCAGATCCGTAAAGGAAGCCGAAGATTTTTCCCCTCCCGAATTTCTTAAAAAAGAAGTAACATACGATAATTCATATAAAATGAATAATTACTGGCAAAAAACACGCCTGAAAACATAGCTCAATTTTCATAAACGGAGAGTGCAGATGAATTACAGTCAGTTTATAAATCCGCCTAAGGGATACGGCAATGTTCCCTTTTATTGGTGGAACGGCGACAGACTTGATAAAGACAGATTGTCATGGCAGCTCGAAAAACTTGCCGAAAACGGCGTTTCGGGCGTTCAGATAAACTTTGCTCACCATTGTCCGGCTCACAGACCCGACAAAACGGGCGGCGGATTCGGCAAAACATACGAATGCGATCCCGAGGCATTTACGGATGAGTGGTGGGAGATAGTAAACCACGTTTTTCGCAAGGCGAAATCGCTCGGCATGGGTGTAGGCATAAGCGACTACACGATAGGCTGGATAGGTAACGGATATTTTATAGATAAAGTTGCGATCGATGCTAAGCTTTGCGCCGAAGAGCTTCACTGCGAGAGCGAGAACGTAAAAAAAAGCAGTAAATATGTATTTGCAAAGCCGGAAGGTTTTATTTCCGCCGCAGCGCTTTACGAAAACGGAAAGTGGCACGCCGTAACGGCTTCCTTTACCGCCGAAAACGATTGCGAAGTATATACTGTCTTCAGAAAAGTCAACCCGCGTTCCGTAAACGTCCTTGATCCGAAAGCGGGAGCGCTGCTCGCAAAAGTATTCTTTGAATATTTTGAAGCTCATCTTGACGAAGATGTCCGCGACGCTCTGAATTACTGTTTTCAGGACGAATTCATACCCGGCTGCGATGTTGCGCATATATGGTCCGATCCTCTTCGTGAACGGATCATAAAAGAAAAAGGCTACGATATCGCTCCGAGGCTTTTTGAGCTTTTTGTAAAAACGCCCGAATGTGTAAAAACACGCCTTGACTACTGTGACGTAAGGACCGCAATGACGGAAGAAGGCTATTTTAAGCCGATTTATGATTTTCATGCGTCCAGAGGACTGATATACGGGTGCGATCAGTGCTCCAGGGGATATTCTCCCGGAGAATACGGCGATTATTTCAGGACCGTGCGCTGGTTTACCGCTCCGGGCAATGATACGCCTCTTCGCGCGGCAAACCTTATAAAAGATAAAGTTTCAAGCTCGATAGCGCATCTTTACGGCCGCGAGCGCACATGGCTCGAAGGGTATCACAGCTCAGGCTGGGGCACATCTCTTGCAAGCCTTCAGGCTCCGACGAGCGATAATTTCATATACGGCATGAACCTTCTCTGCATGCACGGCTTATACTACAGCACATACGGCGGATTCTGGGAATGGGCGCCGCCTGATTTCCATTTCAGAATGCCGTATTGGGAGCATTCAAAGAGCTTCTATGGTTATTATGAAAGACTTTCGTATCTTCTCACTCGCGGCGCGCATGTGTGCGATGTTGCGCTTTTTTATCCCGTAAGCTCATGCGATGCCGCATTGGATCCCGAAAAGTCGGTCAAATCAACATTTTTGGCCGCATCTGCGATGTTTGAAAACGGCATAGATTTTGATTTTATCGATTTTCAGTCCATTCTTTCTGCAGAAATAAGGGACGGAAAACTATGCGCCGCAAACGAGAAGTATAAATGTGTTATCCTTGCGGATGTTGACTGTATACGCCACGAAACACTGAAAAAACTGATCGAATTTCAGAATGCGGGCGGAAAACTGATCATTTCGGGCAGAGCTCCCGAATATACTGATGTGCCATGCGACATTCTGACCGAAAGCATTCCTTCTTTCAAAGCGAACGGAAACGACGAACTTGTTTCTCTGATAAACAGTATTGTCGACCGGGATTTCAGAACTGCGGACGGTTCCCGCGCAAACGTTCTTCACAGACACGACGGCGATATCGATATCTACTTCGTCCGCAATGTGAAAAAAGGGACTTTATGCGTATTTGATTGCGAAGGAACCGCAGAGGCATGGTTCGCAAACGGAGAAGAACGTCTTCTTCTTGCAAGCGGGAAAACAGACGGAAAAACATCACTGCAGATACCTTTTGACGGAGACAACATTATTGTTTTCAACAGAAGTGAAGATACTGCAAAAAACATGTTCAGACCGCTTTCAGAGCCCGAAG
The DNA here is from genome assembly GCA_016281805.1 of Clostridiales bacterium. Classification (GTDB taxonomy): domain Bacteria; phylum Bacillota; class Clostridia; order Oscillospirales; family UBA644; genus HGM12619. The sequence continues at coordinate 3,560 of JAEEJJ010000066.1, forward strand.
ACGAGATGGATATCGACGGTATGTGGCAGTTTTCTTTAAAGCCTACCCTTTTCAACCGCTGGGGCGATTTCCGTCTTCCCGTTCATGAAGATTATATCGGCGCAGAGATCAGATTCCCGGAAATAAACGGGAAAAAACAGACTGTTGCGCAATACGATATCTGGCAAAAGACAACGCCCGACGGAAAAACAACGTCAGTTTCGATAAATGACAGATACGGCATCGTTACGGGACAGCCGCACGAACAGGGATATCACGGTCTTAAAAAAGAGGTCTACGACTGGAATATTCTTGTTTCCGCAAACGAAAAAGCGGTCTTTGCCGCAGAGTTTTATCTTGAAAATGATACCGAAGCAGAGATCCTTACAGACGGGATAATGCCGAAGGTAACGATGATCGACCGTGACATCATACGCGATTTTTCCTGTGTTTTACTCAAAAAAGGCGCTCATCGCATTTCGGTGGAATATGAAAACCGTGAAAACGGTGAACGCAGGGGATATATCGTAATAAAGGATATAAAAAGACAGAGCACGCATCCGTCTTTACCGCTTACAAACAGATGGTTTGCCGATATGTCTCTTATCAGGTTTTCAAAAGACGGCTTTGAGCCTTCCGTTCATATCGATGCGGGTATAGCTCCCGGCACGTCAAAAATCGAAGCTGCGGTCTTCGGAAAAATCGTCTTTGCGAAAATAAACGGCGGAGGCGCGATCGTTGAAAAAACAGGCGAAAGAGACGGCGCAAACATCTACCTTATCACCGCAGGCGATATAAAGCGGTCTGCCGGCAGGGCGGAAATCGAGATAGAACCGTTTTCAGGCTACTGCGGCGGCGCAATTTTCCCCGAACCGCTCAGAGAAATATGCGAAGAAGGACAGATCGAGGCTTGCGACGTTTCAAAAATCGGCGGTCTTGAAAGCTATTCCGGAATGTTTGAATACAAAAAAACCGTAAATCTGAATAAAGAGAGCGGAAAAAATTATATTCTTTCACTCGGTAACGTCGCATGCTCATGCAAGGTGACGGTTAACGGAAAAACGGCAGCTGTTTCATGCGTTCCCCCGTTTGAATTCGATATTACGGAATATCTTGAAAACGGCGGCAACGAACTTTGCGTTGAAGTTGCAAACACACTCTGCAATCACTACTCCACAAATCCGTCTCCGTATTCAAATTATCCGCAGGATGCTGCGTCGGGTCTTATCGGTCCCGTAAAAATCAGAAAATACAGGTAAATGATCAAAAACAAAAGGTGCAGTTTTACTGCACCTTTGATTTTATAGTATTTCTTTCAGATTTGCGTAATTTGCCATCAGTTTTTTCTTTCCTACCGTTTCAAACTCAACTTCAAGCATGCTGTCTGAAGACATTTCCGTTACCCCTGTGATCACACCGTCGCCGAAAACCTTATGCCTTACTCTCTGTCCCGTTCTGTATTTTTTCGTCGGGGCTTTGCTTCCGGGCATAACGGTAACGGAATTTGTAAGCAGCGGTCTTTCGGAAAGCGGTTTTGTGCGCCGCTGAGCAGGTCTTTCGGGACGTCTTGTTTCGGTTTCTTCGATAAGCTCTTCCGGTATTTCTTTCAGAAACCGTGAAGGTATTGCCGGTCTTGCGGAACCGAAGATCATTCGCGACGCAACATTTGTGATAAAAAGCTTCTTTTTTGCGCGTGTTATCGCAACGTAGCAAAGGCGCCTTTCTTCTTCAACGCCGCCTGTTTCAAGCAGCGAGATCGACGAAGGGAAAAGCCCCTCTTCAAATCCCGTAATAAACACGGTATTGAATTCAAGCCCTTTTGCGCAGTGCATAGTCATAAGCGTAACGGCAGGTTCGTTTTCGTCAAGACTGTCTGTTGCGCTTACAAGAGCGGTCTGTTCGAGATAACCGAGCAGAGTGGGGTTTTCTTCCGCCTCTTCATATCCCGCGATACTGTTGATAAGCTCTCTTACGTTTTCTATTCTCGATATCGCTTCGTTCGTCTCATACTGTTTTTTCAGTTCATACTCATAGTGAATAGACGATATTATCTCACTGCACAGTTCGGAAGGACGCATTCTTTCCGATTTTTCGGTGAGCTCGTTTATGATCCCTGCAAAATCCTTAAGCTTTTCTGCGGAACGCTGAAGCTCGGCGTAACTGTCCGCATGCGCAGTTATGTCAAAAAACGATCTGCCGGTTTTATCACATATCGAGTTTATCTTTTCGATAGTTGTGTCGCCTATGCCGCGTTTCGGTTCGTTTATTATTCGCAAAAGCCTCGTTCTGTCGTTCGGATTGCAGATAACGTTCATATACGCAAGAATGTCCTGCACTTCCTTGCGCTTGAAAAACGGAAGGCCGCCGAAAACGCGGTATGATATACCGTGCAGCCTCAAAGCATGCTCTATTGCACCAGATTGTGCGTTTGTTCTGTAAAGCACACAGAAATCGTTGTTTCTGAGCCCTTCTTTTTCTTTACGTTCGGTTATTGCCCTGCAGATGAAGTCGCCTTCTTCGGACTGTGACTGAAGGTGGCAAACAGAGATCTTTTCGCCCTCTCCGGCATCTGTCCAGAGGTTTTTGCCTTTTCTGTCTTCATTATTTTTAATAACGGCATTTGCAGCGTCGAGGATAGTCTGGGTCGAACGGTAGTTCTGCTCAAGTCTTACTGTTTTTGCGTTTCTGAACCGTTTTTCAAAATTAAGGATATTCTCGACCTGTGCGCCCATAAAGCGGTAGATACTCTGGTCGTCGTCTCCGACAACGCAGATACGTCCGGAAGGCGCAAGAAGTGAAATAAGCCGCTCCTGAATCGGGTTCGTATCCTGATATTCATCAACAAGAATATATCTGAACCTGTTGTTTACAATGCTTTTTACGTCTTCATCCAATGAAAGAAGACGGACGGTCATAAAAATAAGGTCGTCAAAGTCGAAAGCGTTTGCGGCTTTAAGTTCTGCCTGATAGTCCCGATAAATTTTTTCTATATCGTTTTCGCCCGAGTATTCATCGGCAGAGGTGTTTCTGCTCTTTGCCGTTGAAATGATCCTTGCAACTGTTTTTGCGTTGTATCGTTCCGTGAGACGGTATTTTTTTATCAGCGATTCTATCACCCGGTGGCTGTCGGTATCGTCATAGATGGTGAAGTTTCTGTTATAACCGAGTCTGTCACAGAATCTGCGCAAAATCCTTACGCAAAACGAGTGAAACGTCAGCGCCCACAGTTTGCCGCTGTCTATGCCGTATTGCTTTTCAAGACGTTCGCGCATTTCGCCTGCCGCCTTGTTTGTGAATGTTATGGCAAGAATATTGTATGCATCAACGGGAGACGGCGACATCAGCCTGAAATACCGTTCTCCGTCTCGCATTTTTTTGTTTGCAAGGCATTCTTTCAGAAATTCGCCGTCATCATCTGTGAAATCGATCTCCTGTGAGTTATAGGCGTTTCCGTATCTGATAAGATATCCTATTTTACTTATAACAGTGGTCGTTTTTCCGCTTCCGGCACCCGCAAGGATAAGAAGGGGACCGTCGTTTGAAAAGACCGCTTCCCGCTGAGGCGGGTTGAGAAAAGAAAACTCATCGTTCAGAATTTCTTTTCTTAAAGATAAAAGTTCTGCTTTTTTTGACATTTTTTCAGCTCCCGCGGGAGTATTCCCTCTCTTTGATGATCGTTAAGCAATCATCTCTTTTGTTATTATACTATAATTTCAGAAAAAAATCAAGTGAAAAATACGATAAAAAACACGATCTTTGAAAAAAAATAACGGTATATTTATGCGTTGAAGCGTATATCGGATCAACTGTGATTTACTGCAAAAAGCACTTTGCCGTTTTCAGAATAAGATAAAAATATACGATTATACAAGAAAAATAAATCCGTCAATGGAACACGGAATCCGACGATTACAACAAACAACATGTTTTTGCATAATATTTGTATCTTTTGCAAAAGACAAAAACATTTTTCTGTCAAAAAAAATTTGTATTTTGTTTGTTGACATTTATCGGTCGTTCATATATAATATTTAGTCAGAATAATAAGGGCGTTTGTCGGATGCGCGGGTCTGCCGCACGCCCGATAAGCGTTTTTTTATAGGTATTGAGGCATGCGGCGACTTTCGTTTTCGAAAATCCCGCTTTAATTATAGCTTTCCCCAACCGCCGTTCGGGCAGTCACGGCAATTTCATCATGAAAGGAAGCAATATGAACAGAATTTATTTGATTCTCGAAAACGGAACCGTTTTTGAAGGTCGTTCATTCGGCGCAGTCGGCGAAACAGTCGGCGAACTTGTTTTTACTACCGGAGTTATCGGTTATACCGAAACACTCACAGACCCATGCAATTACGGACAGATCATTATCCAGACGTTTCCTCTTGCCGGCAATTACGGTATTATTGCCGATGAGATAGGCTCATCCCCGGCAAGACCTAAAGCTTTTATAGTTCGTGAATGGTGTGAAGATCCTTCGAATTTCAGATGCGAAGGCGATCTTTCCACCTTTTTGTTAAATAACGGCATAATAGGCATGTGCGATATCGATACGAGAGCTCTGACAAGAATACTCCGCGAAAACGGAACGATGAACGCTAAAATATCGAACAGTCCCGAATGCGATTTAAACGAGATCAGAAATTATAAGATCGAAAACGCGGTCGAAAACACGACCTGCGAAAAAACGACCGAATATCCCGCGGCAAACGGAGAATTTAAGGTTGCGCTTTATGATCTCGGTTCTGCTCAGAGCGCGATAAAAGAGCTTAATGCAAAAGGAGCTGATGTGATCCGCGTTCCCGCTTTCACTTCCGCAAAAGAAGTTCTGGATATTGCTCCCGACGGTATAATGCTGTCTGAGGGACCGGGCGATCCGGCGGATTATTCGAAGATTTCGGATGAGATCAAAACATTTATTGCGAACGGTATCCCTCTTTTCGGCGAAGGACTCGGTCATCAGCTCATCGCGATCGCAGGCGGCTGTGAAACATATAAGCTCAAGCATGGTCACAGAGGCGCAAATCACCCGGTAATAAATACCGAAACAGGTAAAACTCACATCACAACGCAAAATCACGGTTATGCCGTAAATGATGAAAAACTGCCTGACGGCATTAAAGTTACATACAGAAATTTAAACGATAAAACATGCGCCGGAATCGAGTTTGCCGGCAAGCCTGTTTTTTCGGTCCAGTTCCACTGCGAAACGCTTAACGGACCTAACGATACGGGATTTCTGTTTGACAAATTCATTGAAAACATCACGAAAGCGAAGGTGAAATAAATGCCGCTCGACAAATCGATAAAAAAGACACTTGTGATCGGTTCGGGACCGATAGTTATTGGTCAGGCAGCTGAGTTTGACTATGCCGGAACACAGGCATGCAGAGCTCTGCGTGAAGAGGGAATAGAAGTAGTTCTCGTAAACTCCAATCCCGCCACGATCATGACCGATAAGGAAATGGCGGACAGAATATATATAGAGCCGCTTACTTTGCCCGTCCTTAAACGAATAATCGAAAAAGAACGCCCTGACTCGATACTCTCCACTCTCGGCGGACAGACAGGCCTTACGCTTTCCATGCAGCTTGCAAAAGAAGGTTTTCTCGAAAAAAACGGTGTTCGTCTTCTCGGAGCAGACCCGGAAACGATAGACAAGGCAGAAGACAGACTGATGTTCAAGGAAACGATGCTGAAAATCGGTCAGCCGTGTATTCCTTCAAAGGTCGTTACAGATGTTTCCTCAGCCGTTGATTTTGCGGGAGAAATAGGTTACCCTCTTATAATCCGTCCCGCATTCACTCTCGGCGGAACAGGCGGCGGTATAGCGAACAACGAAGAGGAGCTGCGTGAAGTTGCCGAAACCGGTATACGCATGTCTCCCATAAATCAGATACTCGTTGAAAAATGCGTTTCGGGCTGGAAGGAAATAGAGTTTGAAGTTATAAGAGACAGCTCAGGCAACGTTATAACCGTATGCAGCATGGAAAATGTTGACCCCGTAGGCGTTCATACCGGAGACAGCATAGTGGTCGCTCCCGCACTCACGCTTGCAACCGAAGAGTTTATGATGCTTAAAACCGCTGCACTCAACATCGTTTCGGAGCTCGGCGTAAACGGCGGATGCAACGTTCAGTTCGCGCTCGATCCAAACAGTATGGAATATGCCGTAATTGAGGTCAACCCCCGTGTTTCGCGTTCTTCCGCTCTCGCGTCCAAAGCAACGGGATTTCCTATAGCAAAAGTTGCTTCTAAAATCGCAGTCGGATATAATCTTGATGAGATCCCGAATGCGATCACGAAAAAAACGTCGGCATGTTTTGAGCCGACCATAGACTATATCGTTGTTAAACTGCCTAAATGGCCGTTCGATAAATTCGTATATGCAAAACGCACGCTCGGCACTCAGATGAAAGCAACGGGCGAGGTAATGGCGATAGGCACCTCGTTTGAGCAGGCGCTTATGAAGGCGGTGCGCGGCGCAGAGATATCGCTTACAAGCCTTGATTCTCCCAAGCATGCGGCAATGACGGACGAAGAAATACACAAACGTCTTTACGACTGTGACGATGAACGCCTTTTTGTTATATATCAGGCGCTCAAACGCGGTATTTCCGTAGACGAAATATACGATATTACAAAAATCGACAGACTGTTCCTTTACAAGATCCTCAAACTCGTCCGTTTTGCGGATTCGCTTGCCGACGGAGTAGACGAAGAAAAATATCTTGAAGCAAAAAAACTCGGCTATCCCGATTCCGTAATAGAGGCTCTTTCCGGAAAACCGCTTGAATATCACCGTTCCGCAGTATTCAAAATGGTCGATACATGCGCTGCGGAATTCGCAGCGGAAACTCCGTATTTCTATTCGACATACGACGACGAAAACGAAGCGGCGGAATTTAAAAAAGAGCATTCCACTGACAAAAAGACGGTTATCGTTTTCGGCGCGGGCCCGATACGTATCGGACAGGGCATAGAGTTTGACTACGCCTCGGTCCACTGCTGCCGTGCGCTTAAAAAACTCGGATATGAGGTAGTTATAGTAAACAATAACCCGGAAACCGTTTCCACAGACTTTGATACGGCAGACAGACTGTATTTTGAACCGCTCACGCCGGAAGACGTAATGAATGTTATAAATACCGAAAAGCCCTTCGGCGCGGTCGTTGCATTCGGCGGTCAGACTGCCATAAAACTTACCAAATTCCTTGACAAAACAGGCGTAAACATCCTCGGCACTCCCGCAGACAGTATAGATGCGGCAGAAGACAGGGAACGTTTTGACAAACTTCTTGAAAAATACCATATCAAGCGTCCCATAGGCGATACCGTAATGACAACAGAGGAAGCGCTTGCGGTAGCAAAAAGAATAGGATATCCTGTTCTTCTCCGCCCGTCATACGTTCTTGGCGGACAGAATATGATAATCGCTTTCGGCGAAAGCGATGTCCGCGAATATATGCAGATCATTCTTTCGCACAATATCGAAAATCCCGTACTTATAGACAAATATCTTATGGGAACAGAGCTTGAGGTCGATGCGGTATGCGACGGAGAAGATATTCTTATTCCGGGTATAATGGAGCATATCGAAAGGACGGGCGTTCATTCGGGAGACTCGATAGCCGTATATCCCGCATGGAATGTTTCTGACGAGCTTACCGAAAAAATCATTTCTGCGTCAAAGCAGCTTGCAGTTGACCTCAACACAAAAGGTCTCGTAAACATTCAGTATCTTATTTACGATAACGATCTTTATGTTATAGAAGTAAACCCGAGGTCGTCAAGGACCGTTCCGTATATCACAAAGGTAACGGGCGTGCCTATGGTCGATCTTGCAACGAGAGCGATGCTCGGTGAAAAACTGAAAGATATGGGCTACGGAACGGGACTTTATCCCACATCTCCCTATGTAGCCGTAAAAGTGCCTATTTTCTCTTTTGAAAAACTTGCCGACGTCGATAATCATCTCGGCCCTGAAATGAAGAGTACTGGCGAGGTTTTAGGCATTGCAAGCACGATGGAGGAGGCAATATATAAAGGACTTATTGCGGCAGGTTATAAAATGAAAAAATCCGGCGGCGTAATGATAACCGTTCGTGACAGCGATAAGCCTGAGGTCGCAGACCTTGCAAAGCGTTACAGCGAGCTCGGTTTCTCCATCTACGCAACACGCGGCACCGCAAATATCATAAGCCGCGTCGGTATTCCCGTTACTGTTGTTGATAAGATCCATGAAGGTGAAGAAAACACGATCACCCTTCTTGAAAGCGGAAAGATCAACTACGTTATCTCCACATCTTCAAAAGGCAGACTTCCCTCAAGAGACAGTGTTAAAATCAGAAGAAAGACTGTTGAACGCTCAATTCCGTGCCTTACGTCGATCGATACCGCAAACGCCCTTGCGCAGAGTCTGAAAAGCAAATATACCGAAGGAACGATAGAGCTTATAGACATAACACGTATGCGTTCCGAACGGATCAAGCTCAGATTCACCAAAATGGCAAGCGGAAACGACTATATATATTTTAACTGCTTTGATCAGAAAATCGACAACCCCGAAGGACTTGCCGTCAGATATTCTGACAGACATACCGGTATCGGAGGCGACGGCGTTGTTCTTATCGGTCCTTCAGACAAAGCCGACGCAAAAGTAAGAATGTATAACCGTGACGGCAGCGAGGGCAGAATGTTCGGCAATGCCATACGCTGTGTGGGCAAATATCTTTATGATAACCATATGATCGATAAAAAAGATGTGACTATCGAAACGGTAAGCGGAATAAAAGAGCTTCGCCTTTTCATTCACAATAAAGTTGTCGATTCCGCATGCGTTGATATGGGCAAGGCGATGCTCAATCCCGCGGCTATACCGGTTAATTTCAGCGGTGAAGAAGTTGTTGACCGTCTTGTTAACATAGGAGACGAAAACTACAACATCACATGCGTTGGTATGGGCAATCCTCACTGTGTTGTATTCGTTAAAAACGTCGATAAGCTTGACATAGAAAAAATCGGACCTCAGTTTGAAAATTATGAGAAATTCCCCGAACGGATCAATACTGAGTTTATTCAGGTGATCGACGAAAAAACGCTTAAAATGCGCGTATGGGAGCGCGGCTGCGGCGAAACATGGGCTTGCGGCACAGGTGCGTGCGCAGCCGTTGTAGCGGCATGCGAAAACGGTATCTGCAAAAAAGGCGAAGAAGTGACCGTAAAACTCATAGGCGGCGATCTCAGAATAAGATATACCGATGAAAGGGTCCTTATGACCGGCAGCGCAGAAAAGATTTTCGACGGCGAGATCATTATCTGATAATTTTGCATAAAAAGAAACAGACTGACAAAAATCAGTCTGTTTTTTTTGTCTGAGAATTATTTTTCCTTCGGGGCGGATATACGTTTGTTCAGAGCAAGCCGCAGCGCGGATGCAATAACTGCCTTTACACAGTCAAAAGGAATAAACGGCAATACTACCTTAGGAAGCGCTTCCGCAACGGATGTTTTTGCGTAAATGCAGAATACGGCGGTGCCGAGCACATAGCATACGGCAATGCTGATTATCATTCCGGCAAGAGGAAGAAGAAATTTGCTCTTTTTTGAGAAAAATCTTAAGAAAAGCGCCGTTATAAGCGCCATGAACGGATAGGCTATCAAAAATCCGCCTGTCGGTCCCGCCAATACTGCGATCCCGCTTTTGAATCCCGCAAAAACAGGTATTCCAACAATGCCTATAAGAATATAAACGATCTCTGCGATAAACGCATTGACGGGAGGGAGAAAAGATCCGGTTAAAAAAACTGCAAGAAGCCCCAGAGTAAACGGAACGGGAGAAAATGGAAGCGGCACGGAAATAAGAGACAAAACGCACTGAACAGCCGCAAAAAGGGCCGTAAGCACAAGAAGTTTAACATTTTTATTCATCGTATATATACCCTCGGCACGCGTTTGCCGATATCGCAGATTATTTCGTATGGTATGGTTGCTATTGAGTCAGAAAGCTCGTAAACGCTTTTACCGTCGCCGAAGATCGTGACCTCGTCTTCAGTTTTCACATCAAGTCCGGTAACGTCCACCATACACTGGTCCATGCATATTCTGCCTATGACCGGTGCGTTTTTTCCGTTTATAACAACATTCAGGTTTTTGGAAAGCGCTCTGAACAGTCCGTCGGCATAACCGATGGGCAATGTTGCGATTTTCATATCTTTTTGGGCAACATAAGTCTGTCCGTAGCTCACGCTGTCGCCTTTTTTGAAGTCATGGATAAACGAAACCGTCGTTTTCAGTTCCATCACGGGCTTCAGTCCTATTGTGTCGGGACGGTTTGTGGTTATTCCGTAAAGAATAAGTCCGGGGCGCGCCATATTCAGCTTCATTTCGGGAAAATTGATTATTGCGGCGCTGTTTGCAGCATGACGGAACCTGAATTTTATCCCCTCTTTTTCGAGCGCCGACACACAGCTGCAAAACCGTTCGAACTGTATTTTTGTGAACGGGTTTGACGGCTCGTCGGCAACGGCAAAATGAGTGAAGATCCCTTCAAATTCAAGAAATTCTTCTTTTGAAAGCTCTTTTATATCCTTTACGGATCTTTCGAAAGCATCTTTATTCTGCGCGCTGAAACCGAGACGGTTCATACCGGTATCGATCTTGATATGCACGGTAATTTTTGATCCGATCGCTTTTGCGGCATCGGAAAGCGTTTTTCCGTACTCGTAAGAAAAAACGGTCTGCGTTATCCCGTATTCCGCAAGAAGTGCCATTGAATGCGGCGGGGTATAGCCGAGAATAAGAATGGGTTTTTTTATTCTCGCATCTCTGAGCTGAACCGCTTCGTCAATATTCGAAACTGCAAAAAAGTCACTGTAATCCTCGATCGTCTTTGCTATTTCAGGCGCGCCGTGACCGTATGCATCCGCTTTTACCACAGACATCAGAGCGCAGCTGTGACCGACGATCCTCCGGATCTTTATAATGTTTTCCTTTGCGGCGGCAAGATTTACCGTCGCCCATGTTCTTCGTGTGTGTTCCATATTTTCTATCCAATCGATTATAGTTTTCAGACAGTAAAAACACCGCCGGCATTCTTTGATTTCGGCCGACGGCATCAATCACTCGAATTCTGCAAGAAGTTTTGCTGCTGCAAACGGTATTTCAGAGGGCAGAAGTCCGTGCATAGATATTTTTTCAGCAAGAATGTCTCCGGCTTTGCCGTGAAGAAAAACAGATACGACGGCAGCATTGAGCGGCGAATAGCCCTGCGCGAGAAAAGAACCTATCATTCCCGCAAGCACATCTCCGCTTCCGCCTTTCGCAAGGCCTGAATTTCCTGTCGTGTTTACGTATATTTCTCCGGAAGGAGCCGCAATGACCGTATTATGACCCTTCAGCACAATTATCGAATCAAATTCTTTCGCTGCCTCACAAGCGCAGAGCTCTCTGTTGGACGATATAAAGGGAATGTCTTTCCCTGTCAGCCGCGACATTTCCGCTTCATGCGGCGTCAGAACGGTTTTACAGCGCTTTTTCTGAAATAGATTTTTGTGCTTAGATAAATACGTGATCGCATCGGCGTCTATAACGGAAGGCATTGACTGTAAAAGGATCTTTTTTGCGATTTTTGCATTTTTTGCCGAGCCGCAGCCGCACAAAATTGCCGTTGCGCGCGATGATATTTTCATTTTGCAAAAAACCGGCTCTGAAAGCTTTGACTGTAAAATACGTTTAAGTCTGCCTTTTGCAGAAATATACACAAGCCCCGTTCCGCATCTTAGCGCACTCGATGCTGCAAGATACGGCGCACCGGTCATATTTTTGGAACCGCAGAAAAGCTGAAGAGTGCCGAATGTGCCTTTATGCGATATTTCGGGGCGCGGTTTCAGTATTGCCCTTACTGTTTCTTCGGTTATTTTCAATGCCATACGCTTTTTTGGATATAGCGTTTCATATCGCTTAAAATTCTTTCGTCAGGCTCGAATATCAGCAGCGTTTTATTATGTTCTTTATGATTGAAAATCGCATAATAAAGCGTGTTCCCTTTATTTGAGCGGACATCGAATCGTTTGTTTGCAGGATATGAATCAACTTTTTCGCGGGCAGCATCGTTATATTCGCCGAACTGTTCAAAGCTTTCGGCTTTTACCGTCAGAAGACGGCTTCTCTCGCTTCGGCATATGATCTTGTCAACATCCATTTCGCCGTTGAGATAGATATATTCATATTCCACGTCAAGGCGCATAAAAAGCTTATAACCGAAGTAAACAAGTATTCCTATTGATAATGTGCCGATCATGAGACCGAAATTAGGTATACTGCGAATACAGAACATGAAGACCGCCATGGAAAGACCTATTGTAACAATGAATATCAGAGCCTGGATAGCGTATTCCTTGAAGGTCTTTTTTCTTGCGTAAAGCTGTTCGTAAAAAACATCGTTTGTCGGCTGCATTTTTTCTCCTCAGGATTTCAGGTAGTTTCTTACAAGAGCTGCAAGAAGCTCGTCTCTGTCAAGTTTTCTGACGAGATTTCTTGCGTTATTGTGCTTCGTAATATACGTCGGGTCTTCCGAAAGAATATAGCCGACGATCTGATTTATCGGATTGTCGTATCCTTTTTCGACAAATGCGTCGTATATGGCGATCAGCGTTTTTTTCATCTCGTCATCTTTGCTCGATTTGAGGGAAAAGGTGATTGTGCTGTTCGTATCCATTGTATCATCCTTTCTGAATGTGCCTGTTTATCTTCTGAGCGATATTCCGTCTTTTTCAAGTCCGTTTATAATATTTGTCATGATCTGCTCGATATCGTTTTCTCCGAGCGTTTTTTCTTCGGAGCGCAATACGAGCGCATATGCGATGCTCTTATGTCCGAACGCGACCTGCGCGCCCTTGTAAACATCGAATATCTCGATTTTTTCAAGGCACGGACCGGCAAGCGCCCTGATTTTCTTTTCTATTTCGCCTGAGCTTGTTTCATCTTTGCAGATAAGGGCAAGATCTCTTGTAACAGCGGGGAATTTCGGGAGAGGAGTAAACGTTTTTTCGGGAGCGGTCGCTTCGTAGAGCGCATCAAACGGTATTTCCGCTGCGTATAATTCGTCGTTTACGCCGTAATTTTTTGCAACAAGGGGATGTATCTGCCCGAATATTCCTATTTTCTTTCCGTCGGCAATTATTTCAGCCGCGCGGCCGGGATGGTATGACGGATTGTTTTTGCAGGGAACGAATTCACATGTTTTTGTGTTCATTGCCGCAAGAATCGATTCAACAATGCCTTTCATCGTGTAAAAATCGCCTTTGTTGCCGTAAAAACCGGCGCAGACCACTTTCTTTTCGTCAGGCAGCTTCGTCTCATCCGCATTTTTGATGTATACCGTTGCAATTTCATATAAATATGCCGCGGGGTTTCTGAAATTGTAGTTTCTTGCGAGAACTTCAAGCATAGACGGCAGCGCGCTCGTCCTCATTATGGAAGTATCTTCACCGAGCGGATTTTTGATTTTCATTGCGTTGCGCTCCGGTGCGTCTGAAGGAAGACGGATCTTGTCGAAGCATTTCGGGCTTACAAACGAATATGTGAGAATTTCGTCAAGTCCTGCCGCTCTGAGCGCTTCTCCGAGACGGATCTCGAATTTCTGCTCCTTCGTATAGCCGCCTGATTTGACGTCGGCTTTGAAAAAGAGCGGTTCTATTCTGTCGTATCCGTAAAATTTCGCTATTTCCTCGGCAATGTCATATTTGTTTTCGATATCCGAGCGGAATGACGGAACTGTGATAGTGCCGTTTTCAACTTTCATTCCGAGTCTTTCAAGGATATCGGTCATTTCCTCTTTGGAGGCGCTGATGTTGATGTATGAATTTATCCAGTCATACTCAAACGGAACGGTGCGGATTTCGGGTTTGGAATTGTTTATATCTATAGTGCCGTCGACCACGGTTCCCGCGCCGAGCATACAAATGAGTTCGCATGCTCTGTCGAGAGCTTCTTGCGCAAGAAGAGGATCGAGACCTTTTTCAAAACGTGCGGAGGATTCTGTTCTCAGTCCGAGTTTCTTTGATGTTTTTCTTACTGACGGCGCAAAAAAGTTTGCGCTTTCAAATACGACTGTTTTTGTTTCGGGTTTTATCTCGCTGTTTTCTCCGCCCATTACGCCTGCAACGGCTATCGGCTTTTCGGCATCGGCAATAACAAGCGTTTCGGCGTCAAGCTCTCTTTCCTGACCGTCGAGCGTGTTCATTTTTTCGCCGTTTTCCGCTCTTCTTACCGTTATTTTGCCGCCGCCTACGCACTCGTAGTCAAATGCGTGCATCGGCTGACCGTATTCGAGCATAACGTAGTTTGTTATATCAACAATGTTGTTTATTGCTCGCACGCCGCAGTCTCTCAGTTTTTCAACGAGCCAGAGCGGGGAGGGGGCGATCTTTATGTCTTTTACGACTCTCGCCATATATCTTTTGCAGAGCTCTCCGTCTTTGACTGACACAGAAAGATAATCCGCAATATTGCCGCCGCCTGTTGTATATACGGGTTTTTTGACCTCAAAAGGTTTTCTGAACGTGCATGCGGCTTCTCTTGCAACGCCTATGATCGAAAGACAGTCCGGTCTGTTTGTGACTATATCAACAACAAAAACGGTATCGTCAAGCGAAAGAACGCGGCATATATCGTCGCCGGGAGCAACATTCAGTTCGCATGCGCCGTTATTGAGAATGAGCAGTCCGTCCGCAACTGATCCGGGAAAATCGTTTACGGTAAGTCCGAGCTCTTCAACAGAGCAGAACATTCCGTTAGACATCACGCCGCGAAGTTCGCCGGCATGGATCTCTTTTCCCGATGCGAGCACCGAACCGTCGAGCGCAACGGGAACAAGGTCTCCCACCTTCATGTTCTTTGCCGCGGTAACGATCTGGATATTGTCTTTTTTACCGACATTGACGCTGCATACAACGAGCTTGTCGGCGTTGGGATGACTTTCGATTTTTTCTATAAGACCCGCAACAACATTTTTAATTGTGTCCGCAGCGCACGAAAAACCTGTTGTTTCCGTGCCGGTCATATTCATTTCATGTGCGAATTTTTTCGGCTCAACGTTTATATCCGTGTATTCTCTGAGCCATCTGTACGGTACGTTCATATATTTATTCCATCTCTTTCATTTACAGAATAATCGATCGCGGGCAGTTCTTTACAGGCTTTCAAGGAATCTCACGTCGTTTTCGAAAAGCATTCTTATATCGTCGATATTGTATCTTCTCAGAACGAGACGTTCAAGTCCCATACCAAATGCAAAGCCGGAATACTCGTTTGTGTCTATGCCCAGAAGCTCCAGCACTTTCGGGTTTACCATGCCTGCGCCGCCGATCTCTATCCAGCCTTCGCCTTTGCAGAATTTGCATCCTTCGCCTCCGCATTTGAAGCATGAGATCGAAATTTCCGCCGATGGTTCGGTAAAGGGGAAATAGTCAGGACGGATACGCGTTTTTATGTTTTCGCCGAAAAGCTTTTTTGCTATGATATCAAGCGCGCCCTTGAGGTGCGACATCGTTATGCCTTTATCTACCACAAGACCTTCGATCTGGTGGAATATCGGCGAATGCGTTGCGTCCACCTCGTCTATACGGTAAACGCGGCCGGGAGCAATAATTCTTATAGGAGGTTTCATTTTTTCCATCGTTCTTATCTGAACTGAGCTTGTCTGTGTTCTGAGAAGAATATCGTCGGAAAAATAGAATGTATCCTGAGTGTCTCTTGCGGGATGGTATTTCGGAATATTCAGAGCTTCAAAATTGTAATAGTCGTATTCTACCTCGGGACCGCTCGCCACGGTGAAGCCCATTGAAATGAATGCGTCTTTAACTTCGTCGAGAACTACCGAACACGGATGCTTTTTGCCTGTTCGGAAAGATTTGCCGGGAAGTGTCACGTCAAGCTTTTCGTCTTCGAGTTTTTTCTGAAGTTCAAGCTCCTCTAACTGCTGTTTTGCAGCCTTTATCCTGTCTTCTATAAACGAGCGCACCTCGTTTGCGGACTGTCCTATTGCGGGACGCATTTCTGCGGGCAGCTTGCCCATTTGCGAAAGAACGTTTGTCAGCTCTCCCTTTTTGCCGAGAAGCTTTACTTTTAAA
>JAEEJJ010000067.1 GCA_016281805.1 Clostridiales bacterium
ACAGATGAACAGTATAAAGAAAGGAAATAGCTATGGAAATTTATCAGGTCTCCGTATTTGTTGAAAATAAATCCGGTAAACTGGCAGATATAACGGATGTTCTGTCCGAAAACGGAATAAATATCCGTGCGCTCTGCATTGCTGATACGGCGGATTTCGGCATTCTTCGTCTGATCGTCAAAGACCCTCAGAAAACCGAAAAAATACTTACCGAACACGGCTTTACCGTTACGCTTACAAGAGTTATCGGCGCATCGATTTCCGATACTCCGGGCGGGCTATCCGCAGTTCTTCGCATTCTCAGCGATGCAGGCATAAGTATAGAATACCTTTATGCATTCATCGAAAAAACAACAGACCGTGCAAGCGTTATACTGCGTGTTGATGATGATATAAAGGCTGAAAAAGTTCTTTCAGAAAACGGAATTGTGCTTATAGGCGGAGATGCGTTCCATGAGTAAAAAGCTATCGTCTGCAATTCCCGTGAAAAAAGGGGACAGTAAGGCAAAAAAGCCTAAAAACACCGTAAAAACGGTTATTATATGCTGCGTGTCGGTAATTCTCCTGTTAGCTGTGGCATGGGCTGTTATCGGCGCTGTTTCAGCAAAGATCGTGCTTGATCCGCCGCGCCGCGAACTTGTATATACCGACGGGCCAAACGAGATCGACGATATGGTCTATGAATTCTTTGAAATAAAAGATTTTCACGGCAGCGACAATATCGTAGGCTGGTGGATACCTGCTCAGGATTACAGCGGAGAATATACCGAAAGCAACAAAACCGTTATAATGTCTCATAATTATCAAAGCAATCGTGAAATGACTGAATTTGACGGAATGTTCCTTATTGCGGATCTCGTTCATGCAGGGTATAATGTAATAACTTTTGATTATACCGGCTCGGGCAATTCAAAAGGAAGCAACTATACCTTCGGCGTTCAGGAAAAAGACGAGCTTCTTGCCGTTATTGATTATATGTCGGAAAAATATGATCTCGATAAAATAGCTCTTATGGGCTTCGCATTCGGTTCCGCTCCGGCAATATGCGCAGGATGCGAGGATGAACGTGTAGATGTAATTATTGCAGACAGTCCTTATCTTGATCTGAAATCATATCTTGACGAAAATCTGGCAGTATGGAGCGAACTTCCTGATTTTCTGTTTTCGTCATATATCAGAACTCTTATGAACGCTTATGCGGGGGAAGAGCTTGATATTTCACCTCTGTCCGCCGTTTCGAGTGCTGAAAACAAGAAATTTCTGTTTTTACACGGCGAAAACGATAACATTTTTCCTTATCAGAATACCTCAACTCTTGCGGGTGCTGCGTTGGAAGCAGGAAATATTGCTGAATATTTTGTTTTTCCCGGCGTAGGCCATTGTCTCGGTTATATTTACGCCGAAGATAATTACATTGCCACTGTTCTTTCATTTCTCAGTGAACACATGAAATAAAAAACCGTCAGGCAAAGATCCTGACGGTGCTGTTCACTTTTTTACAGCGGTGATGCCCGAAAGCATTACAGCCCTTCTCAGCAACGGCCTGTACATAAACGGGCTTTTCATAAGCTTCAGAATGATTTTAAAGCGAAGCCATTCAGTGCTGTTTTTATAGGTTTTTTGAGGATTGTCGCTATCAAAAGCCTTGGCTGCATATTCGCCTGAATACATCGCCCGGCTTATTCCTTCAAAAGAGCTTGGGCTGACAAATCCCGCAGCTTCACCTAATAAAAAAATCTTTTCATTTCCGGAGAATATCTGACCCGTATTTTTCGGACGTGTAAGCATGCACGCCTCTGTTTTTACAGGCTTGCCAAGATGTATGCCGTATTCTTCAATACGCAATTTCAGCTGTTCAAAGTTCTTTCTGCAGTCTTTTGGCTCAAAAGCTCCTCCGAAAATCATATTTTCACCTTTTTTTATGATCCATGCACAGCATTCTGTCGATTTTGCATCAAAAATGCACGCATAACCGGGCACATCCGGATTTACTTTGAAAAACTGTTGTATTGAAATATATCTGCGTATTTTTATTTCGGGAAAGAATGTTTTTCTTACTATGGAGCTTCCTCCGTCTGCCCCGATAAGATATTTCCCGCAAACAGTGCCGTTGATACCGTTGCAGGAATATGTTACCGAAAACCCTTCGGCAGTTTCGGTAATTTTGGTCGCGGTTCCCTTGATTTTTACGGTTTTTTCGGGAACAAAACCTCTCAGCCATTCGTCAAATTTAATACGGTCGATATTGAGATATGATCTTTTGTAGACCCTTGACAGATCCTGATCTATGTCTATTGTATCTACTCGCGATATCTGCAGGTCGGCAAGTATTTCTTTTGGCAATTTAATATTCCTTTTTGCCAGATAATCCTGTGCGTCCTCAGATAAAAGACCTCCGCATGGTTTGGGAATATCCGAATAGATCATGCATGCTGAATAATCGGGATTAAGATTTGCTGCAAATACGGAACCGGCGGGACCTCCGCCGATTATAATAAAATCAAATTTTCGCATAAAAGTCACTTTCGCATATCGTTCAGAGCATCTGAATCGCAACAAACACGCCCAGAAACTCTTTTTGAAGTATAACATATTTATAATATTTTGTCAATCGGAGTATATCATGCTTTTTTCCAGCCTCACTTTTATATATATTTTTCTTCCGCTTCTCTGCATTTTCTATTTTTCAATAAAAAACGCCACATGGCGTCGTGCGATACTTACAGTGTTTTCACTCATTTTCTATTCATGGGGAGAACCTGTTTTTGTTATTCTAATGCTCGCATCGGTAGCTGTAAATTATTTTTCCGGCAGACTTATCGATAAGGAAGAGGACAGAACCAAGAAAAAACTTTATCTGATCATTTCTGTTGCTCTGAACCTTGCTATTCTTGCCGTTTTCAAATACACACCGATGATCGTTCAATCATTAAACGCCATACCTTCCGTTTCCATACCCGTGCCAGATATCCCGCTGCCGCTTGGCATAAGCTTTTATACATTTCAGGCAATGTCGTATACGATCGATGTCTTCAGAGGCGATACGCCGAGCCAGAAATCATATCTTTCACTTCTTTTATATGTTTCGTTCTTTCCGCAGCTTATTGCGGGCCCGATAGTCCGCTACAAGGATATAGCAGCACAGATCCCCGAAAGGCGTGCTGATATAAACGATATCTTTTATGGAATTTACCGATTCTCTGTCGGTCTTGCAAAAAAGACACTTCTTGCCAACCCTTGCGGTGAGGCTGCCGACTCTTTGCTTCAGATGGGCGTTTCAGAGTCTGTTCTCGGTTCATGGACAGGCATAGCCTTTTTTGCCCTGCAGATATTTTTTGATTTTTCCGGTTACTCCGATATGGCAATAGGACTGGGCAGTATCTTCGGTTTTCATTTTAAGGAAAATTTTGATTATCCTTATATTTCAAAAAGCGCTACCGAATTCTGGCGCAGATGGCATATGTCTCTCGGCTCGTTTTTCAGAGACTATGTATATATTCCTCTCGGCGGCAACAGAAAAAGATGGCTTTTCAACGTTTTTTGCGTATGGTTCTTAACAGGCCTCTGGCACGGCGCATCATGGAATTTCGTTATCTGGGGCCTTTTTTACGCATGCCTGCTCGTAGCGGAAAAAAAGGCGCTGTCGAAATTATTCGAGAAAATACCACTTATTCCGAGAACGGTTTTGCAGTATATCTATATGGTTTTTATCACTCTTATAGGCTGGACCGTATTCTATTTTACCGATTTTAACGCTCTTTGGCATAATCTTGCAATAATGTTCGGCGCCGCCGGAGCAGCAGTAAACGATCTGTTTATAGATTCTGTTATAAAAGACAATGCTGTTCTTCTTATTGTTTCACTTATATTTGCTCTGCCCCTGCCTGCATATATATGCAAAAAAATCGGTACCGGCATAAATAACGAAAAAATAACGGTTATTATAAAAACGGTCTTTTCTGTTGCGCTTCTTTTTCTTTCAACTGCCGCTCTTGCAGGCAGCTCGTATAATCCGTTTTTATATTTCAGATTTTAACCGAGGGGGTGCTGAAAATGAAAAAAGTAAAAATAATATGCGTTTTGGTCGTTGCCGTCATAGTTTTGACTGTATCTCTTTTTAACGCCTTTTGGCCGGATCGTCCGTCAATTTCTACACGCGAGAACAGAACACTTTCTAAATTCCCTCAATTTTCTTTCAGATCGCTTTCCGACGGTTCATTCTTTTCCGGGATAGATGAATTTATCTCAGATAATTTCATAGGAAGAGATTTTCTTGTTGATGTATCGCACAAAACATCCGATCTTCACGGGTTATCTGCATTTTTGCCCGAACATGAAGATGAAGTTGTATTTATTCCGTCGAAAACA
Organism: Clostridiales bacterium; assembly: GCA_016281805.1. Classification (GTDB taxonomy): domain Bacteria; phylum Bacillota; class Clostridia; order Oscillospirales; family UBA644; genus HGM12619. The sequence continues at coordinate 4,369 of JAEEJJ010000067.1, forward strand.
TCACAAGCCTCAACAGCCGAAGAAGATCATTCAAACGATACTCCCGAACATGAAAACCTCGTTTCAGATAACGAAGAACAAACCGTGAATGAGGAAACTCATACCTCTGAAATACCCGAAGAAGAACACTCTTCAGAAGAAACACAACCTTCTGAAGATATCCGGATCGAGCCGCAGCCGACAGAACCTGCAATCGAAGATCCGGCAGCGACTGATCCTCCTGATTCGATTAACGACAAAGCAGAACAGAATGTAAATCGCTCAGCTTCTCACTCAGGTGAGTCTGCAGCTGAAAGCGATACTCAAAAACAACCGGAAGGATCGTCAGATATCTCCGAAGCAGAAACTCAGCCGCCGGAAACACCGCAACAGCAAGAGCCTACAAGTCAGGAAACAGAGCCTCAGCCTGAACAAACACAGCCTGCTCCCGAGGCGCCGGCATCACCTGCTCCAACCGAAAACACATCGAAAACAGTCAATACAGGCGGAAATGACGAAAAAGCTGAGTTTTTATCGGATGGCTATATAATTTACCACAATGCCGTTCATTCTATACCGTACCTTGTTAAATCAACTGCCGAAAAATACGGCGCTGCTATAAATCACTACGCAGAGCTTTTTCCGAACTCACGCATCACAATTCTTGTCGCTCCTCTTTCTTCAGGTATGATAGATAATGAAAGCATAAGAAAAAAAATAACCGATCAGAATTCGATGATCAATACCATCAATTCATATTGCGGCGACAATATCAACAAGTTAAACGTATATCCCGCTCTTTTTGAGCACAGAAACGAGTATATATATTACAGATCCGACCATCACTGGACAGCCCGTGGCGCATATTACGCATATGCTGAATACGCAAAGTCTGTCGGGCTTGAACCTACTCCAATTGAAAAGATGGAAGAAAAGCTTCTGAATTCATCATGGCGCGGTTCGGCATATTCAATGATAAAGGATGAACGAGTTAAAAAATTCAGTGATGAGCTTTACGCCTATATGCCCACAAAAGCAAACGATATGACAGTTTACGAAGCCAGTGGAAATGTAGTGAAATATAACGGATGCGTCAGAACTTCATGGCGTGGATATCCTGCATTTATCACAGGCGATAATCCGTATACGATTATAAATGTTCCCGAAAATCCTGCGGATATGACTGTTCTTGTTTTAAAGGACTCTTACGGTTGCGCTTTCGTGCCGTTCCTTTGCGAGCATTACAGAACTATTATCGTTGCAGATCCGAGATATGTGAATTTTGATCTTTACGATCTTTTGAAAGACTATCCGCTGAAAGACATTATTTTCATGACCAATATTTTCAACCCCAATGTTGCATCATGGGTAAGGAACATAAACAGAATAGTAGGCAACTGAAAAATCAGCGCAAAACTCAAGACCGCATCAATTATTCTGATGCGGTCTTTTTCTTTGAGTTTTATGTAAAATAGTGTCAGTTTACTTCAACGGAAGCTCAAACGGCGTATTTTCAGCCGATGTGCCTACAAGAAGCGTAAATTCTCCGCCGTGATTGCCGTAAACCATATCTGCATCGTAGTAAAAAGTTACATTTTCACTGACGGGTATTGAAATACGGGTCTTTTCTTTTTTGTTTACCGAAATTCTCTTATATGCAACAAGTTCTTTAAGCGGACGGACAACTTTTGTATTTTTTGTCTTCAAGTATATCTGAACAACTTCGTCCCCGTTGCGATCGCCGGTATTTTCAATATCAACTGTAACTTCCCAGCCGTCTGCTGTTTTTGTCAATACGGGATTTTTGATCTCGAAAGTGGTATAGCTTATTCCGTATCCAAAAGGATAGAGAGGCTTTCCGTCATTGTTTTCGTAACCGTATCCGCGTCCGCTCGGTTTGCAGGCATAAAAGAGGGGAAGCTGTCCGGCATGTTTCGGCCAGCTTACCGGGAGCTTGCCTCCGGGGTTGTAATTGCCCCACAATGTGTCGGATATAGCCTGTGAACCGCCTTCGCCCGGATACCATGCTTCAAGAATTGCGCGGCAATTTGATTTCCATGCCGTCATATCAACAGGTGCGCCGTTCATGAGCACAACTATCGAATTTGAATTTGCAGCTGACAAAGCTAAAATCGAGGCTTCCTGATCTACTTCAACAGTAAGCGTTGCTTTATCGACAATTTTTGCCGATTCGTCTTTTGATGTCGCGGTCCTGTATGCGGGCAGTTTAAGATCGGATCTGTCAAGACCTTCACCTTCAACAACAGTTGTAAAATATAATACTGCGTCACAGTCGGGTGCAAGCGACGGAATATCCTTGTCGTCACCTGAAATGATTTCTATTCCTTCCGCATTTTTACGGAAATATTCAAGCGGAGTCAGCACATCGGGGGCTTCCCAAAGATGTGCGAAAGGACCGGAATAATTTCGTCCTGTCGGCAGCACGTTGGCACCCGGACCGAATATGCCGAGTTTTTTGATTTTAGATTTGTCTAAAGGCAGAATACCGTCATTTTCAAGCAATACAAGACTTTCCCTTGCTATCTTGAGCGCAATAGCCTTGTGTTTGTCGCACCGTACAAGACTGTCCGCTTTGTCGGGATCAACAAACGGATCATCAAACAAACCAAGTTCGAATTTTCTCTTCAGAATTCTTAATACAGGTATATCGATTTCTTCTTCGGTCAGAAGTCCTCTGTCCCATGCTTCTTTTGCAACTTCGTATTTGAAATCCGACAGTGTAACGTCAAGACCGGATTTTATGCAGAGCGCAAACGCTTCAGGCAGGTCTGCAGCAATTTTGTGAGCTCCTTCAACACCGTTTACTCCGCCGTAGTCTGAAACAACGATTCCGTCAAAGCCCCATTCGTCACGAAGGACTTTTGTGAGAAGCCACGGATTTGCGTGCGCCGGCAATCCGTTAAAAATACTGTTGTATGATGCCATAACGCCGTGCGCATGACCTTCTTTGAAGCAAGCCTCAAACGGTTTTAAATAAACTTCACGCAGTTCGCGTTCTGAGTGGGTCGAATAGTTCGAGTCACGACCGCCGTCGGCGTAATTATCAACAAAATGCTTCGGGGTAGCTATAACACCGTTTTCTTCAAGTCCTTTTGTCATAGCAACACCCATATCTGATGCGAGTTTCGGATCCTCTCCGAAAGTTTCGATCGTTCTGCCCCAGCGAACATCTCTTGAAAGGTTTACGACTGGAGATAACGCATGACGAACGCCGACAGCCGCAGTTTCTTTGCCAATAACATCGGCAGCCTCTTTTACGAGTTCAGGGTTAAATGTTGAGGCAAGTCCTATAGGCTGAGGAAAAATACTTGCCATTCCCCATTGTGCGCCATGCAGAGTTTCCCCGTGCTCAAGCGGCGGGATGGAGTGGGGCTGTTTTTCTATACTGATTTCAACATCACGGTTTATTCTTCTGGCAACTTCGCCGGGTGTGGATATTTTACCGTCTCTGTGCATGAAGTGACCGGGGTTTCGGTATGAGCCGCAAAGATGATCACGTCTGTTTTCATAGTTTTCGTCAATATCAAATATCATCTGCGCCGATAGCTGATGAAGTTTTTCTTCAACGGAAAGTTTCGCAAGAAGAGCTTTTGCCCGCTCTGAAGCGTTATTTTTGCTGTTCATTTTCGTGTATCCTTTCTTGTTTCAAGCATATATTGCTTTGCTGTTGTATTTTATCATATTTGATTATTATTTTCAATGGATTTTTTTTGAATTTGAAAATTATTTTTTCAGAGCAGTATTTTCGATGTGTATTATCGAGACCGGAATCACAGCTTGTTGTATTTATCCGCTTTTCCTTTTGCTTTTTCGATCGGATACTTCGCTTCGTTTTTATCCATTTTGGCGTTGATTATTTCATCTTCGTCAAGTTCGAGTTCATCAAGCATATTTCTGCAGTATACAAGAACGTCTGCAAGTTCTTCTTTAACATGCTCTACGTCATAGCCGTCATCGCTCCACTGAAAACATTCAAGCAGTTCGTTCGCTTCTATTGAAATTGATTTTGCGAGATTGGACGGAGTATGAAATTTGTGCCATTCTCTCTCATCGGTAAATCTTCGTATTCTATCTATTGTAGACTGTTTCATTTTTCCTCCTTCGATACGATCATTAAATGCGATCATAATTTGATTATAGCAGATTTTATCAAAATATTCAATACCGTATAAGGCATTTTGAAAAAGTGATCAAATAACCGCTATTGCTTTTTTATTCCGCATGTGATATAATAAAAACAGAACAAATAACCGTAATAAAAACAGGTATCGTGGCAAAACAGGGTTGTTATTATGAAAAAAGAAATCATCGCGATCATCGTTTCGGGTTTACTGCTCTTTGCGGTCGGTTTTACGGTAATCGTTATTTGGGGTTCTTCTTATACTCTTTGCATTAATACAGGCGATACTGCCTGCAATGCGGATGAATATACTGTTACAATAGATCAGAAAAAGAGTATAATCGATGTCTCGGAAAAATACGTTCAAAGCGGATCGCTTTTTTTGAAAATACATTCGGTTGCCGCCGGAAAAGCATATATTGATATTATCGGTCCGAATGAATATGTCTATACTGATACCGTTTATGTTCACAGCTTCGGAGTGATTACCATAAACGAATTTTTCGGCAAATCGTCCGCCACATCAGTCATCCCGATCCTTGTATCCGTTTACACCGTGATCATTCTGATTTGTGTGATAATCAGGTATCGCAGAGGAATGAGACGCTCTCTTTATCAATACAGTAATGTGCGTAATTTAGGATGGATTTTGTTTATTGCTGTGGCGCTCGCTTTTCAGATACCTTATATCTTTACCGAAAACAGTATTGCAGACTCGGTAAACAGCGTGCTGAATTCTGCGGCAGGTATTGCGTATGTGGCGTTTCCCATAGCATTTATCGTGTCTGTTCTTGTTGCCGTAAGCAATATACGTCTTATGAAAAAAGAGGGTCGCAACTGGAAGAACATGCTCGGCCTTATTCTTGGACTTCTTGTATGCATCGGAACGATTTTTCCTCCCGTTCTTTCAGAGTTTTTGCAGAGAACAACTATTGTTGATGTTCATTACGAACGCGGATTTGCTCTTTATGCCGAAATGGCAGCAACGAACATAATTCTCGTTATCGTATCGTATCTTGAATGCGTTCTGTGCGCATCCGTTATCCTTTCGGTCAAAGCAGCAAAAAAAAATCCTGCATTCGATAAGGACTATATACTGATTTTAGGATGCCAGATCAAAAATGACGGCACTTTAACGCCTTTGCTTAAAGGCAGGGCAGACAGGGCAATGGAATTTGCGAAAATGCAGAAAGAAAAAACCGGAAAAAGTATCGTATTTGTTCCATGCGGCGGAAAAGGTGATGATGAGATCATTCCCGAAGCAAATGCTATAAAGCAATATCTTGTAAATTCCGGTATTCCTGATTCGGAGATAATTACGGAAGACAGATCAAAAAATACATACGAAAATTTTGAAAACGCCATAAATCTTATTCGCGAAAAAAACGAGATACTGAATCCGAAAATAGCATTTTCAACAACTAATTATCACGTGTTCCGTTCTGGCGTTATTGCAGACGGACTGGGCGTTTACGCAGAGGGGACAGGCAGCAAAACGCGCAGCTATTTCTGGATCAATGCGTTCATACGGGAATTCATTGCCGCTCTTTACACGGAACGGAAAAAGCACGCGAGAGTTATCGCAGTATTGGTATTGCTGATGCTGATGATGGTTTTTTTGGTATGGATCTCGAATGTCCTGTAAAAAAAGTCATTTTTTCTGTGTTATCATCACAAATTGTTTTATTAAAAAACGACTCTATCTTAAAAACAATCCTGAATTCCGTATGTTAGCTTTATACCATTCAGACGGCACAGAATCTGCGTATTTAAAAGATCACGGACTTCAAATAAAAGCAGATAACTGAGTTTTCAAAAAAAATCCCGCGGCATAATTTTGTCGCGGGATTTTCTTCTTTTAATATAAGCTTATCGGGTTTTGTTTTACGCCAGACAGAACCGGTGCAGGCGAAAGGCATATGAGAATACAAATAAAAATATTATGAGTTGTATTTAATAGAAAATTTAATCTATATTTTTAAGTTATGATTATTTATTAAGTCATCAGAGGAAATATCGAAAAATTTCGACAGAACAGCAATTTCAATATCTGTTACAAATCGTTGCCCTGATTCTATTCTTTGAATTGCGTTTTTGTCAATGTCAAGCCCAAGCAGTTGAAGTCGATCTGCAAGTTTCTTTTGAGATATATTTAATTTTTTTCTAAGTTGAGCAACATTGTTTCCACACAGATTGTTACGTCCGTTGATTGCTTTATTAATAAACAATTTGATTACCCCATTTTGACATTCAGTGCTTGACATTATTCTTAGTATATGCTATAATAACACAATGAATGACATTTACTGAATGTCAAAAGTAAGTATTTTTATATTTTATGCTTGAAATATTAGAAAAGGGGATAAGAAAATGCCGTTGGTAGCAGCTAAATGTTCGAACTGCGGAGCATCGTTGCAGGTTGACAGTTCCAAAGAGGCAGCAGTGTGTCAGTATTGCGGAACTCCTTATATAACGGAAAAAGCCATAAATTATTACAATACAACAAACAATATTAATGCAAATGTTGTTAATATTTACGGTGCCAATTCTACGGATTTCGAAATCCAAGCAGGCATTCTTATAAAATATAGAGGAGCATCGGCGGATGTTGTTATACCGGATACGGTCAGGAAAATTGGGGATGAATCCTTCAAGGAATTAGCGGGGTTGACGAGTGTAACAATTCCTGACAGTGTAACAGAAATTGGGAAGTCGGCGTTTAATAAGTGTATAAACTTGACAACCGTAACAATACCAAACAGTATAAGAGAAATTGGACCGGAAGCGTTTTGGCTTTGTATATCTTTAACAAATATAACAATACCAAACAGTGTAACAGAAATTGGGGAGATGGCGTTTTGTTATTGTAAAAGCTTAACAAACATAACAATACCAAATGGTGTGACAAAAATAGGAGATAATGCGTTTGCTTCTTGTGAAAGCTTAACAAACATAACAATACCAAACAGTGTAACAGAAATTGGAGCGTGGGCGTTTTCTCATTGTAAAAGCTTAACAAACATAACAATACCAAACAGTGTAACAGAAATTGGAGAGTGGGCGTTTTCTTCTTGTAAAAGCTTAACAGACATAATAATACCAAACGGCGTAACAGAAATTGGGAATACGGCGTTTTATGAATGTGAAAGCTTAACAAACATAACAATACCAAACAGTGTAAAACGCATTGAATATCATGCATTTTGTAACTGTACTTCGTTGGAATCTGTGACTGTTAGGGGAAATCCAAGGATTGGAGAGCAGCCATTTTTGGGGTGTTCAAAGCTTACTCAATTTTATGCACCTGAAGATTGGATAAAGCGGAACCGGCGAGATTTGTCTACCGCGAAACATTATTGCTATGTCGCTACCTGTGTTTACGGCTCGTATGATTGCCCTCAGGTATGGACACTTCGCCGTTACCGTGACTATACTCTGGCAAAAACATGGTATGGCAGAGCATTTATCCGAATTTATTATACTATAAGCCCGACAATAGTAAAATGGTTCGGCAAAACAAATTGGTTCAGGAAATTCTGGAGAGGCAAACTTGACAGAATGGTTGAAAAGTTGAACGCAAAAGGTATAAAGGACACACCATATCAGGATAGAAGATGGTAAAGATGACTTGAACAAACCAGACAGTAATCTATTCTTAATGTGAAAATTGATATGACCTATAATAATCCAATTCCGATTTCGAAAAAGAATTTTCAAAAAATAATTCAGTTTTATCTCTTCGAATCTCCTGTGAGAACTTTTCAGAAAAAGAAAAAAGATGTATATGGTTCAACTCCCGATCAGCCACATCCTAAATATAATTATACTTTTCAGAAAGTATCAAAACGGGGTATGACATTTGCAGAAAGAAATCTTGATGGAGCAAGGTTGAACAGCCTTCGAGCCGCTATGTTCCGAACCACGGATGTAAAATTAGCAGTTGTTGACGAAAAGGAATTAGAGCATAAAGCAGATGATTTCGCAGTTAACGATGAATACATAATTATATTGCGAAACAGCGATCGTATTTCAGTAACGGAAGGAATCTTCTATTGTATCAGGAATGCATTTGCGCACGGTGATTTTAACGTTGTTGGGAATATGTATTATTTTAAGAATGAGCATAACAACAAAATAAAAGGTTTAGCTCGAATTTCAGAAAGAAACTTATTGATGTGGATAGAACTTGTCAATATGAATATTGATGATATCAAAAAAGCAGGGTAATAATAATCTGTTTCTAATTTAAAAAATGTTTAAGACTTCAATAAACTGTTTGAATATTATGGATTCAAATAGCCGGTGAAAATTTAAAAAGGGCTGCCGAAAACGACAGCCCTTTTTTCTTTTTATGATTTTTTTCTGTTATGCCAGACAGAACCGGTGCAGACGGACGTTGTAATTCTCGTCTTTTGAATCGTTTGTAAAGACAATTCTTACAATATTCGCTTTTACCGGAGCAAATTCGCGGACAGTAAGTGTGTCGGTATTGTCCTTTACAGCGTCTGCGATTTTCCACTCGTCCTTTCTGCGCATCTTGTATTCAAGCCTGAAATCTCTGTTGTTCAGCTTAAATCCGTTGCGCGCGCCCGTGCCCTGAGTGAGCCAGCGTGAGATCGTTTTTGTTCCTCCGAGGAATACCTCGATATACGCTTCGCCGTTTTCGTCGAATTTTGACTGCCAGAATTTTCTTCCAGTTCCGTCAAGAGCATTTTCGGGATTGTTGAATCCTTCATGAAGAATATTGGCTTTGCAGGGGCGGTTTTCAAGCAGATCTTTGCCGAAATCCATCGTTTCAGCTGTAACGGTAATGTCTTTTGTTACGGCAACGAGCGCTCTTGTATCGTCCGTAAAGATAATTCCGTCACCGGTCCAGCGCCTGAATACTTTTCCGTTTTCATATGTCAGCGGAGCTTCAACAAAAAATGTTTTTTCTTCACCGACTTCTTTTATCTCTTCGCCGAGTTCGGTTTTGATCGTTACTTTGAATGTTTTTTCGCTTGCCGATGAATCATACATAATATTTGCCGGTGTTGCGTCATACGAATTGTCAAAAGCAGCTGTAGCTGCAGTAATGATAATATTTTCATCGCATGGGAATGTTATCTCCTTTACACCCTTAACATCAATGCCGTATCTGAACAGATATGCAAACAGATAAAGTCTGTCTCCTTCGGCATTATGCGTGTGTGTATAGCATGCGGCGATGTCGTCACGTTTTATTTTTGCAAGTGAGTGCTTGTTGCCTATAAGGTCCCACGCACCTACATTTTCCGAAAAATCCTGAATTTTCAGCGAAACAGGCTTTCCGTCAAGCAAGAATTCCGCATTACGGTCACCGTTTGCCGCGGCAACTATCCATAGCTTCTGAGCACCTTTTGGCAGCTTCACGGTCTGTCCCGAACAGATCATACCGTTCATTTTTCCCTTTTTACCCATTTCAAAAGGAATGCCGCCTGCAATAACGGATTCGGAATACATTTCTTCGGGAACGGAAATGCCGTTGAACAGTTCTCCGGCAGAGCGTTTTTCGTTCAGAGAAGTAATTCTCTTATCGTAGAGCAGGGGGATCGTTTCGAATTTCCGTTCATCAGTATCATCTGCTTTAAGATTTAGCGCAAATGTTTTTACTCCATACGGTTTCAGATCAAATTTAAGTTTGCATCCGCTTGCTTTTACGGGTTTTATATCGATTTCATATCCGTTTGTTTCTGTTGCGTCAATTATTTCCTTGCCGAATTTTAACGTCGCGCCTTTAACGCCTTTACCCGTCATCTCCTGAACGCGCACTATCGTTCTGCAGCCTTTTTCTTCTTTCTTTACCGCTTTTACGATGAATTCCTTGCCTTCGGTTTCAACAAGAGAAAACTCTCCGCTTTTACCGTCGTGTTTCGGAACGATAAACGGCATAAGAGGCTGATTTACGGCAGCAGCTTTAAAAGGAGTTTCTGTTCTTTCTCCCTCATGCGCGGCTATGGAATATCTGAAAATGTTGGTGCCGAATTCCTGGAAGCACTGCGCAGACCACAAAAGCGCTCCCCAGCTCGGAGTATGAATGAGAGTGAGACGTAAAGTGCCGTCGTCAGGTTTATCTATTCCGTATTTGCAGTCGTTTATCAGCGATACGCCGTATGCGCCGCTTCTGTCCGTTATATCCGCCCACTGATGATGCGTATATTCATAATACGGTTCACATGTGGTATTTCCTCTTGTTATAGCGCCGAGACCGATATCAAAATCGGCGTTTTCGTTTTTTGCCGTGAACGGGAATGTGAGTTTCAGGAAAGAATGCTGTTCGCGCCATTCGATACGGCAGTCAACATCAACTCTGTCTCCGCCTTCGCAAAGACTTATCGTCTGAACAAACTTACTGTTGTTGTAATGTCTTGTGACTTTGAGGGAAACTTTTGCCGGACCTTTGTCGAGTATTTCGGTTTCAGCTTTTCCGCCAACGAATTTCGGCTCATCTGTATAGCTTATATAGTCGATCTCCCAAGACGGATATACTCTTGATTCATCATGCGTTATCTGAAAACGTGACGGTTTTTCCATAAGTTCCCTGTCAAGTTTTTTGTCGTAAATCGAAAAGATATCGCCGTTTTTGTCTATTCTTACTTTATATCTTCCGTTTTCAAGAGATGTTTTTGTTATTGAAAGCTCAGATTTGACCTTTCGTTCCGTATTGCTTTCTCTGATTTCAAAAACTTTGAATCCTACAGCGGGAACTTTTGCGATAAATTTAACTGTGCCTTGTTTGATCTGCGCGGGATATTCGTTTCCGTTTGTATCATACACGCGAACATGATCTGATTTAAGCTTTGTTTGAACTTCAACATTTCCGCATACTTCACTTGAAACAGGGTTGAATACTGCGACCGGTAAGCCTTCAACATCTGTTTTGAGTTTTTTAGATACGATGCCTGCGGAGTTTTTAAGCTCGGTCGCAAACATATTCAACGAAACGATATAATCGTTGTGAGAATAAGCGTTTGCGCTTGGTATCGAAGTTCCCGGCAAATCGTCATGGAACTGATGCCATAAAAACTGCTTCCATGCAAATTCAAATCTGTCTGACGGATACTTCTGTCCTGCAAGAAGTCCTGCCGAAACAGCGGCTTTTTCAGCGCTGTCCGCAAGCAGTTCGTTTTTACGGTTCCAGCGCTTGTTTATTGCTCTTGATGTGTATGCGCCGTAGCCGTGGGGAATAAGCAGTTCGCCGTCATAAACAGGCATTTTTGCGTCTTCTTCCGGCGTGATATCGTTGTAAAGCTGATCTGTAGACGCCATAACAACTTCGTAAAGTCCGTTTTCATTGTCTTCAAGCGCTTCGGTTATCATTTTTGCCGAAGATGCTTTCGGGCTTCCGCCGTAGTCGCCCGTTCCGAAATAACGGACTTTTTTCGCAACTCCCGATATCTCTTCGTTTTTCTTGATCATTTCAAGATATTCGGGTCTTTTGTTTACGGGAGTCTCGTTGCCGTTGTCATCGAAGTTGCAGCCGTATCCGCCAGGATCAAGAACAGTATATACGTATTTTCCGTCTGGACCTTTCCATTTGCCTATGTCCATTCGCTGTCCTTCTTCGGTTTTATACGGTTTTAATACCTTGCCGTCCTTGATGACCGGTGTTCCCATGCCCCATTCAAGCTTTTGCGTTGAAAAGCCGTTGAGACCCATATGCGCTTCTATCGAAGGCAAAGCATAAGAAAAACCGAAGCAGTCCGTCAGAAAAATATCGGTGCTTTTTTTGCCGAATTCTTTTTCAAAAAAACCGTTCCCCATTAAAACCTGACGCATGAGCGCCTCGGAAGACGGAATATTAACGTCACACGCATCCCAGGTGCTTCCGGCAACATTCCATCGGCCTTGTGCAACATACTCTTTCAGCTTTTCATAGAGCTCCGGATAGTATTCTTTTGCAAGCTGATATCTGAATGCGCCTTCAAAATTGAATTTATACCCCGGATATTTTTCGAACAGCTCAAAATTCCGTTCCAGTGTATTTTTTATGCAGTCGCGGATAGTATCCTGAATATCCCAGTTCCACTGAGTATCAAGATGCGCGTCCGAAACGGCATAAAGCTTACGTTTATTCTTTTCTTTTTTTGCAG
>JAEEJJ010000068.1 GCA_016281805.1 Clostridiales bacterium
ACCGACTTCCGCGCATGCTTTTTCCTTGTTGCTGACGTATACCTGTGAAGCAGGATCCTCTCCCACAAGAATAACTGCAAGTCCGGGAGCTCTTCCGGCTGATTTGATTTTTTCGGTTTCGCTGCGTATTTCTTCACGCAGGCGCGCTGAGACAAGTTTGCCGTCGATTATTGCTGCCATGTCAGTTGCCTCGTTCGGTTTTATTTTTCGTTTTCATCATCAGCGGATGTCCGGTTGTCAGTATCGTTGCCGAAAACACCGCCGTTCTGCTCTGCTTGTGCAACACTTCTGTGCGCTTCGAGAGAAGCAACGAAAAGGTCTGTATCGTTTATATTCTCATTTTCAACTATTTCAGCGCCGTCATGTTCGAATACCGGAGAATACGTGCCTTCTTTAATGCGTTTTTGCTCTGCTTTCTTTTCAGTGAATCTGCGCCATACGCCGAGCCTGATAAGGATAAAGCATACGCAGCTTAAAACGAAAAATACTATACCTATTATCTGAGATACTCTTATAACTTCCCCTATTTTCAGACTGTCCGCACGCAGACCTTCTATAAACGCTCTGCCAAGTCCGTACCAACCCATATAGAAGAAGAAGCATTCGCCGTACTCTTTTTTGAATTTTCTGATTATAAAAACGGCTATCAGGAAACCGACGAGGTTCCAGAGTGATTCATAAAGAAATGTGGGATGAACGGGCCCTATGATCCTGTCTGAAAGCATAACTTCATTGGTTGCGGAATCAAGATAATAACGCTGAATAGTCATGCCCCACGGAAGAGCAGTTTCAGAGCCGTATGCTTCACCGTTTACGAAATTACCCCATCTTCCTATTGCCTGACCGATAAAAAATCCGAACGACGCGCAGTCAAACATCGCAAGAGTGTTGAGTTTTTTTATTCTGCAGAAAATCAGACCGGTGACAAATCCGGCAATGATTCCGCCGTATATGGCAAGACCGCCGTTTCTGAAATTGATAACATCCCAGAAAGATTCAAATGAATCAAGTTTCATCAGAACATAAAAGAGTCTTGCGCCCACTAGGCCTATCGGGACTGACCAGAGTGCCGCATCTACGATATTGTCACTTTTAACCTCAAAATCTTTTGCACGCCACATACAAAAAGATATGGCGAGGATCATACCGAGCGTTATTATTACGGCATACCAGTAAATGTCCAGTCCGAGCCCGAAAATATTGTGAATAGCAACACGGTCTATACGGATATCGTAAAGCCCCAGTCCGGGGAATTCGATGATATTTGTTGTTCCGGTCATTTCAAATACCTCTGAAAAATAATAATACTATATTCATTATATTATACCCTGTTTTAGCTGAAAAGTCAAGATGTTTTAAAAACAACGATATTTTTTTTATTTCGATTCTGTTCTTGACAAACTGTTTTTTATATGATATGATTTATAAAAAAGTGTGTTGACGATGATTTCGATAAAATTGTGCAGGCTGCCGGACGATTATGATAAAAAAGCTGAGATCAAAGCGCAGTCATTGCCTGAAAACCGCGCAAAACTTCTGAAAAAAAAGAGAGACCGCGGCGAGTATGCGCTTTCTGTTTTTTCATCCGCAGAAATATATGACTTTGCGGAACGATACACCGGCAAAAAAAGAACCGAAATCGTTATAGAGTACGAAAAAAGCGGAAAACCGTATTTCGGCGATATTCCGTGCCTGTTTTTCAGCATTTCGCACTCGTTTCCGTTTTATGCTGTTGCTTTTTCTGATACCCCTGTAGGGATAGATATAGAAAAAATAAGAAAAATCAACCCGAAAATCGCGGAACGGATGTTTAGCGAAAAAGAAAAAGAATATTGCGTTAACGACGATTTACGATTTCTTGAAACCTGGACAAAAAAAGAAGCATATTCCAAATGCAGCGGAAAAGGAATAGCAGAAGGTTTTCGCACATTTGACGTATTTGACCCTGCGATTTCCGAAAAAATGATGTTCGGAAAAACAGATGAAGCGGTTTTTTCAATGTATACGGAGAAAAATATCAAAAAAGAAAAAATTGAAATAATTTTCGCATTTTAAGGAGGCCTAAAAATGTTTGAGACAAAAATAGACATTTCGCACATCCCGTTCAGCAGATACGGAGCGTATGCCGCAATCGCCGCAGTTCCTGCAAATGAGGAAAGAACATCTTTCAAGGAACTGATCTTGCTTTACGCAAAGCTGAGAGGAGGAGAAAGCCCGATTTTTTCGTTAAAGATCGGAACAGATAAACCTCAGGAATTTTCCTGCTCAGCAGATCCCGGTTCAGTAACCGTAAAAACAAATGACGGATGCGCAACGCTTTATATACGCGATGACGATACTATTATAATAGAAAGCAAAGGACTCGATTTTCACATCGATTCAAACCACAGAGGCACCTACGGAACAGAATACGGAGACAACAAATATTCTCTTATTATAAACCCATACAGTGTATACGCTACAGTATACATCCTTGAAGGTGAGGGCACACTGCTTGCGGATCCGAACTCACAAAGGGTCATAAAGAGGGATATGGATTTTCGTTGTGTAAACGGCAAATCCTGCATAGGCATAACCATGACTCTCAAACAGCCTAAAGACCTTCCGCTGCCAGTCATTCCGTCAAAAGATATTGCGGATATAAAAGAGGAATGGTGTCAGTTTGCGGCACAGATGGAAGACTTTAAGAGCCGCGATGAAAAAACGGACGCATTCACGCTTCTGACATGGTACAATCTCTGGTCAAGCTTCGTAAGAGCAGACGATATTTATTACAGAGACAGCATGCTGATGTCAAAAAAAGGAATGAGCGCCTTGTGGAGCTGGGATCACTGCTTCAATGCGCTTGCCATAGCACGCTGTAAAGACAAAGAATTTGCGAAGAAAAAAGCGTTCGATCAGTTTGCAGCTCCGTTCTGGCTCCAGACAGAAAAAGGTGTGCTGCCGGATATGTGGAACCCTGACAATATCACAAGATGGGGAACAACCAAACCTCCCGTCCACGGATGGTGCTTTTCAAGACTGATGGATTATTTTGATTTTGACGAAGCTGAATTGAAAACAGTTTACGGATGGCTTGAAAAATGGACTTCGTGGTGGCTCAATTGCAGTGATACCGACAATGACGGTATTCCCGATTATCCTCAGGGATGCGACAGCGGATGGGACAACTCGACGCTTTTCGATCTCGGTTTTTACTGCGAAACTCCCGATCTGCCGGCATATCTTATCATGCAGATGAATACCCTTGCCAGAATTTCAAGAAAGCTCGGCGATGAGGATACGGCGCTTTCGTGGGATAAAAAAGCGGAAGAAATGCTTGACCGTTTTATTGCTCACAGCTATAACGGCGAACGCTTTATTCCGAAGCTCAGCATATCGCACAAATGCCAGGAAAATCCGACAAGTCTGCTTTCGCTGATGCCGCTCGTGCTCGGAGATCTTCTGCCGAAGGATATTTTTGACAAGCTTGTTGTGATCCTCAAGAGAGACTTCCTCACCGAAATCGGTCTTGCAACGGAAATGCCGTCAAGCCCCGAATACAATCCCGACGGATACTGGCGCGGACCTATATGGGCGCCGTCCACATATCTTATCGTTGACGGACTTCGCAGAGGAGGATATCCGGAGCTTGCAAAAGAGATCGCCGAAAAATACTGCGATATGTCGTGCAACAAGGCAAAAGGCAATTACGAAAACTTTGACGCACTCTCCGGAATCGGTCGCCGCGCACCCGGCTATACCTGGTCTGCGAGCGTATATATGATGCTCAGAGGAGAGTATCTGAATTAACAGATATTATAATATGCGAGGGGTCAACACGGCCCCTCCTGTTTTTTCGCAAAATTTATTTAACACAATTCACCGTCTTTTCTTGTCACACATCTGACACAAAGAGCGGATATACTATAATCAAAGGTCAAAGAAAGTCAAAGTCAAAAAAACAATGACCTAATTAATAAAGAAAGGAACGGTGGCGTATGAAAACGAGCGATATGATAGGTGCGGTCATTCTTAAGATGCTTGATGACGCAGACGGAGATCTGGAGCTGAAGCGGAACGAGCTTGCACAGCAGTTCGGCGTTGTTCCGAGCCAGATAAACTATGTTATATCGTCGCGCTTCACACCCGAACAGGGTTTCAGGATCGAAAGCAGACGCGGAGGCGGCGGTTATATAAAAATTACGCGTGTCACGTTTGCAGACGAAAGATACCGACAGCTGATGCATGTTGTGAACGGTATCGGAAATGAATTGACACAGTTTGATGCGTTTCTGTTTCTTCAGAATCTTGAAGCGTACGGATTTATCGACAAACAGACTCACAAACTGATGCGCGCCGCAGTATCGGACAATACACTTTCGGCTGTTCCAGCCGAGATAAGAGACAAAGTTCGGGCATCAATCACAAAAAACATGCTGATGGCATGATATCAAATCAGAAAAATAATCATAAATAAAGGAGATCGATTGTTATGTTATGCGAAAACTGCAAAAAAAATAAAGCTACCACTTATTTTAAAAAGACTGTAAACGGAGAAACTACCGAAACATTCCTTTGCGAAGATTGCGCAAAAAAACTTGGAGTTGGCAGCGGAATGATGTTTAAAAACAGTATTTTTGACGATTTCGGAGGATTTGACTTCCTGTTCCCGGAATTTATCAAACCGAATCGACTTGAATCGGAAAAGAAATGCGAATGCGGAAAAACATTCAGAGAGATCGCAAAAAGCGGTCTTGTAGGATGCGAAAAATGCTATGAAACATTCAAACAGGAGCTTGCTCCGACATTGAGAAAGATGCACGGCGCCATAAGCCACAAAGCAAGAAAGGATAGCGAAAAAAAGGCGGATCCGAAAGCCGAAATTAAGGAACTGAAAGACAGAATGTCAAAAGCTATCAAAGAAGAGAATTTCGAAGAAGCTGCACGTCTGCGTGACGAAATAAAAGCAAGAGAAGAGAAATAAGGGGGTAAGAACAATGAAAAATGCAATTTCAACAAGAATACGTTTTGCAAGAAATATTGCAGGCGTTAAATTTCTGAGTTCAATGACTTCGGAGGAAAAGAGAGAACTTCTTCTCAGGATCAAGGATGAAGCAAAAAAATTAGGCGATTTCGATTTTATAGATATGTCAGCTCTCTCGGATATACGCGCAGGAGAGCTTGTGGAAAAACATCTTATCAGTCCGGAATTTGCCGAAAACAGAGAAAACTGCGGCGTTCTTCTCAGCAAGGACGGCATCACAAGCATAATGATAAATGAAGAGGATCATCTGCGCATCCAGGTGATCATGCCGGGAGAATGTTTGAAAGAAGCATTGCAGAAAGCAAAGGAGATCGAGAAAAAACTTGATGATGCGCTCAGCTTTGCATATTCTGACGATCTGGGATACCTCACGCATTGTCCTTCAAATATCGGTACAGGTATGCGTGCGTCCGTAATGCTGCATCTTCCCGCTATGACCGAAACAGGCGCGATAGGCAGATTGCCCTCCGTTCTTTCTCAGAACGGACTGACTGTAAGAGGACTTTACGGAGAAGGAACGAGAGCGGGAGGTGCGATCTATCAGATATCGAACCGCGTTTCACTCGGTCTTTCGGAAGAAGAGATCATAAACCGTCTTGAAACGATGATAAAGAAAATAGATGAAACTGAAACCGCTCTCACAAAACAGCTTTTCGAAAACGAACGCATGTCAGACCGTGTTTCGAGAGCGCTGGGTACGCTTAAGTATGCAAAGCTGATTTCCTCTTCAGAAGCGCTCGGACTGCTTTCGGATGTAAGATTCGGCGCTGAAGCCGGTGTTCTGGACGTAGATTCAAACGTTATCGACAGACTTTCGTATGAAATTCAGCCCTGCAGCATGGAAGTTGCGGCAGACGGCAAAAACAGGGATGCCGTCAGAGCTGAAAAGCTCAGAAATTCTCTGTGATCGCAGTTATCATCATTTACCTTTTTCAGGGAGGTGCAGAATATGAATGATTTTTCAAATAAAGCCGCTGAGGCTCTCAATATATCGGTAGAAGCCGCGAGACAGCTCGGACACGGTTATGTAGGAACAGAGCATCTTCTTTACGGGCTTGCCGCAGCGCGTGATTCCGTATCATCGGAAGTTCTTTGTAACAGAGGAATTACGCCTGAATATGTAATCGAAAGGATTTCGGAACTTATCGGAAGAGGTTCGCCGTCTTATGTTTCCGGCAATGACATGACCCCAAGGCTCAAAAAAGTAATAGAAAACTCCGTATATGAAGCACGAAATCTCGGATATAATATGGTAGGATCCGAACATCTTCTTATTGCTCTTCTCAGGGAAAGCGACAGCAAAGCAGCCGAAATCATCTATGCAGAAACAGACCCGTCGGATATTCTTGACGATGTATACGACAAGCTCGGTATTTCGGAAGCGGCAACTGGAAACAGCACTGAAACCGCAAGATCGGGAAAAACGGATACACCTACACTCGACAGTTTCGGCAGAGACCTGACCGAACTTGCAAGAGCAGGCAAAATAGACCCGATAATCGGCAGAGCGAAAGAGATTGAGAGGGTAATAAGAATACTCAGCCGAAGAACAAAAAACAATCCATGTCTCATAGGTGAGCCCGGCGTAGGAAAAACAGCGATCGCCGAAGGGCTTGCACAGCATATAATTGACGGCAAAGTCCCCGAAACGCTCAAGAACAAACGAGTTGTAACACTTGATATAACGTCAATGATAGCAGGTTCGAAATACAGGGGCGATTTTGAGGAAAGAATAAAGAACGCGATCAATGAAGTGACAAAAAACGGAAACGTTATTCTCTTTATTGATGAAATCCATGTTCTTATCGGTGCCGGAGCCGCAGAAGGAGCCGTCGATGCGGCAAATATTCTCAAACCGTATCTTGCGCGCGGAGAACTGCAGGTAATAGGCGCAACAACGCTTGACGAATATAAAAAGCATATAGAAAAAGATGCTGCTCTCGAACGTCGTTTTCAGCCGATCATTGTTGGAGAACCGTCCGTAGAAGATGCAATAGAGATACTGAAAGGCATCAGAGATAAGTATGAGGCTCACCACGGCGTTAAAATCGAAGACGATGCGCTTGTTGCCGCCGTAAAGCTTTCAAAAAGATATATTCAGGACAGATTTTTGCCTGATAAGGCAATAGACCTGATAGACGAAGCCGCATCTAAAGTCAGAATAGACAATCTTACAACTCCGCCGGATCTGAAGTCGAAAGAAGACGAAATTGCAAAGATCCGTGCCATGAAAGACGACGCGGCAAAAAATCAGAATTTCGAGGAAGCCGCAAGACTGCGTGACGAGGAAAGAACTAAGCAGAAAGAACTTGAGGAACTGAAAAAGGCGAAGGAGAGCACTTCTTCGGCAAATCTGAAAGTAACAGAAGATGATATAGCGGATATTATTTCGTCTCAGACAGGTATTCCGGTAAAGAAGCTTATCGCCGAAGAAAGCGAAAGACTTCTGAATATGGAAAAGATACTGCACGAGCGTGTTGTCGGTCAGGATGAGGCTGTAGCGGCAGTTTCAAGAGCGATAAGGAGAGGCAGAGTAGGACTTAAGGATCCGAAGAGACCGATAGGCTCATTCCTCTTCCTTGGTCCGACAGGCGTAGGTAAAACCGAGCTTTCAAAAGCGCTTGCAGAGGTCATGTTCGGCGATGAAAATGCCATGATACGTGTTGACATGTCCGAATATATGGAAAAGCACAACGTTTCGCGTATGATAGGTTCGCCTCCGGGATATGTAGGATTTGAGGACGGCGGACAGCTTACCGAAAAAGTAAGAAGAAAGCCCTACAGTGTAATTTTGTTTGATGAAATAGAAAAAGCTCATCCGGATGTTTTCAATATCATGCTGCAGATTCTCGATGACGGCATGGTCACGGATGCAAAAGGCCGTAAAATCGACTTTAAGAACACCGTGATCATTATGACGAGCAATATCGGAGCAAAGCAGATCGTAGACAGACAGCAGCTTGGTTTTGCTCCGGGAGAAGACAGTTTCAAACGCACGCAGGAAACTATACGCGGCGAAGTAACCGAGCAGCTGAAAAAGACATTCCGTCCGGAATTCCTGAACAGAATTGACGACATTATAGTTTTCAGTCAGCTCAACAAGGATGATATCAGAGAAATCGCCAGAAGACTTTGCGTATCTGTTTGCGACAGACTGAAAACTCTGGGGATCAATATGTCGGTAGACGAAACAGCCACAGCGCTTCTTGCGGAAAAAGGTTTTGATGTTTCATACGGAGCAAGACCTCTGAAACGTGCAATACAGTCTATGATAGAAGACAAGATTTCCGAAAAAATGCTTGATGGCTCGATCGTTGAAGGCGATGCCGTAAAAGCAGTGGCGAAAGACGGTCAGATTGAATTTATAAAAGAATAATGAAGATATTATTCACAAAAAGCCATAATCATGCCACAGGATATTTGTGAAAAATGACTATTGCAAATTTAAAGTTTTATGATATAATATCTGTAGTTTGGCACTCGAAGGTCTAAAGTGCTAAAATTGAAAAAGCTAAAAATATTTATTATAGTTTCGAGGAGGAAACATCATGACAATTGAACCTTTGGCTGACAGAGTCGTTCTTAAAATGGTAGAAGCCGAAGAAACGACAAAAAGCGGCATTATCCTTACGGGATCGGCAAAAGAGAAACCCCAGATCGCTGAAGTCGTTGCGGTAGGTCCCGGCGGAGTTATCGACGGAAACGAAATAAGCATGTACGTTAAAAAAGGCGATAAAGTTCTCACAAGCAAATATTCAGGCACTGAAGTTAAGCTCGACGATATTGAATATACCATCGTAAAGCAGAGCGACATACTCGCAATAGTCAAATAACGGAGGGAAAATATAATGTCAAAAGAAATTCTTCACGGTGAAGATGCGCGCAAAGCTCTTCAGAAGGGCGTTGACACTCTTGCCGATACAGTAAAAATAACACTTGGTCCTAAAGGCAGAAATGTAGTTCTCGATAAAAAATTCGGTTCTCCGCTCATCACAAACGACGGCGTTACAATAGCAAAAGAGATCGAGCTTGACGACGCTTTTGAAAACATGGGCGCTCAGCTCGTAAAAGAAGTTGCAACAAAAACCAACGACGTTGCCGGCGACGGCACAACAACCGCCACACTGCTTGCTCAGGCACTCATCAATGAAGGCATGAAGAACGTAGCAGCCGGCGCAAACCCGATGATCATCAAAAAAGGTATTCAGAAGGCAGTTGCAACAGCGGTTGAAGAAATAAGAAACAACGCTAAGAAAATCAGCGGTCCTGAAGATATTGCAAGAGTTGCAACGATTTCAGCCGGTGATGAATATATCGGACAGCTTATTGCAGATGCTATGGCAATGGTCACATCTGACGGCGTAATCACCGTTGAAGAAAGCAAAACAGCCGAAACAACAAAAGAAGTTGTTGAAGGTATGATGTTTGACCGCGGATATATCACACCTTACATGGTAACAGATACAGACAAGATGGAAGCTGTTATCGACGATGCATATCTTCTTATCACAGATAAGAAAATCAGCAATATTCAGGAGATCCTTCCCCTGCTCGAACAGATCGTTCAGAGCGGCAAAAAACTCGTTATAATCGCCGAAGATGTTGAAGGCGAAGCTCTTTCGACTCTTATCGTAAACAAACTGCGCGGAACGTTCACATGCGTTGCAGTAAAAGCTCCCGGATTCGGCGACAGACGTAAAGAAATGCTCAGAGATATCGCTATTCTTACAGGCGGCGAAGTAATAAGCGAAGAGCTTGGTCTCGAACTCAAGTCCACAACAGTTGAACAGCTCGGCAGAGCACGTCAGGTTAAGGTTACAAAAGAGAATACCATTATCGTTGACGGCTGCGGCAACAAAGACGAGATCAAAGCGCGTATTTCTCAGATCAAAGCAGCTATCGAAACAACAACATCCGATTTCGACAGAGAAAAACTTCAGGAACGTCTTGCAAAACTTTCAGGCGGCGTTGCGGTAATCAAAGTAGGCGCAGCAACCGAAACCGAAATGAAAGAGAAGAAGCTTCGTATCGAAGATGCTCTCGCAGCTACAAAAGCAGCTGTTGAAGAAGGCATCGTAGCAGGCGGCGGAACGGCTTACATCAACACAATGCCGAAGCTTGAAAAACTCGTTGAATCTCTTGACGGTGACGAAAAAACCGGCGCAAACATCGTTCTGCGTTCTCTTGAAGCTCCCATCAAGCAGATCGCTGCAAATGCGGGAATTGAAGGCGCCGTAATCATAGAGAAAGTAAAGAACTCTGACAAGAACTACGGTTTTGACGCTCTTCATGAAAAATATGTTGATATGTTCACTGCCGGCATAGTAGACCCTGCAAAAGTTACACGTTCAGCTCTTGAAAACGCTGCATCCGTAGCTTCTATGGTTCTTACCACAGAAAGCCTCGTAGCAGAAAAGAAAGAACCTGTAGCT
>JAEEJJ010000069.1 GCA_016281805.1 Clostridiales bacterium
AAATGTGATACTCTTCGAGGGGAGCCTATCCTTCAGTTCAACAGAAACAAAGCGAAGGACCGTCTTCAGACGTCTTTGCCTTATATTAAAAACGTTATATTCTCTATCGCTTTTCCGAACAGACTTAATATTTCCGTAGAAGGCGCAACAGCAAGATATTCTGTTTCGGCAAACGGCGTATATATATGCCTCGATGAAGATTTCAAAGTCCTCGAGATCACTCCGTCTCCCGTTCCCGGAATCCTTCAGATCGAAGGACTAACGTTTGAATCAGATATCCCTGACGAAACATCGGGCGGAAGTGAAGATGAGCCTGCCGAGAAGGCGTATATGCTGGGCAAAACGATCGACCTTAATGAAAATATCGAAGTTTCGGTGTTGGCGGAGCTTCTTTATATCCTCGAAACAAACGACCTATTCGATCGCGTGACGTATATTGATTTTTCAAAAAAATACAATCTTGTATTTTATCTTGACGGTATTATAGAGGTCGAACTCGGCACAAGCGAAAATCTTGATAAAAAGATAAGCATGCTCATTGAAATACTGTCGCGAAATCCATCGGACAGGCGTGCCGTGATAAACGTCCGGAATCCGAGTGAGGGCAGATACCGAGCCATAAACTGATTTCCGGCGTTTTCAAAGCAAAATTTGCTTTTATTTTAAAAAAAATTCAATAAAACTCTTGACTATATCGCAAAAATGTGATAATATATAAGAGTATAATTATGTATATACACCTAATCTATTATAAAACACAAAAATGGAATGTTCTGAAAGGATGAACGGTATGGCATTTCGCAGTATAGAGGAACAGGATAATTTCGTAACCATCAAGGTTGTAGGCGTAGGCGGCGGCGGAAACAATGCTGTAAACAGAATGATCAAAGACGAAGTTCTCGGTGTGGAATTCGTTGCGGTCAATACCGATAAGCAGGCGCTCAACCATTCGCAGGCTACTCATAAGGTCCTTATCGGAGAAAATGTTACGCACGGAAGAGGTGCCGGAGCAAATCCCGAAGTAGGACGTAAAGCCGCAGAAGAGAGCAAGGCTCAGATCGAGGAAGTTCTCAAAGGAACCGAAATGGTATTTATTACCGCAGGCATGGGCGGCGGCACAGGAACAGGCGCAGCTCCGTTTGTTGCAAAAGTAGCCAAGGAAATCGGTGTTCTTACCGTAGGTATAGTTACAAAGCCCTTTGCATTTGAAGGCACTCGCAAGATGGCTCAGGCTGAACGCGGTATCGAAGAGCTTCTGCAGGAAGTTGACGCGCTTATAGTTATTCCCAACGAACGCCTTAAACTTGTTACAGACGCTAAAATAACTCTTGCCAATGCATTTGAGATGGCAGACAGCATTCTTAAACAGGGAGTTCAGAGTATTACAGAACTGATCCAGGGTCACGGCTTTATCAACCTCGACTTTGCAGACGTAACTTCAAATATGAAGGACGCAGGCTACGCTCATATGTGCGTTGCTTCCGCAAAAGGCAAAGACAAAGCGGAAACCGCTGCAAGAAATGCTATTACATCTCCGCTTCTCGAAACATCTATTTCAGGTGCGCGTAAAATCCTTATCAACTTCACGGCAGACTCCAATATCGACCTTGAAGATATCTACAGAGCTGCGGATATTATTAAAGAAGAGGCGCATCCGGATGTCGATATTATCTGGGGTGTTATTCTTGACGATACTCTTCAGGACGAGCTGCGTATTGCGGTCATAGCTTCAAACTTTGACGAATCGGTAGTTTCAACTCCCGTAAAGAAGCAGGCTAATCCCACTCCTGTTGATAACTTCTTCAATATCCCCTCTGCTCCCAAAGCAGAACAGACCGCTGAGCAGACATCACCTGCGCCCGCTCAGAATGCCGATACAGACTATGATCCTATGCCCACAAGACAGCCCAGAACCGGCAGCGTTCAGCGTCCGATAGGCACGGAACGTCCTTCAGCAAGAAGAGCTTCATCTTCTGTTGTGGATGACGACGATTCAAACGACAGCTTCCTCAAGCTTTTAAACGATATCACAAAGAGTAAATAATTTAAGAGTTAATAAACAGAACGCAGCTGTATTTTCGGCTGCGTTCTGTTTTGTATATTATTGATTTGATTAATCGATATATCGGAGTATTCTTACAGCGTTTCCGTGATTTTCGGCTTGTTTTTTTTCTTTTTTAAAGCTGAAAAAAGCGCATATATACATATGTAAAAAACAAATGCGCATACTCCGCCGAAGAAATCAAGAAGAACATCCGATAAAAGGCTTGTTCTTCCTGTAAACGATTGGATAAATTCATCGATCACAGCAGTAAAAAGCGTTGAAAACAATGGCATAAAAAGCCATGGGGTAAAGATTTTTTTTGATATCATCAGCGTTATCACCGAAAACTCCAGACCAAGCAGGAAA
This sequence comes from Clostridiales bacterium, assembly GCA_016281805.1. Classification (GTDB taxonomy): domain Bacteria; phylum Bacillota; class Clostridia; order Oscillospirales; family UBA644; genus HGM12619. Next base: position 2,411 of record JAEEJJ010000069.1, read on the forward strand.
TATTCGGCAAAATGCGCTGTTTTCCTAACAATAAACTGCAGCTTTTCTAGCGAAAGCCGTCCTGCGGGGTCGATTATCGGGCGCAGCCATTCAATAACGGAAGCGCTCTCTGCCATCGACATTTCGCCGGATTGCAGTGAGTTTGAAAATATGAATATCGCGGTTGCCGCAGCAAGCACGATCAGAATAATAAATATTATCGTTTTTTTATTCATTTTGGCAATTAGACCTGATGTTTTGCATCATATTTTGAATTATATAACTTATAAATTCATTATATCATCACACTGTTGCGATGTCAAGATTGACCGTGTTTCAAAATTCAAAAAAATTGTAAAAATACTGTCAACCGCAATTTTTGATATTGAAAAAAAGTGTTTTATATGCTACAATAAAGCCAACACACAGTCACACAAAAATATATATTCAAACACAACAAACAGGAGAATAAAATGAGACAAAGAAGCTACGCAAGGGCCTCATCGCGTGCATCTTCATCGTATTACAGTGAAAATGAGCGCAGAGGAAGAAAGGCCGTCAATTTTCTTTTTGCCGTTATTGCTCTTATTGCCATAACGGTAGTTGTAATACTTTTTTTTAAATACCGTGATATCAGCATTAAAAGAGAAGATGCCGCAAGCCGACTCGAAATTGCAAAAAGCGAAACGGAAAGGCTTAACAACGAACGCAGAGCTATGAATACCGAACTTGAAAATCTTTCCTCCGAGCTCGATATGCTGAAAATCGAATATGAGTCTCTTTCCGAATAGGGGGTATCAAAATGAGATTTTTATGCGTTGTTATAACTTTTATCGCAATTGTTTTTTCTGTTATTCTCGGCTTTGGTATGTATAACGATTCTCGTGATATAGAGAGATTCGATAAAGAAGCCGAGGTATTTGAACAGCAAAGCAGTATTTATCAATCGGAAATAGACGAGCTTGCCCCGAAAATATCCGCCGCATCCGAAGAAAAAGCGTCACTTCAGGCGGAGATAACCGCAATTAAAAGAAGAATTATATACAAAACTCAGCCTACCGCATTTCTGACTTTTGATGACGGAACATCATACCATACTCTGGAAATACTTGATATTCTTAAAGAAAATAATATTAAAGGCACATTTTTTGTTGTAGGCACTCAGATAGAAAACGGCGGTACAGCAAGCAAAGAAGCGATTCGCCGCATTGTTGAAGAAGGACACGTTCTTGCAATTCACGCATACGAGCATGAATACAGCAAAATCTATTCCTCTGCAGAAGCATATTTTGATGATTTCAAAAAAATAACAACGCTTCTCCACGATATGACCGGTTTTACCCCGAATATCGTTCGTCTTCCCAGCGGAACGGCAACCGCACGTTCTTTCTGCGAACGTTATGCGGGAAGCAGAGATGTCTATTACGATATCGTAAGCAGGCTTTATGCGGAAGGATATACCGTAATCGACTGGAATGTTGATACTGAAGACTACACTACCGCAACAGGCGTTGACGGAATAGTAAACAACGCTGTATCCGGAGCAAAAAACAGACTTAACAGAGAGTATAAAGCCGCAGTAATTCTTATGCACGATACCGCCGATACCGTAAAAGCGCTTCAGAGAGTTATAGACGGAGTAAAAGAACTTGGTATGGGCTTTGAAGTTCTTGTTCAGGGCGGTTATGTTACACGTCAGATTGCCGAAACAGAAAAGCCGTAAAAAAACAGAGGTAAAAAATGAAAATCGTAATTAAAGTCGGTTCCTCCACACTTACGCATGCAAGCGGAAAACTTGATTTTCGTATGATAGACCGTCTTGTTCGCGTGATTGCGGACATAAAAAACAGCGGAAATCAGGTTGTTCTCGTGTCATCAGGCGCTCAGGTCGCCGGAATGTCAAGACTTCGTCTTGAAAGCAAACCGGAAGAAATAACAAAAAAACAAGCTCTTGCCGCAGTCGGTCAGTGTGAACTGATGGCGATTTACGACCGTTTCTTTACCGATTACGGATATAATGTGGGTCAGATCCTTCTGAACAAACAGGTTATTGATATTCCCGCACTCAAAGAAAACGTAACAAACACATTTAATGCTCTTCTTGAATACGGCTGTGTTCCGATCGTCAATGAAAACGACAGCGTAGAGGTCGAAGAAATAAAAATAGGCGAAAACGATACTCTTTCCGCTATCGTCGCCACTTTTATCGGTGCAGACAAGCTTATTATGCTTACCGACGTAGACGCGTTTTACGACGGAGCTCCCGACGACGAGAATTCCAGACCCATCCCCGTTATCAAAGAGATCGATGAACATATCAGAAGTCTTGCGGGCGGAGCAGGTTCGTCAAAAGGTACTGGAGGCATGGCAACAAAAGTCGCCGCTGCCGAAATTGCTACGGCGGCAGGCATAGATGTTCATATTATTTACGGCAAAGATCCCGGTCTTATATACGATGTCCTTAACGGAAAGCGCGCGGGAACGCTTTTCAAGAGTAATAAACAGGAGAAATAAAATATGACGCTCGAAAAGATCGGTGAATATGCAAAAAAAGCATCGTATTCGCTTGCATGCGCAGGGTCCGAAAAAAAGAATGCCGCCCTTCTTTCTATGGCGAAAGCGATACGAGAAAACAGCGCCTTCATAATCGAAAAAAATGCAGAGGATGTAGCGGCTGCCCGCGGAAATATCAAAGATACTCTTATCGACAGACTGAAGCTTGATGAAAAGCGCATAAACGCAATGGCTGACGGGATCGAAACTGTAGTATCGCTGCCGGATCCGATAGGCGAGGGACTAGGCTCGCATATCCGTCCAAACGGGCTGAAAATAGAAAAAATCAGAGTCCCTTTGGGAGTTATAGCAATTATTTACGAGGCGAGACCCAATGTTACCGCCGATGCCGCCGCGCTTACTCTCAAATCAGGCAACGCAGTGATCCTTCGAGGCGGAAAAGAAGCTATACGGTCAAACAAGGCAATCGTCGATATAATGCGCGGCGCAATCGAAAAACAAGGCATAGATCCGAATGCCGTATCTCTTATCGAAGATACTTCGCGCGAAACAGCAAACGCTTTAATGCGCCTTAACAAATATGTTGATGTGCTTATTCCGAGAGGCGGCGCAGGGCTTATTCGCTCAGTCGTTGAAAACGCTACAGTTCCCGTTATTGAGACCGGTACGGGCAACTGCCATATTTATGTGGACAGTCTTTGCGATCTTGATATGGCTGCAGATATAGTGTATAATGCAAAATGTTCGCGCCCGTCTGTATGCAACGCCGCCGAAAGCCTTCTTGTTCATAAGGACATAGCGGAAGTTTTCCTTCCTTACGTCAAGGAAAAACTTGATGAAAAAAACGTTGAAATACGCGGATGCGAGCGCACTGCAAAAATCATTCCGTGCGTTGCGGCGACGGAAGAAGATTATTATACCGAATATCTTGATTATATTTTGTCTGTAAAAATCGTTGATTCTCTTGACGAGGCAATAACGCATATCAACGAACACGGAACGAAGCACAGCGAATGTATAGTAACGTCAAGTTATGAAAACTCCCGCGAATTCCTGTCGCGTGTTGACGCGGCAGCCGTGTATGTCAATGCGTCTACCCGTTTTACCGACGGCGGAGAGTTCGGCCTCGGCGCGGAAATAGGCATTTCCACCCAGAAACTTCATGCACGAGGACCAATGGGACTGAATGAGCTGACTACCGTAAAATATTGCGTTTACGGCAGCGGACAGATAAGGTAATTGAAGAATACCGAAACGAGGAAAAGGCTTTCTGCTGCTGTTTCCTCGTTTTTTTAGCTAAAATATGCTATTGATTATATCGGAAATTTGTATATTTTAGCATATTGACAATAATATAAGCCTTGATTTATAATAATTACAAAGATAATTACTCTTAATAAACAAAAAAAGGAGTAATTAAAATGAAAAAAGTATTTTCTGTTGCGCTTGCGGCTCTTATGGTAGTTTCCGCTCTGATATTTCCTCTCATTTCCGCTCTGGCGGTAAACACCGTTTCATGGGATGCTTACCCCGAATGGAAAAATCAGTATCAGGTGAGGGGATATGTCGAAATTTTTTCTTATACGGGTATAGAACCTACTGTAATGATCATCGGTGCGACAAACAACGGCAACAGAATTGATACGCAACAAACAGGTATTGGCATCTCCAGAAGTGCATACGTTAGCTGTAACTTACAGGGTGATATGCCGTTTGAAACATACTACACCCTTTGCATACAGGGTTAACAACATTTAATGGCTGTTCTCACCCAGAGGTGATCTCTTTTATTTAGTATTAAATGGAGGACTGTTCAGTGATTCGCAATCTGTGGTGCAATTTCAAAAAAGAGCCCTTTATCTCTTTTCTTTTTATTATTCTGATAGCTGTTACCGCTTTCGTTCTGTTTTCGTCTGGCTTTGAGGTCAAATCCGAATCTGACCAATTGAATTCGGTTAATTTATCTTACAGTAACTATTATTTCTATCGCTTTGAATATAACTATGGCGCTTTCTTTCATGTGGCTGAACCAATTTCCGGTTCAAATAAAAACGGTTTCGTTGAGCAAATGGATTCTACAATAGAAGATCTGAAAAAAATCGATGGTCTTCACCCTGCTGTTAATATCTGCGGTGGGGTCGATCTTTATGTTTATGACACTCTCGACACATGGGACGAAGAAGGGTGCAGCGAATCGGAATTCAGTCTTGTTTACAGGTCTCCCGACGGGAAGAGAACATTCTGGCACCAGGTTTTTGCAGATAAAGCATATTTTGACGTCTTCGGCAAACCGCGTCTTGACTCCGGCCGTTTTTTTACGGATGACGAATTTAAACTTACCTACGAAGAGGGCTCTGTTGTTCCCGTAGTTTTAGGCTACGATTTCAAAAAATACTGCAAAATAGGCGATACTTTTGATGCAAAAGTGATATCGGAAGTTGAAGACCCTGTCAAAATTGAGGTCGTCGGTTTCGTTGATGACGGTGAAGTATACGTTGAAATTAACGGGAACACTTTATATAGCTACAACAGGGTTGTCATTGTTCCTTTTAACGACAGGCATTATTATGAATATAATCCCCGTCAATTGACAGTTGTTGGAAATGGTCTCGACTTGGGAGATTGTTATGATACGTTTGCACTCGGTTATAAAAAAAGATTACTTCTTGTCGAAAAGGAACGGAAGGACGAAGTTCTTGAACAGATGAACGAAGTGTTGAAAAAAAACGGTCTTGAAGAGAAAGTGTATTTCAAGAAGCCAAAAATCGATACCGTATCTATCGCGAACAACTACAAAGAGAATATGAATATCCGTCTCGCTTTAACGTATATAACCGTTCTGTTCGCATTCGTTTCTGTTGTTTTAATGACGGTAAACAGAATATCGTCGAATATACGCAATTATGCGGTTCACCTTATCAGCGGCGGCACATTCGGAAATATTTACAGCTATGTCGTCGGTGAAATATGTATATATACCTTGCTCGGCTTTATCCTCGGTTCAAACGCATACGGAATACGCAATATCATAACGAATTATGTGAACACCATGCCTGCGGAAAGCGAATACGGCTTTTATGCGGGCTGGGGGATATGTCTTGCAATGCTTGTGCTGTTTGCTCTGATAAGTCTCATAATAGTAGTCATACGCCTTAAACATACAGATTTAAGCTCGGTAATAAGAGATAAAACGCAGACAGGCAGCAGCAGGGGAAGGATATATAAGATAATAACCGTAACATCGTTTTCGGTAATAAGCTTCTGCATAATCTTTGCGGTAAGCTATTATGTCCAT
>JAEEJJ010000070.1 GCA_016281805.1 Clostridiales bacterium
AAACGCTCAGACCGCCTTTTGATATAGAAAAAGATATATACACTGAATGGTGCAGTATCCTGAGAGATAAGATCCGTCCGGACTTTATGATCGCGGGTCATCTTCACAACTGTTATGTAACAATGCCCGGCGATCCGAAAGACTCACGCAAACAGCCCTGTCCGGTTATTGTAGGTTCAAAACCGTTGAAAGAAAAACCGTTTTTTGTAGGTACAGCCATAACATTGAATAACGGTTTTGCGGATATTAAATTTACGGATTCTGAAGGGAATGTCACAGGCAGTACTGTATTACCGTGTATTCACTGACAGAATAAAAAAAAGCCGACTGATTATTTCAGTCGGCTTTTGTATTTGTATTTCAGAATTCAACCATGATTGTTTTCAGTTCTCCAGGGCCGATCTGAATCTCTACTCTGTTTTTACTGAAATCGGCTTTTTTCTCACCGTATTCCGCAGAATCGGTGATTTTTGCGCTTTTTACTTCTTTGCAGAAGCATAATTCGGCGTTTGAAACATCCGATAGGGGATTATAAACGCGTATCGTTACCGATTTACCGTCTCTTGAGCATTTAACTATTGTTGTGGATGCTCCTTTGCACGATAATATCTGTGCCTTCAGCGGAAGCGATCCGCCGTGCGACGTATTTGATATGATAGGCATATCGTTTTGCAGTGAAAACGCATATCTGTGCAGCGCGTCATAATCGGTTTTCACTATTCCGACCGCCATTCTTACCATCCTTGTACCGTATTCGGGATATGGATCGGGGTTTGACGAGGCACGAAGAAGGCTGACCTGTAGTGTGTTGTCTGCTCCTCTGTATCCGTATTTTGTGTCAGTGAAAAGTGCTATTCCTTTGCCATGACCGTCTTTTGCATAAATAAAATCTCTTCCGTACCAGTCGTGAAGCGATGTTCCTTCGCGTTCATATGTGCCTAACTGTATATCATATGTATATTTTTCGGTCTCATACGCAAACGGAACTTTAAATATCAGTTTAGGCGAGCCCTTTTTCTTGTTTATTTCAAACCAGTTTGCGGTCACTGCGTACCTGAGCGCGCAGTCACCTTTATCGAGTGTTACGGTAACATCTATTTTAGAACTTTCAAATTCAATGCTGTAAGATAAACTGCTCCTCAGTTCACCTACGCTATATGATGTCTGAACTGCTCTTCTTTCGGTATTGAGATTGACTTCTGATGTATATACGCCCTCGACCCATGCGCTCGCTCCGACATGTCTGTCGTTTTCAAGCACATATCCGAAAAATGCAGACGGCCTGGATATGTATTCACGTCCGGTCTCTTTATCGATCAGAGATATAAGCGTCATATCGTTTTCGTTGAATTCCGCTCTTATTCTGTCGTTTTCAAGAACGGGTTTCTTATAGTAAAGTCTTCTTCTGTCGGGCGTAAATGAGCCGAAATAATAGTCTTTGCGTTCGTTTTCTTTTACTATATAGGTAGAATAACCGAATGCGGGCACAGACGCTTCAACAAGAATTACAGTTGCTCTATGTCCGTTGTCGTTGACATCTTTTTCAAGTATTGTGAAGGCTATCGCCTTGCCGGTGTCGTCTTCTACTGTCATTGCAGCATGATTTCCCGGCCAGTCGTAAACACGTATTTCCGTCATTTCGTGACGGTCATATGCAGACGTGTTAAAAACGTGAACGATCCTTGTTTTGCCTCTTCCGCGTTCAACATTCGGCAGATTGTAACGGTATTTCTCGTTTACTCTGCAGCCGACACCTGCGCCTTCTGATCTGGAGCTGAGTGCGTGATCAGGAGTATCATACGCGGACGTGTCAATGTTTTTCGCAAACCTTCTCATTGCAAGCGATGCGCCCGAGCCGGCATCTGCAAGCACTTCCTCAAAATTGCCGAGCGCGTGGTTCTTTGTTTCGGGCAGTCCGGATCCGGGCAGAATATCATGGAACTGATTGAAAAGCAGTTTTTTCCACGCTTCCGCATATCTCGGATACACTTCTCCGTCCGTAGCAATTTTAGCCATGGCGGTGAGCGTTTCGGCAGCAGTGAGTCGGTCTTCCATTATTCTGTTTGCGGTTTTAAGCTGTGATTCCGATGTATAGCAGCCCGTAAATGTGGGACCGAGCTCTTCCTGAAGAATCGGGAATCTTTCTCTGTACTTTTCGAGCATGCTGAAGTATTCTGTATAGCTTGAAAACTTTACAGTAGGTGCAACAGGCCATGATTGCATGTCAACAAGCATCTGTATATCTTTCCTTGTCGGTCCGCCGCCGTGGTCGCCTACACCGTATACTTTTATCATTCCGTCTATTCCGCCGTACATTTCACAGAACGGAATAACAAGCGAAAGATACCCCGGACGTATCGGGTCGTTGTACCATGACGGTTCGTTTACCGTCAGAACCTCCGCGCCTGACGGAGATCTCCATCTGTATACATAAAGATCATCAAGACCTCTGCAATGATAAAAATACCTGATGCCTCCGGCATTCAGTAATTCGGGCATTACGGGAGTGTGACCGAAAGAGTCTGGATGAAAGTCTGAATTTATCGATTCGGGATCTATACCGAGTTTTTCGGAAAGGAATCGTTTTGTAACGAGGATATGCTCCGAAATACTCTCGGCTGACGGCAGGTTTCTGTCGCTTTCGACCCATGCGGAACCTGAAAATTCCCATCTGCCTTCTTTGATCCTCTGCTTTATTTCCTCAAACAGTTCGGGATCGTATTTTTCTGCCATTTCATAAGTTGCGGCCTGAGACTGAGAAAACGTGAATTCAGGGTATTCTTTCATCATGTCAAGCATTGTTCTGAATGTTCCGAGAACTATCGCAACAGTTTCGTGATACCCCCAAAGCCAGTCCATGTCTATGTGGGCATGGGCAATGCAATACATAGTATATTTTTTTGCGTCTGCCGAAAGAGGCATGAGTATCTTTTCTGCTTCAATGCAGTCTCCGTTAGTCAATGAGCCGTTTTCGGTAAATTTTTCATAAAGCAGATCGACTGCTTTTTCGAGCAGTTCGTTTGCCTTTTTGCCGGAAGGCAGCTTTGCCAATTCATCGGCAACTCCTATCTCGCCGAAAATCCTTTCAAACATAGGGAATCTCTCGCTGTGTTCGGACCAGTGGTCAGTCCTTTCAGGTCTCATGGCGGCAATTTTATCGTATCTTGTCATGGTATTTTGTTCCTTTCACTGTTAATTGATCCGCGCCATGTCGATTATAGCATATAAGGGGCGTTTTGTCCATAGAAAAAGAAAGAAAAATCGTTAAAAATTCGAAAAAAAACTGATATCGTTATTGACTTTATCCGTATATTCTGTTATAATATTATTTAAGATACGGATATTTTCGCTTACCGAAAAAATCGGAAGGAGGTTGCCTGATGTCTGTAAATAACGACAACGGTCTTATTGTCGAGCCCGAAGCGGCAGACAAGGCGGTCGAGGTAATAAAACTGATCGCCCATGCCGAAGACTCCGGCAGAAAACGCCGCGAATTCGCCGAATCAGAGGCAAAGCTGATAATCAGCGAAGCTTTTGAAAAAGCGGAAAAATCGGCTGAGTTCGAAAAAGCAAAGGCCGATGAAAAAATCAAAAAAGTAAAAGAGCTTACCGAACAAAAGGGCAGGGAGCTTGCTATAAATATTCTTACTCAGGTCAACGAAGAATGTGAGGAGCTCAAACAGAACGCCCGTGAGAACAAGCAGCAGGCCCTTACCGCCGTCGTTGAAAGGATCGTGAACGAATGGCGATAGTCAAAATGAAAAAAGTCACTGTCGTTGCGATGGCGGAAGATAAAAAGGCATTGTTAAACGATCTTATGTGGCTTTCTGCGGTTGAAGTGAGTCCTCTTTCGGAAAAAATCGATGATGAAGAACTTGCCTCGCTTGTCAGCACGGAAAATGTTTCGGATAATATCGAAGATATAAACAACAAAATATCCATTCTTTCACAGGCGCTTAAAACATACCGTCTGTATTCCAAAGAAAAACGTTCGCTTTTTACTCCCTATCAGCTCGTTACACGAGCCGATTTCGATACTTTTC
>JAEEJJ010000004.1 GCA_016281805.1 Clostridiales bacterium
CAGTTTAAAGAAAAACTGGCGGCTGAAACGGGTAAAAAGTCCGGAGACAAGCCTGATTACGCTTTATTCCGTCCGGAAACCTACACCCACGCCACAGGTCAGCCCTATCTGAATATGGAAGACTCGATGCTGGATTGTTTTGACGAAGATGAATTACAGCACGCCAAATTTTCCTATGAAACAAAGACTGTTGGAAAACAAACTTATTTTGTGATATCCGCACAATTCCCTGGCGCGTTTGACAAAGAAAAAGAGATTGACCAAAAGGTTACAGACAAAAAACTGTACATCACTTCTGAAAATAATATCCTGTATCTGACAGAATCCTACTGCAGTGCAGAGACAGAAGCTGCCAAAAATGCCAAAGCAGCCGAAAGCAAAAATACCACATTAAAAAAAGACTATGAAGAAAAAGGGATTTCCTCCGAAACGGCCGGCAGCGCCGTGCAGGATCCCAAGGCCTTGCAAAACGCGCTTCTGCCACTGACTGATTCTTCGTTGAATGATCCCAAGATCCAGAAAGCATTGCAGAAAGAACGGGAAGCCATCTTAAAAGGCCTTACTTTCTCTAAACCGGACACAAGCAAAAAGAATTTTGGCATGAACGATCCGGTTTTGAAACAGTTTGTTTCGTTACCGGACAACTGGCTGTATGTGCGTGCTACTCCGGAAATCAAGGATCAGGATGGTTTGAAAGCAAATGTGGCCTGGGCAGCACCCTATACTATGGTAAGCAATCTGGCAAATTTTGCTTTTATGAAAGATTTTGAAAAAGACCTGAAACCGGAAGAGATTTACAACATTTATGATGAGAGTGTAATATTAGCCAGCTACAGTATCCGGAAAAGCAAAAAGAGCAAAAATATTTCTGATATAGCTGAAGAAATATTCAATATCCCGCAGTCTGATATGCAGAAGGCGCTGGACGAACTGATGCCCAAGTTTCTCAACAATGAAGACCTGAAAAAATATGCCGTGTTAAGCAATACAAAAGCAAAGATTGCGAATGACGGCCAGGTTATTAAACTTGCTTTTGACACCAATGTTAAAGTTATGAACCGGTTTGATTTTCTTACCCGTGCAAACCTGGCGGGAACCAGGAACAACGGACTGCTCAGCCTTTATATTTCAAAAGGCGATAAAACAAAAACCAAAACAGCCGCCAACCTGGCAGACAAGGTGAAACTGCTGCCGGGAAAATAATAAGGAGTTAAACGAAAGATGAACAAAGTCCTTTGCGCTTCAATTACTGCAATTCTGATGACCGGAAGTTTATCTGCTTATACTTCCGCAACTATCTATACGGATTTGGATTCAGGTTTTAAATTGAAGTCACAGCCTTCCTGGATGGAGATCGGCGGCAAAAATTTCTACGGTCTTGCCAATAAGCCTGATAAGAAAGAAGCATCTTTAAACGTTATATGCGCATTTACGGCAAAAGAAGTAGAAGAGTCCACAGGAGAAAAATTTTCTACGGAGGAATTCTTAAGTAAATATAAAGATTTGCAGGTTCTGGAGCGTAATGAACTTTCACCTGATAAAGTGTATTATAAGTTATTTATGCCAGATCCGTATGAAATTAAAGCGGATAACAAACTGTCTCTGGCGCCTAAAGAACTCCTTGATAACTCAACCATAAGCATTTCCACAAGCAAAAGCGGAAAACAGCCTTATGTGTATCTTCACATCGTCGACAAAGGGAATACAGATACGCTGAAGAGCCTCCGCCGGTCTGTTGATATGCAGATCGCCATCACATCTGCCAACAATATGCTTTATGCAGTCGTCTCCACATTCCCACTGCCTAATCTGAAAGCGCAGAAAGATAAAATAGAGGAGGCCACGCCTTTTTCCAAAAAGAAGGTCCGCAGCGAATTCACAGACGGAAATATGGAGAAGCTCAATGGCTATGTCGCTTCCCGCAAAGCTTTTCTGAAAGGTCTGTCTTTCTTTGCGCCGGCAAAGGATACCATTCCTTTCGGTTTCAATGATGAGTTGCTGGGAGGCAGAATAAAACTACCGGAAACATGGGCATATGCGCAGGTTAATGATGATACGATCGATATAAATATTCCGGTTAAAATTACACTGGCCATACCCTGGGGCGGAGTATCCGAATTTCTGTCGCCTCAGGAACAAACGGAAGTTGCAACGGACAAAGAAGACGACGGCAATGAGCCGGATAAAAAAGGGTCCGATGGCGCACAGGACAAGGAAAAGTCAGGTAACGTGCCGGCTGCAGAAGACACAGGCAAATCGCTGAACAAAGAAGACATCTCAAAAATAAATTATCAGAAAATTTCAGAGGTAGCCTTCTTCGCTTCCTCCAAACCCAAAGATAAAAATACGTTTTCTGAACTCTTCAACAATCCTTTCCTGACAAATATACTCGTTGATAAATTTATCAATGAAGGATTGAAACATCCGTCTGTAAAAGAATATGTAGATTTTAAAAGAATTAATACAAAATCAAATTTCAGCAATAATTACGGCACAATATCATTATCCGGCGGCGGATCCGTGAAAAACAGTTTTACGTTTAATCTTAAAGCTAATGCAATGGTTACGCCGCAAACTTTCGGATTAACAGCTTACATTTCCAAAGATGAGAAAAAACCAGATCCAGAGCTGGAAAATATTTTTGGTAATATTAAATTGAGAAGGTAATACAGTTTGTAATAAAAAACCGGCCAAAATCCGGGCCGGTTTTTTATTTTGAAAAACGACCTCGTAAAATGCCCGTAGAACGATTTTTAAGGCAGGGCACGATAAATGAGTCGCGTAAAAACAAAAACGGGCTTAAAACGCAAATAAGAGCGTTGTAGAGAATAAGCGCATATTTCGGGATCCAAACGGGTTTAAGAAGCGTGAAGAGAAGCAAGTTAATGCAGATTATTTGCGCAATGGCCGTCTTAAATCCATTGGTTTGGAAACATTTTAAGAAAACGGTTAAAAAATGCTGTTTTCCCGTGTCTGATTTTACATAATATATATTATCGGACGTAAAATGATTATCGGGAAATACTCTGTGTTTTTGTACGTTACGTTACTTTTATTGTAATATTTTAAAAAGCAAACGCTAATGAACAAACGTTTGACATCTCCCCCATGTTTTGATATAATTAATTTAGTAAAATATCAATATGCATACATATAATATTTTTTAATATTTGTTCAGGAGGTTGTTTCCATGGCAAGACACAAAAGTTTAATCCCTAAAGATTTTGACGGTAATTATACGGAAGATATGTTGACGGATCGTCAGAAGCAGGTTTTAGATTTTATCCGCAGTTACGCTCAGTCTAAGGGTTATCCGCCGTCTGTCCGTGAAATCTGCAAAGCTGTTGGTTTATCTTCTACTGCCAGTGTCCATAACCATTTACACAAGCTGCAGAGCATGCATTTTATCCAGCGTGATTCTGCTAAACCCAGGGCTTTGGAACTTACCCAGGAAGCCACCTGGCGTAATAAAACTGTTGTTCCTGTACCTCTTGTCGGCAACGTTACTGCAGGTGTTCCTATCCTTGCTGTTGAAAATATTGAAGAAACTTACCCAATACCTTTGGATTTAATTGGTACTGAAGATGATGTTTTTATGTTGTCTGTCAAAGGCGACAGTATGATCAACGCAGGCATTCTTGATCACGATTATATTTTTGTACGCAAACAGAA
>JAEEJJ010000071.1 GCA_016281805.1 Clostridiales bacterium
AAAGTCCTTACTCCCTCAAAAAAACACCTCATTCACTTAATCGCTGCATGCCAAATTCACTGCCTTTTTTACCCCTGAAAACGTCAAACGCCCGACAGAATTTTCACTCTGTCGGGCGTAAGTTTTATGTGTTATTAAGGCATTTTTACCGTTTTTCCCTCAAAATCGGGCTGTTTTTGGGCTAAAACCCGCTTTTCAGGGGCTAAAACTGGTCTTTAATTATGCCTGCTTCTCACGTATAGCTGCCTGTGCGGAATTCTGAACTTTTAGGAGTTTTTTATTCTGTCTTTTCATCAATAGTAAAATCATCTCGATTGTTTTTGTGACGAGTGTAACAACAACTGTATCAAGGCGTATTGTGTCGTTTGTGATCTCCAAAGGAACTGAGTTAAAAAATCGACTGCTGGTTACATATAGCTGTTGGTTTGGAATACTTATTTCCTTGGCAATTGAGATTTAGTTTCGCTGATTTTCTGATGCATCTCAAAGGAAACGGTGCCTTTCCTCTTCTGATCAAATGAGCATGTAAGGCATAAAACAGGAATTTCTATTTTACAAAAGTGCCGCTTACGGCAAGAAAAGTGAACAAGTTCCTTTGCATACTTGACAAATCATGCAATTTCAGGTACATCAGGTTTTCCTCCGTATCACAGAATCACTTCGACTCGGATGTCCTCCCATTTTTTTTGCGACTGACCATAACCACAGCTGTGACGAAATGCCTTTGCGCGTTCATGATCTATTACGAAGCTGAAGTACATAAAATGACTGTCTGCTGCAGGCAGTTGTTGGATTGGAATTCTTGTTTTTCTGTCGTTTGCTTCCTGAATATCATTGCTGAGCTTTCTGAGTGACAGCAACGAATCCCTATGTAACGGAAGAGGGAACCGATTTCCGGTTCCCTCCTTACTTATATTCACGACTGCTTTTCCAGATCTGCCCTCGCATTCCATATTCATTTGAGTTATCAGATCATCGTCCGGTTCCAGCTTCAGATACCAGGTGAAATGCGTTTTGTCCTCCGGTACGACTCTGTAAACCAGTTTTTTCATTATCTCCTTCATAGATTTCTTTCTGTCGGCAATTTCATAAAGTTTTTCTTTCAGACCGATCCAGTCAAATCCTTCATCATCTTCGTCGTCAGCGCCGTTTTGAATACTTGTGCATTTTTCCTCAAGACGAACCAGCTCGGAATCGATCCTCGCCTTTTCAGTTAAGAACTCTTCTTTGCCGATTTCTTTTTCGCTTCTCATATTCAGAAGATTCTGGCGCTTGACTTTCAGCTTATCTATCTCGGAGATAATATTAGGTAAAGACGTTACTCCCCCGCTTGTCGATCCGGCTCTGTAGGAATCCCTTATCAGATTAAACGCAAGTTCGACGGCTCCTTTTCTGTCTCCCCACAGTTCTTCGAGAATCATTGATGCCATCATGTCAAGTTTCCAATCGGGAATAGTCGGCTGATCGCAATAACCAGTTGCGTCTTCACCGATTTCTTTCCTTGCTGCGGCAGTGCCATTATTAATTTGGTTGTAACATCTGTAACCATATGTCATAGATGTTTTGTTTTTATGCCAGAATTCTCTTTTAAAATGGTAACCGCACTTGCAAACCATTTTACTTGCCCACAAATCAGAGGGCTTGAAAACTCCATGTTTCTTATTTCCATCTTTTTGAGTCCCGATTCGACTTCGACGAATCAGATCGGCTTTTCTCCAGTCTTCTTCAGAAATGATAGGTTCAAAATCAGCTTTCACGTACATATATGACGTTGTATCCCGGTTGAATACACGCTTCTGCTCCAGATAGTTGTTGCTGAAGGATTTTCCGTAAGCCTGATACCCCATATAAGTCGGATTGATTATAATTCTGTTTATTATCCCTGTTTGCCACTTGACAAGCCCTGAAGCGTTTTTCCGTCCCAGTTTCTCCATCTCCCTGCTTATCCTCTGGCACCCCATTTCTTCATAAATATACATATGAAAGATCATGCGTACGGTCTCAGCCTGCTCTTTATTGATTACATAGGTATCGCCTTCGCGGTTGTAACCGAGTATGTTGCCATTACCGTAGACCGTTCGCTTTTCACGGCTTATCATCTGACCTGCCTTCACGCGCTCGGAAACCTTCCGGCTCTCCTCCTGTGCAAGCGTTGCCATGATTGTAAGCCGGAGTTCGCCGTCTCCGTCCATTGTCCAGATGTTGTCCTCGACAAAGAATACCTCGATTCCGATGTTTTTCAGTTCTCGTGTCGTTACCAGGGTATCAACTGTATTTCGGGCAAACCTGCAGACTTCGCGAGTAACTATCAGATCAAACTTTCCCTTTCTGGCATCTTCGATCATTCTGAGGAAAGCCGGTCGTTTTTTCGCCTGTGTTCCGGTAATTCCTTCATCGATATATTTTTCGACAACCGTCCAGTTGGGATGGTGTTTGGCCTGATCGTCATACCACTGAATCTGATTCTCAAGAGCGCTTAACTGCGCTTCATGTTCAGTTGACACTCTTCCGTAGAAGACCATCTTGCGAGGTCTGTTCCGATCCAGCAGATTGAACGGATTGCCTATTGTCTGATTAGTTCCGATTCCGAATGTGAAAGCCATTTTTATATCCTCCTTATTATGCCGCGTTCTTTTTGGATCGCATCTCTTTTATTTTCTCAATTGCCGCGTTCGCGGTCTGTTCGTTAATATCGCCCTTTTCGAAGAGCATCTTTATTAGCATCCATGCCGCATCAATATCGCTGATTGATAATTCCTTCATTCTTACATTCTCCTTGCCTTGCGATTGCGGGTCTGAATGCAATCACAAGAATAAACATTTTTTCTCACAAGTCCAGAGACAATCCCCATATTTTTCACATTATTCGAACTTCTTGTTTACTCCCGTTGCCTCATAGCCTTCACGGGCAATTATCATTGCGTTTACCACAAGATCCAGTGCCCTGTCGGATATGAGATACGGATCTGAAAGGTCAAAAAGATTGATATGAGTTGTTCCTTCATAGATATCCTGCGCCATTGTCAGAAGAGCATACCCGTAAGCGGTAAGCCCATGACGGTCGATCTCTTTGAAAAAGATCCGTTTTTCTCTGAATGCTTTCTTCGCCCGCTGCCACGTATCTTTGCTTGCCGCCAGCAGATATGCCGCTCCCAGAAAGCGGTTGCCGTACTTGTACGGCGAACTTATTAGATACGTCTTGTAAATGGTTGCGTGAGTCAGATTCTTGTAATTCATCCTTTGTCCCTTTCCAGTCTTCAGTCGATTATTCCGAGGCTTGTTTTTGCGGCTTCTTCAATTCTCTGAAGCGTTGTCCCGTCAACCCTTCCGAGGAACTGTCTCAGCCTTGCCTTATCCAGCGTTCTGATCTGCTCCAGCATTATTACCGAATCTTTTATAAGGCCTCCGGTCGAAGCGTTCACCAGAACATGAGTCGGTCTTCTTTTTTTGTTCGTGCGGCTGGTTATCGCGGCCACAACCGTAGGACCGTTGCGGTTTCCGATATCATTCTGGATGATCACCACCGGGCGGATTCCTCCTACCTCGTGTCCGACAACCGGATTGAGATCGGCGAAATAGACATCGCCTTTGAATACATTATCAACGTGATAGGTATTATCCGTTGATTCCACTTTTACGATTTTCTTCTCGCAGGTCGGACAAACCTGGATTCCTTCCGGAATGACCTCACCGCAAACTACGCATTTCTCACTTTCACTCATAATTCTTTCTCCTTCTCAATTTAATTGATAAGTACCGGGACGGCTCCGGCGAACCGTCGCCGTCCCTTGTCGTTTTGCTTGTGCATCGTATTTTTCTTCAGCACCCCGATGCAGGGCTTTCAGCAGACGTACGGTTGCGAACCGTTCTCATAGGACTTTCACCTCCCCCGGGTACTCCGCGGGCCGCGCCGGCTTAACCGGCTACGGAAGTATCATTGTCACTGTTATCTGTCATCGCTCTTCCGGAGAGCTGCTCCGGAATTTACCCAACGAGCAAAGTCCCGTCTGAGGGGACTTGCTTTGATCGGTTGCTTGCCCGGTTCTGCCAGGCGATAACGGCAACGTATCTGCTGAAGGAATTATTCAGTTGTTCAAGGTCCGAGCGGGAGGGGAAGAAGTATCAACCCCTCTCACTAATAGTTTGGAGAAAAAAATCCGTTTTGAGCGAACCTCACGTCAAAAAAATGATTTTTAAAGCAAAAAGTCTATTAAGCTCTTGCCAAGCACCCTGCAAGCTGAACATATTTACCTGTCAAGCGCTGTTTTGTTGACATAGCGCATTAAAACTCAGCATACTGAAAAAAGAGGTTCCATGGAACCGAAATTTTCAGTATATCACTTAACATAATCAATATCCCACAAAAGCAGTATGCTCATCATCCCGAGAAAAAAGCTGAAAACCGGAAAACCTTCTGTAAACTCTTAGTTTGAAGCAGTAAAAAAGACCGGAATTTCCTCTCTGCCTCTTGACAAACGAGGTAATTGGTGCTAAAATAAAGTGCAGTTAAAAATTACACTTATCTCGGAGGACAGAATGGAGTACATCAAAAGAGATCTGGAGAGAAAGTTTCTCCACATGAGTGAGTCATTCAAGGCCGTGATGGTTGTAGGCGCAAGGCAGGTCGGCAAGTCCACCATGCTGAGGCATCTCGCAGAAGGTCAGAACAGGACATACGTTTCAATGGACGATACTCAGCTTCGCTCGCTTGCCCAGGCGGAGCCGAGACTCTTTCTGCAAACATACCGTCCGCCTATTCTGATCGATGAAGTTCAGAAGGCGCCCGAGCTTTTCGAAGAAATAAAGATCATATGCGACTCGAGCGACGAACGCGGACAGTTCTGGCTGACGGGATCTCAGAGCAAGAAGCTTGTGAAGGGTGCGGGCGATTCACTCGCCGGACGTCTGTGCGTCCTGAAGATGTACAGCCTTTCCGCAAGAGAGAAACTGGGTATCAGTCCGGATGAAGATCTGGATTTCTCACTCCCGTCGCTTCTTTCAAGGAAACGGCTGTTTCCCTCCAACAATATTCTGACCACGTTTGACAACATCTGGCGCGGCGGTCTTCCAGACGTTCAGGGAAAAGACGAGGAGCAGCTCGGAGAATATTATAACTCCTACATTGAAACATACCTTATGAGAGACGCTGTTGACGACTATGCCATTACAGACACCGAAGGATTCCGCAAGTTCTTAAGGGCCTGTGCCGCGTTTTCCGGCCAGCTTGTCAACTACAACGATCTGGGTCTGTCCGCCGGTGTATCCGGCGTAACAGCAAAAGAGTGGGTCAAAGTGCTGCAGTCAATGGGCATCGTCTTCTTACTGGAACCGTATTCGTCAAACGAACTCAAACGTCTTGTTAAAACGCCGAAGCTGTATTTCTGCGACACCGGTTTCTGTGCATATCTTTCCTCGTGGACGACACGTGACGTCCTTATGAACGGAGCCGCAAGCGGACACTATTACGAAAACTACGTGATCGCCGAACTGCTCCGGCACTATGCATACGGCAGGAACAAGGTCAATCTGAATTTTTATCGAGACAGCAAAATGAAGGAGATCGACCTCATTATCGAGGAGGCGGGAATCCTGCATCCTGTCGAAATCAAAAAGTCCGCGTCGCCTGACAAGAGCGCTGTCAAATCGTTCCCGGTTCTGAAAGAGGGAGAACGCACGGTCGGAAACGGTGCGGTATTCTGCATGTCTGATGCTGTTCTTCCGATCACAGAAACGAATTACATTGTTCCGTCTAATATAATCTGACATCTTTTATACAGTATTCAATCGATCACCGCACACTGTTATATAATAAGCAATATTTGACTCAAATCCCGCGCCGCTTTCGCGACGCGGGAATTTAATCTTTACTTCTTAATGAGCATTTTCAGCTTTTTGATTATTGCCTGTTTCCTACAGTTAAGCGTCTTTTGGGGTACTCCCAGCTCTTCAGCAATTCTACGCTCGCTCTTATGATCATCATTTTTCAGAAAGAGTAAATCGACAAGTTCACGTTCTTCATATGAAAGAGCTTCAAGGGCATCATAGAGTTCGTTAATCAGAAGCTGCTCATGGTTGGGTTCGACGTATGCGTCCTCATCCGCAATAATTTCTGCTCTGGTGATTGGATCATCATCGTCATAATAGACCACTTCATCAAGATCCACGAAAACAGTGTGCTCATCAAAGGCTTTTTTTCCATTGTAGGCCTTCTTTTTCCTTTCACGGTCATACTCGAGATAATTCTCATACGTTGCTTCAACAACGCTTGTGAAAGTATCCTCTTCATCCTCGTTAAACTTGATGAAATACCTGTTTTTGTTCTCGGGATTGTTAACAAATTCTTTGAACTGTTTTCCTGTAAGTTCGATCCACTCCGGGTTTATTCCTTTGCATGCTGCGTCTTTCCAGACAAAATATCTTCTCTGTTTCATTTTTGTAATCTCCTTAAGTTTTGAATTTGGTTTTGATTTGTGTTTTCCGTTGAATTCAAAACCGGAGATTACGGGTATTCACCTATGTAGCAGAGCCACTTGTAAAACATAAAAGTCCTTTCTCAAGCGGATGCTTTTTGAAAGGACTTCAAACGCGGTACGAAGCAGTTACCGTGCATTCGGGCATAAAAAGAGCGCCGTATGAATCGGACGAGAACATACAGGTACACTTATAGCTATACCTATTTTGTTCTCAATCCGGCTTCGTACGGCGCTTGGTAGCTTTTCAGATGCAGCTTAAAGCTGCATTAACTGCTCCGCTTGCTCGGTTAAAAGTCGTATTGCCTTGTTATTTTCTTTTTTTCAGATTATCTTTTGTATCCCATTTTCTCGGTCAGATCGCCGAGACTCTTATCGTACTGGGCTTTAGATATGACTCCGCGTTCAAGAAATTTGTCAAGCACGTCTTTCTGTTTTTCATAAAGCCGTCTTTTCTTTTCTTCGTTTGACAGCGTAGGCCATATATTATCTTTTTCGTACTCCATTAGGTTCATCTCTTTATTTTCCTGTACTTCACAAGTTCGTATCTTTCCGAAGAAGGCTTTCTTTTCCGGAAATACGCAAGATTCAGGCTTTCGTTCAGTCCGCATTTGCGGCACTTCAGCTGTTGCGTTCCGTGTGTGTTTACGGTGACAGTCGCCATTCTGAAGCCGCACGACGGGCACTTTACGACTCTTGTCTCGTGTCTTTCAGCCTCCCTGCGGGAGCGGTGAATAAGGTATGTTTTCAGCGGATCCAGTTGTCCGCATCTGCGGTCGTACTCGATGTCCGAGTCATCGAAATCTCCCTCCTGAAGATCCTGTTTTATGAAGTCGTCGATAGGCTTGTATTCGATAAGTCCCATATCTCTGAGCCTTATTTCAAGAGCCTCCCTCGATACTCCCATTCCGTCCGCCATGCTCTGTATTATGATGTGCTCCTCGCTGCTGTACAGAGCGTCTCCGAACTTCGTAAATCCGACACCTCCTGCGAACCGTTCCATTGCCTTGCTTATGTTGAATCCCGGCATCAGGAGCGCTGCAGCAAGTCTGTCAGCCCGGTTCTCGAACAAGCTCATTCTTTCTTTCAGTGCAGTTATATCAAAGTCACTGATATTCTTCAACTCTCTCCGGTACCTTGCAACGGACATTTCCGGGCTCATTCTGTCAAGCAGATAATGAGATACTTCATGCGCCATTGTAAAGCGTTTGCGTCCGCTCAAGGTGGGGTTCAGGAGCTTTTCGGATATGATAACTGTCTTACGGGGAAAGACAATATCATAAGCCTTGCGACCTCTCACAACAGAAACAGCTGTTTCGCCGTCTCCAAGAAATCCTTCTACGTCTTTTTCTTTGAAAGTCTCATATCCGATTGTTAAACCGAGATACTCAGCGGCGAAGCCTTCAATATCCACGCAAAGTGAATTATTGGGATGTTCGGTGTAGAATCGGTCGATAAGAGATTCGCCGAGCTCATCGATCGCTATGTTTGATAAGTGCTGATACATTCATTATCTCCTCCGTTAGTGTGATTCGGAACGACGTACCAACCTGCGTCATCCCTGTAGATATATTTTTCCGCACTACCGATGAGAATCGTGTAGCGAATTCCTTCCAGTCCTTCTACAAGTGAGCGGTTTGTGTGAAGCACTTTATCGACCGTCCAGCTTTTACCGTCAGACCAGTATATTCTAAGCGGTTTTTCGGCTCCGCTTCTGGACATTCTGCAGTCCACAGTCACATATAGCTTATTCACCTTTTCAGATACCCTCACAGTTTTTTAATTACAAACTTCGCGATCCCTTGGATTCTCATACTGTCAAGCAGCAATTCTTTCCCAGGATATCTTTCCTCGTTTTCATAGGCGAGTCTCGCCTGGCCTTTTTTATTTGAGCCTTTATACCTTTTCAACGTATTTGCGCCTTCATCATCCATGGCGACGACAATGTCATTTTTTTCAGGGAACTGTATATTTTCTACCACAACAGTATCTCCTTCATCGATGCCGGCATCGACCATAGAGTCCCCTTTCGCTTTCAGTATGTACATATCTCCTTTTCCGAAAATAGACGAAGGGAGTCTTACATACTCAAGTATCTCGGCTTCCTCAAGCTGCGGATCGCCGCATTTTACCGCACCGCAGACAGGCGCTGTGCAGTTGCTGTCCGAAATCATGACAGTCCGCTCTGTATTTATATCTCCCGGGGTGTACCTTATCAGCCCTCGTTCGCTCATTTCCACAAGATATGCATGAACTGTGCTCTTGGAGAGATTGAGGTCATCGGCAATATATTTAATCGAAGGGCTTGTCCCCTCGTTCATCCAGCAGTATTCTATTGTTTTAACAATTTTCTTCATTATATCCTGGCTCTTGTGTCTCATAACTGCCTCCTGGCCTATCTCGAACGAACCGTTCGGTTTACAAATATTATACTGCGCTTTTTCCCGTTTGTCAATAGTTTTCATCAAAAATGGTGTCGCCTGTAAGCGACACCTATGAGGTAATCTACATATTGTGCATTTGAGAGTGCAATCTTTACAACATATAGTTGTCACCGAGGGATTGCTTCCTTGAAGTGCATTCAGGCATTAAAGTATTATGTCTTGACTTCCTACTTCTTTTAACTTCCCCTGTTTATATACTACTGCGATACCATGCTCTGCGTCAAATTTATACCTGCACATAATTGCCACTCGACAGTCTCTTTTAACAAAAATGCTCTCCGGTATAACATATTTGAAGATGTTTGTTATCTTGTCGGAACCTATCTCTCTCTTGTTCTTTTTCAAACAATACTGCTCGACCGTATCCTTTGATGATTCAATCAAATTACGGTTGGCTACAAATTCCTTAAGCGCTTCTTTTTGTTCTTCAATAATCTCTTCTCCAATGTAGCAATCATATACTACCTTTAGGTTGAAATCTCTTCCCCATATTCTTGTTTTAAACATCAAAGCCACCTCCATAATTTGATCCCAGCGCTTTTTTACATTCTGATACTCCACCGGAATGTCCAAAAAAGTCGTGAATATCCCTTGATATCATTTGACAGGTTTTTCGATCAATGCATTCATGCCAAGTCATATTGTGATTCCTCCTGTAATCTGCCACGTCACGCGCTGTCCAATCCGATCGGCCGTCTTTTTTTGCGTCAGCCCATTTTTGAGCACATTCCGTATCAGCTTTCTCAAAATTTCCAGTTATTCCATCTGATATATTGCTGTATCGATTCTCGGTCATGTCAATCTCTACTGTTTCTTCTGCACATTTATCAAAGTTCGGAATTGCGTCCTGATAATCTATGCCCTCGATATCATATTCCGATAATTTTTCTATGGCTTTTGAACCACTTTCTGTTTCTTGATTAGGCCGATAACAGGATTCACCTCTTATTCCTTCCCATGTTCCTCGATCTCCTCCAACGGGGGTTTGAGCCAAACGTTCTTTATATGAACTTTGATACCCTTCCTCCAAAACCTCTACATTCCCATTGGAATCAACATAGTATTTCCCGCCGTTTGAAGTAAATTCTGTTTCTGGTATTAATTCTCCATCCTTCTTAAACGGATTGCCCCTGTCGTCGGTTTCATATGAGTGACCATCTTTGATAAATGTTGATCTAGCCTCCAACTGTTGGCCACTCATGTTAGAAATGCCATTGTCAAATGATTCCGAATCGGCCAAGGATTCAATTTCAGATTCAGATTCAGATAACTCCTCAAAAAAGCTTTGCAAATCCTCAATTACACTAATTGGTATTTGACATTCCTCTATGCTGATAGCCACTTCCTGAGCTGCCTCGATAATCTCCGCAATTGCCTCAATCATGCGTTGTCAGCTCCTTTTTGATGTCTGAAAATTCTTCTGCCTTTAGAAGCGAAAGACCGCTAAAGACGGCAGCAAGATAAGCTGATGCAATCTTTAGCTCCTTCGGGGTTAATTGCCCACATTCTTTTGTTATTTCTTCTTGAATGCTCTTCAAATAACTCCCGTTCTTATCTTTTTTAACATTGAGGTTTAAGTTTGGATACAACAAATAAAACGATTTGGCTTTTTCATCTTCACGGATTGTGTGTCCCTTGAACATTTGGGCCATCATAGTCTTTATTTGTGCCGGAATATTCGTTCTTCCGATTAACTTCAAATCAACCTTGATGAACTCATTTGGTCTCAAAAGAACGTCGCGCACCATTGTCCTCGCGTCATCTTCATTTGCGAGAAGATTGATGTCATTAGCAACGATGTATGGCTTCTTTTCGTTATCGGAGAATTCGTAAACTTTACACAATACCGGCTCAATCCAATCGTTTTGATATACTGCAGCGACTCCAAGTTCAAGTTTGGCCAACTCTTCAATCTGTTCGTCATCTAACCCTGCAGCTTTGCCGGCCAGCTCGCGATCAGATAAATCCGGAAGTCTATGGATGATCTTAGTATTAGTATTTCGTATTATTGCCATATCGAGCAAGCCCGGAGCTTGATCTGCTATTATAAAGCCTTCACCAAATGCTCTCAGCTCAGCGATTGAATTTGTGAGCATTTCCACCGATTTTCCCAGTAAGTTTGCGCCCTCGCTGGTTTGTTCAGTAGAAGTCCTCTTTAATACATTGTGAGCTTCTTCCAATACCGTAATGTGCTTAAGGAACTTGTTGTCCGGACTGTTGTTGGATAGTCTGTATTCCTGCAACTTCATTACCAAAAGTCCCATGATCAATGATCTTGTTTCGGTTGATCCTACTCGGCTTAAATCGACAATGACCTTTGAATCAAAGAGCTCGTTATCTGATATTTCATTCGCAGAGAATATTTGTCCGTTTATCCCATTTGTAAGAGATCGTATCCTTGTAACAAGAGCGCCTGTATAGTCACTCTTATTCTCGGCAGAATAGTCACTGCTATGCAGTACTTGTCTTATCTGGTATAAGACATCTGTAAATGTGGGGAAAAGTGTGGCTTCAAAACGATTCTCAGACAATCTCATATCCCAGCCTGCCGATTCATATGCTTTAATGACAGCATCTTTAAGAAGGGCCGGCATTGCGGCATACATCGGCCAGCATACATTAAACAGTTCCACCAAACGGTCAATATGCTCATTGACAGAAATATTATCAGGAAATGAGAACGGATTAATCCTTAGAAGATCTGTTATCTTAGGATTGGTTCCATATACTTTTACATCTTCATCGCCGCCGAAAACACTTTTGTACTCGCCTTTTGCAGGTTCGATAACAAGAAAAGGTACTTTTGCTTTTTTCAGAATTTGAAAGACTGTATTAGTCTTTCCTGATCCTGTTGAACCTGTGATAAAAACATGAGATGCAAGACTCTTTTTATCCAGAGATACCGGCGTATTATCTGCCTGTCTCATATGATAAATCTGCCCGATTTCCAGCGGGTCTATTGAGTGATTATCATAGGTGCTAATATTCCTGCCGAACCTGGCGCATTTAAATACCGGAAATCCCGGAACGGATTTTTGAGGAAAGCTTAAAGACCTGGCAAGCTCGGCCCCTGAAATCACAGCTGTGGCAGTAACTCTATTCTCGTTGTTGCCTGGGCTAACAAATACAGGATGACGCAAATACCTTAAATAATCTAGAATAGCGGCTACCTGTTCTTCTGCATCTAATTCTTGACCATTCCAAATGTTAATCGATGATTGTTCAGCAAAAGAATCTCGTCCCTGTGTCAAAGACATGAACATGTGGGCAACTTCGTTTGTTGTTGCAAGATCAGGAGAAATAATATATGCAGCAAAACTCCACAAACCCAATGCGGCAGATTCCTCAAGACGTTCCATTTGCTTCTCAATCACATCTAGAGTATGCTTCACCTTATAGTCGGTAACATCTACTGCTAATCCGGAATCCGTTCCTGTTGTCTTCCCCCAGGAATGTCCTGCAAGTATTAAACTCCAATTCCAGTTCTTTTGTTTTGCCTCGCTGATTGAAATGCTTCTGGATTCACTCGCATATGGACTGAGAAGAGAATAGTTCTGATAGAGTTTTTCCTTTTCAAATTTTAGTTTATCATAGTTCAACGCCTCGCCCATAATAACCAGCGTATATTCGGTATCTGTGCTCTTGGGCCTTATACCATCCAGCAGTTTCTCAATTCCTTGCGTTGAATAATCTTCGGAGAACTCCGTAGCAATATTTGAGACAATTCCAAGTGAGTTTTTGTGCGCAGATGAATACTTTGAACTAATCTGACTAAGCAGTGAAGACCCGGTATCAGAATCGGTATATATTTCTCCGCAAGATGAACCCGGGAAATTCCCCTTGAAAGCATCTTTAAGTCTTTCCGCTTCTTTAATAGTTCTTTCTGAGCTGCCGCCGGAATTACCAATCGCAAGTCCAATTTCACACACATTTTGCTTCCTGTGTATTACAAGAGCTACGCTACAGCCCGAATTGGCAAGGACATGATAAACAGACTTTAAACAATCTGTCATTTGTTCCTTTTCGTTCTCCACAAATTTGGATATTTCAAAATAGGCGACAGAATCCGCGACGCTGTTTTTGTTATTATACGGACTTACTCTATATTCCTTGGAAATTTTAGGCAAAAAGGATCTAAAGACCTCATCTGAACACCTATTGATGAATTGATCCAAGCTTTTATTGGCGGCCTCAATCTCACGAATAGATGGTTCGGTATACGCCTGTATGTTTTCTTCTTTTTTCGGGCCCATCATGATTTACCTCCTGCAAGAATGACTATTATGGTTATCAGTGTTGCTGCTAAAGCTACACCTCCGATGATCAGAACAGCTTTTTTTCTCAGAGTGCTCTTTTTATCATATTTTATTTCCGCCATCCTTATCAAAGACTGTTTGTTGTAAATTCCAATTCTGGCATTTGACAGCAACTCTTCGTAGTACGCTGGATCAGTCCTTTCATTAACATCATATATGACATAGAGATCGTTAGAATTTTTTTCAATCATATCTAGTCGTTTGAACACTTCTTCACTTGATATGGTACCAGAGTCGATCCTGCTGATTAATCTTAGAATTCTTTCGTCCTTATTCATTTTTTGCCTCCATATCGTTTGGAAGAACACTTCCCAATACGGCTTTAACATTAGACAAATTATTAAGCCGTCTCTCCATATCTTCAATTTTAACTATCATCGTTTTAATTTTCTCATCGAGGTCACTCAAAATGGCATTTTCTTTATTCAAAGTGGCGTCAATCGATTTCTTATATTCTATGCTCCAACCTGCAATTTGTTTGCTGTATTTGATTGCCGGTTCTCTAATACATTGATTGGCAAAAGATCCAATTTTGTTATAGGTTCCCCCTATTGTTTCTTTGAAAATTCTTGTGTAATTCCGGATAACCCTTTCTTTTGCCCAATCAAAAGGCAACTTCCCTAAGAACGATAATTTGATCCTTTCAAACAAGCCAACTGGGACATCTTTGAGTTGAGGTCCGCTTGTGTTTTCAGCGAAAATGCTTTCGAGTTCTTTTTGAGCACCATCTGATATCTTATTGTATTCTTCTGTAACGCATTGCTTAACGCTTTCCATGTAACGTCTAATTAATTCGACATATTTAAGCTCGATTTTGCTTTTAATATCTTTGATATGGGCATCGTAAAGATTAGCTTGACAGTGCTCAGTCATAGCTTTTTCAAACTTGTCCATGGCATTGTCTTTATCTTTATATTTATCCCAAGTTGCTCTGACTAATGATTCAATTCCTGTGCAATAGTTTTCAAGAGCAGCATTGAATTCTTTTTTCACGTCCGAGATAACAGCATTAACTGCAGGAAGGGGCACCTCGTCGATTTTCTTTATGAGTTTTGCTCTTACAGCCTGTTGTTCCTTTTCTTTCTTCTTCTTATCTTTTTCAAGTTGAATCTTTGCTTCTTGAAGTTTTTTGTCGGCAAGTTCCAACGCAGTCAAAAGATACCCTTGGCCTTTGGTGCATTTTTTGTACTCTGCAAACCTGTATGCGTAATAATTGATTTCTGTTTCCAATGATGGAATACCGCTTGCGAATAATAGTGAGGGAATCGAAGCTCTCCGCTCATTGGAGATTTTTCTTCCACAAGGTGTTTCATTATATGAAGGAGGCATAAGCTCCGTTAAATCGGTCAACTTTTTTTCATATATCTGTCTATATGCCTGATCAATCCATTTTCCTTTGTCAATCTTTTTTTCTCCAATGGCTGCAATTGGTGAAACAAACATAATGGTCGGATGATTTAACCATTGTTTTATTTTTTCAGGCATTTCTTCTGATAATTGCTGTTCAACCAGCAGATCGGCCATTGAAATAGCTATTATACAATTCTGAAGAGAAAATCCGGATTCTTTATTTTCCAACAATGTGCGAAGATCATTAGCGTCATTCGAATCTAAAGAGTTTCTTCCCATAACAAAAATCGGGAGAGCGTTAGTCTGTTTATCCATTAGTTCTTCAAGATTCTGTCTGTGTATTCTTTGAGCTTCATCACCATTATTGCTGCCAGGAGTATCAATGAACACAAATGAGTATCGTTCAGTGTCTAGTTCGGAGTTTCTGAACGGCACGGATATGGTTACGCTGTCTTTGATTTCTGAAATATGGCTGTTTCCACCTGTTTCTATGTTTAGGTTTTCAATGATTTGATGCAGAATCTGTTCCTCGGACTCAAGATGATAAGTCTGATTGAACAGTTCATCGATTAGTACTTCGTCTTCATCTTCATCGCACTGAACAGAATGATTATTTCCAGTCAGAGAAATGGTATAGTGAGCACCTTTATACTCGAAACTTAAGGAATATGACTGATCATTTCTTATATAAACATTCTTTGCTGTTGTGGAATTGGCATGGCTTGGAAGGATCTCATAACCGATTAATGCGTTCACAAGTGCAGACTTCCCAACACTATAATTACCAATAACGCATACTGGGATCTCTGCCCTTACAGCATCTTGGAATTTTTCAATAGAATGACCAATGATTACCCGTTCATCATCTTTATCTAAATCGTCATTCTCGATATAGTCGATAAATTCACTCTTGATCTTTTCATATGAATCCCTAATAGTCTGCAATGCATCCGACGATGAGGAATATCTGTCGACTAAATCACAAACAATTCCCTTTGATTTTGGATTCTCACTGTGAGCAATTGCGGCCTTTAAGACGGTAAAATCTTCTGCCGTCCCCAGAAAATCTATAGTCAGGCTTCCTGAAGTATTGAAATACTTATTTATAATATCAAGAATCTCTTCAACACAGTTTTCAAAAATGCATCTGTTTCGTTGAAATTTTAGTAATTGTGAATCGGATTCTATCTCTGCCAAGAATGGCTCTTCGGAGCCATCTTTAGTTAGTTCCTGTCTAAAATGAATTCTGTTCGTGTAAGGATTGTACGATATTTCAATTCTTTTCATAAGAACATCCTCAATTATTCTTGAAAGTTTTCTTTTGACCGAACAAGTCAAAACGGCAGATCGCTGTCATCCTGTTTCTTTTCGAGAGCGTAATATGCCTTTGTTACGAAATCTACGTACTTGTCTTTTACGTCTTCCGGACTCTTGATCTTTACCAGCCCGCCAAAGCCAACAATCCAGGAGAACAGAACATTGTTGACGGCAATTTCAACAACGGCCCGGAAGTTCTCCATATCGCAAGCGTATGTAGTGACATCCTCGCCGAAACGGTCGATAATGGCATCCATTACTGAGTTGTTGCATATCAGTTCAACGATCCGTCGCTCGGAGCTGAACATGTGATACATCGTGTTGATGTACTTATCGAGATCAAATTCTTTCGGCATGGGAATGGCATTTTCTTCAAGGATTTTCGGGTTAGAAACAATCCTGTCAACCCGATAGTTCATGACCTTTTTGTGCTTTTCATACCATCCGACAATGTAGTAATAGTCTCCATTCCAAACAAGTCTCCACGGACTGAATTTGTACCAGTATCCGTCAAATCGTGGTTTGCGTTCCTTTTTGACATTGTACTCGAAATACTGGAAGGTAATCTGCTTCTTCTGGGTAATCGCTTCATTTATAGCGTCAATGATGCCCATGATTTTCTTGTTTGAGCCCTTAATTCTGCGTTCAACAGAAACATTACGTGTCATTCGTTCTGCCGCATTTTGACCTGCAAGCTTGCTGATTTTTTCTATCAGCTTTTTGCTTTGGCTTGCCGGAATAAACCGTGCTGAAGCAACGGCATCGATCATAAGACGAAGCTCTGAGTCAAGAAAGTAACGATCAAGAACATTGTACTTATTTTGCGTTGATTTCACGCATTGGATATCCATGCCTAGACTCTTGAGCATCTCGATATCATAACCTACCGTCGTTCTGTGAGTCGGCATTTTGTACTCGTCTTCAAGGATCTTCACAAGTTGAGCCGTAGTCAAACTATGCTCGTAATCGGTTCGCTCGTATAGTATTTTAGCCAGTATCCAAGGACGAAGTTTAGCATCGTTATCCATGACAAACCCTTTCTCAAACCTACATTAGTGTGTCATTGTCCTGCTACAATCTGATGTTCCAATTGTTCCATTGTTTTTTGAAAGTTGTGTTTAATATCGCATTCCCATACAACTATCACTTGCCAGCCGAGCTCGGTAAGAGCGGTTTGATTTCGGTAGTCGTTCTCTACATTTCTTTTAAACTTTTCAAGCCAGAATTCCGTGTTTGTTGATGGTGTTGTAGTATATTTGCATCCGTCATGCCGATGCCAAAAACAACCATTTACAAAAACAACTGTTTTGTACTTCGGAAGAACTATGTCCGGAGTCCCAGGATATCTTCGATCGTTTGCACGATAACGAAAACCCCTTGAAAATAGATATTTTCTGATTTTTTCTTCAGTTTTTGTGTTTTTTCCTTTTATTCGGGACATATTGTAACTACGAGTTTCCTTACTATGAACATCCATATCAACCATTCACCTCTTCAAGCTTGTAAAGCTGATAAAAGAAACCCTCAAGCAGTTTAACTGGGATACTGTTTCCGGCCATTCTGATTATTTTATCGCGAGGGAAAAGGCAACTATGAACTTTGACAATTGGATTATTTTCAATTAGTCGCTCATAGTCTCCATCAGTGAATCCCATAAACAATAGACACTCTCTAGGTGTTAAATAACGAAATTTTCCTCTTCCTTCAATCCCACAGTCAAAATAAATGTTTCCCGAGTTAGGATTGCGATCCTGTTTTGTAGTTATAGTTCGTATATAAGATTCAGTTGTAATCTCATTGGCTTCGTTGACGATTTTAGGGTTTTCGTTCCATATTTTCCTTCTTGATTCGGTATCATTTGGCGTACATTCAACCGCCTCTTGCCAAAGCTTTGAACCTCTCTTTTTTGGCAGCCTAAGGAGGTCCTTGACCTTCATATCCTCAAAATACGGCGAGTCGATATAATCATCGACGATACTTTTCGGCGTCATTGAATTCAGTTTCTTAACAATTGCGTCAGCTTTATCACTGTCATCTCCGACCCAAACGCTTATCATAAGTAATCTTGGACGATTCTGTGGAATGCCAAATTCTTTTGCGTTCAAAGGAAAGTACCTGCTTTTGTAACCCAAAGCCTCAAGTTCAATTATCCACGTATTGAAATTACCTATATGCCTTGAGGAGAGTAATGTCGGGACATTTTCCATAACAAGATATCTTGGAAGAATACGGCCTTCCTCTTTCATTTCACCAAGTATTCTTCCGACTTGCCAAAGCAAACTTGAACGGCTTCCGGAAAACCGGTCTATTCCCTTGTTGTATCCGTGAAAAGCGCCAACATTTGAAAGATCCTGGCACGGAAATGAATATGTTAGAATATCAGTTCCGTCTGGCATATCGCACCCTTTTACTTTGCTTACATCGACAAGATTGTTTGTCCGAACAATTGCAGAATAAGTCCTTCGAAGGACTTCAGGCCCATATGCATGGATAGTCTTGCTATCCATGGCTGCTTTTCCATCGTTGCTTAAAGTGTAGTCTTTGAGCCTGTTAAAAA
The DNA here is from genome assembly GCA_016281805.1 of Clostridiales bacterium. Taxonomy (GTDB): domain Bacteria; phylum Bacillota; class Clostridia; order Oscillospirales; family UBA644; genus HGM12619. The sequence goes on from JAEEJJ010000071.1 coordinate 18,455, forward strand.
TCTCATCGTCAGATAATTCATCAACAGTTGAGTCAAGCAGAGTGTTATTGTGAATAGCATCGTATGCAATAAAAGCATGAATATCCCATTCACATGTCGCCTGCACATTAATTTTTAACCCAATATTCTTTAATGCCTTAGCCTGACTGCCAATACCGCTGAATAGCTCAACTACGTTGTAAACTTCTTTCATATATCACCATTAGACCAGAACGCCTGCATTATCAAGCTTTGTTCTGATTTTCCAAATGAAATTTGCTTGTTTTTCTGAAGGAACTTTTAATCCCTTCCCGAAACTGATTGCCAGTTTTAAAAGATCCATTTCCTGGGGCGAGAGAATACGCCGTTTAGTTCCTTCAGCAAGCAGGTTCTCCCAGTACTCGCTGCCAAGATTATAGATCTCAACCATACAGTTGACCTTATTTTCCAGCTTCTTTTCTTTGATTTCGCCTCTTATCTTTTCATCGATAATATCCTTTGAAACGATATCGGCGAGAAACTCACGATCAAGACTTATGGAAAGAGCCTGATATTTCTTCCACGTCTCTTCTTTTTTGCAGTACTCGGTTACTATGACGCCGCTCGATTTCTGAATGAACTCGTTGGTAATATACGCTATTTTTTCAATCTGCTTGTTCAGGGAAGGATATAGTTCCTGTTTCTTCCATATCTGGCCGTAATCGAGCGTATATCCCCTTGGTATGGAGCTGATCAGTTTTGATATCGTATATGGCACTATATTTAGTTTGTATCCACCGACATTGTACCAGTTGGCCTTACTGACAATCCTGTCAGTGGCTCTGAACAGGATCACGTAGCAGATTGCCAGCTTGTAAAACTCATCATTGAAGTACTCCGGAGTGTTTTGGTATTTTCCGTCGATATATTCGGCAAAAAACGACATGCATTTTTCGGAACCTTTGCTGACCACATCAGGACGAAGTAAATCTGCACAAGTGAAGTATTTGGCCAGTTCCTCTTTTTTGACGACCTGACTCTTCGGGTACTTTCTGACATATGCGTCTTTTTCGCTTTTCTTCGTGAATTTGAATTGTTCCTGTTCGTATTTTCCTCTAGATCTTTCATAATACCAGAAAGTATTATTGACAAAATCACCGTGCGCTGGCGCCTGATTCTTCTTTGACAAAGCCTCAAAGGTGCGATGGAAAGGATGGTTGGAGAACAGATCCGAATCTTTAACCTTGTTCTGGCTGTTTGCATATTTGGAAATGTTCTGAATCATTGTATCGTAATCATCGTCTTTGACTACGGTCAATTTCATGGGTACAAAAATGTTATCAAGGGGCAATTTGTCCTTGAGTACGGCTGATGTTAGTGAGGCGGTGGTTTGGCCACCGTTAATAATTTGCAGATCCTCCATGTTGACAATTGTTCTTCCGTCATCGCTTACAACAACTTTGGAGGCTGTGCATGCGATACCATTGTTATATGTAAAGAACTTAGTGGGTTCTTTCCGGATTGTTTCCCGAATTCCTTTGTTTATCTTACCTCTGTTGCTCAGGAATGCGCGAACATTTCCCTCCAACAGCCTGGATCCATGCTCATAATAGATTTCATGTAAAAACTTCCCAGGAACGATAGCCAGATAAGCATCATAATCCAGGTTCCCGGACATCTCAGCTTTAATGCAGGGGATCCCATTCACGCCATATTTTTCGACATCAATAATGATCGGTTCGCGGTCGCGCCCGGATTCATAGAGGTCATAAAACCTTTTTATGCTCCAAACGTTTAATTCGACCTTTTTGCCGCAGAAATCATCGCTTCGGAAAGAAGTAACCTTATCACTAAGGGCTTTGTTTGTAACAATGAAGAGCTTTATCTGGTTGATCGAATCATCGTTTTCCAGATCAACATAATCGATCTTCATTCTTTTTCCTATACTTCGACCTACAATCAGCATTTCATCGGTGATGTCAAAATAATCTCCGAGCTTTTCGTCGTAGGCTTCCTGAAGAAAGTTAAGCATACGGACTTTGATGGTCTCTATTTCTGTTCTTGTAAGAGTGGCATCCGCAACATCCTTATAGTCATTTGCAATCAAAACAACGGACTTGTCAGAGTCATCAAACCCAAATGCATCGAAAGACATAATACGCCCGTTACGGCATTTCTTTTGAGTTGGTTTAATCCTCGGATCAACCAGTTCCCCCATACTTGTAAGCTTATCCAGCGTATCAGTCAGAAAGTACTCATCAGGAAGAGTTCCTTCTATCTGGGCATTAAGCCGTATGTCTTCAAGATATTCCTGCCTGTATTCATCAAAACTGGTCGCCATAGTCTCACTCCTTGAATTTTTGTATTGACGAAATCAAAACTTCATACTGCACCTTTGCCACACCGTTGGGCAGCATCTCGGCTTTGATTCTGGGAAAATCACTTTTTACCTGGTAGATGTCTTTCGAGACGTAATTGTACATATAATTGTCATATACCTCGTTAAATGAATACCCGGCTTGTTTGAGTTTTTCAAAGAATATATCTCGGTCTGATTCAAGTTGCAGCATATCCATAACCTGCTTTACGGTTTCATTCAGAGATATGCCCTTGAAACTCGGACTCATCTTTTCAAGTGAGTAAACGACCAGTCTGCCTTCTGTATCTCCATCGAGCTGTTCGATCGATGAAATGCTTATTGTTTTCTTGAAAGTGTTTAAGGTTTTGATTTCGAACCATGAATCCATAAAGGAAAAATCTTTATGAGTTGGTTCCGGACCGCTCCATCCGTTCAGGCCCATAGTTGTGCCATATTTGTCGATGGCATATTCTTTCAAAAACAACAGTTCTCCAATCAGCCCCATAATCTCATTTTCGCTTAACAGTTTTGAAGAATTGGTAAACATTTTCTTCCATTGGTTGTAGCGATTGACAATTTCAATATAGCCATCTGATTCTGTTGTATTTGCGGTCTGGTTGATAATGTCCTCACAGAAACTGTAGAACAAAGTCAAGTTGTCAGATGAATTAAAGCAGAAGAGGAGAGAGTTATAGTTCGTCGTTCTCACCTGCTTGACCTCAAGCATTCCATTTCCTATAACTTTTACAGGCTGGAAAAAACCGTTATAGCGCAATGTAGGATTGCCTTTTTCATTTTTTCCGAGATACAGCTCTAAGGGATGTGTATCGTAAACTCTCACATATTCAGAATTGTTATGGACTGAACTCAACTTTTCCCTCACTTCATTCTCATTCATTTCCCTCGTCTCCTTCATCGTCGTGATCTTTCTCAAAGTAGTTAACCATCTTATTTACAGTGTAAGTGATATTTTCTCCTGTGGCACCATCTTTGTGAGGAAATCCGATAGCATAGCCCACAAGGTAATTGTACCTCCGGTTCAGAAGTTCCCGTTTAACACGTATTTCTTCCTTCCTGTCTGAAATGCTGGAGTGAATTTCCTCATTGGACATGTCGGTATTATCAATGTGGACAAAGTAAAATATCAGCAACGGATTACGCCCTTTGATAAGATAATCCTGGGCTTTTATTCGTTCACCGGTTGGAATCTCGTTGCGAGAAAGACCATTTTTCGCGTCTGCGGGGCCTCCAAGTCTGGTACGCTGGCCACTCATTCTAATTATGCTTGTTTCACCTTCTGGAATATCGAAATTACGATAGACAAGCGGAACGTCGATGCCGAGCTTTTCAAATGTAAATCTTCGTGGACTGTCTTTCTGCCCTCCCATAATCAAGACGTCGAAATTATCGAGTTCGTGATCGTTGCGGCCAAGAAACTTCAGGAGTTGCTTTGTGTCGAAATTTTCATTCAGTTTATGTACCGAAATGGACTGTAAAAGTTTTATCACCTGTGCCTTAGGGATCGATGTGTAATATGGGTGATTTACTCCTTCTTTTCTTTGAGTTGCTGAAATGGTTCCAAGAAATTCGAGAGTTGACCTAATATTCCTGTCTATTACATCCAAATCACTGTGAAGATATGGAGTCTCAAAAATGTTCCCGTAAAACGATTTCCTGTATACCTGCTTTTTCGTATTACGACTCTTATTAGCAGCAGTAATGCCAAGATCTATTGAATCATTTCTGACACGAATACCGTAGTCCTCGGGCTTTTTGTGCTGTAGCTCCATTGCTTTGATATCTTTCCGGAGATCTTCGATGGATTCGCATATATATCTGTAATACGATGCAGATTCTTTTGTGATATAAATTTTGCATATGTCGGCATACCCTTCGCGATATCCGAACCACCGCCCCATCTGCATCAGAACATCAAATGTTGAAGTGTTCCGGTAGAAATAACTGACTATCAGTCCTTCAAGTGTAAGCCCTCTGGACAAAGCTAATCCCCCGATTGCAATAACGCGCAATCCTGTTGATTTGTATTTGTCATAGTTCAATTTGGCAGATTGTTTTGAGGAGTTTACAACGACAATCTCAACATCCTTAATTGAGTCGAACATCTCTCTGAGAACTGTTTCAAAAGTCAGCTTAGTACCATTGCAGATAATATTCCCATATTCTTTATCAAATGATGCTTTCAACGATTCTATGATCGGATTTGTCAGTGCATAAGCTAAATCCAGTTTTCTGGTCTGTTTCACCGCATTTCTCAGTTGTCCATAATACTCATCTACAATATCCTTTATTACAGATTGAACTCTTGTGAATCGGGTCATATTGATCAACATGGAACGATTAGTTCTTTTGTTTATGTCCCGCAAGTCACGAATTACATTAGAGATCATAAACGTATTGATCGCATGATAAAGTGAATCAAACAATCTGTCGCCAGTCCACTCCTTTTTGTGCTTCATTGGGAATACGTTTTCATCATAGTCCGTAATGTATCTTACATTGTCATTAGCACTGAAGAAATACTTTCTTGATCCACAGTAGTTTGAAGGCGCTTCAAGAGAATAAATAAAATCTCTCGGAAACAAGTCGTCCTTCAGCATTTCGTCCTCACTACTATAGCTTATAAAAACATTGGCAAATGGAGTCGCTGTAAAACCAACATAGCTGTTTTTAGTGAACAACGATAGAATATTACGGATATATCGGTTTATTGTTGTCGGATCATCTTCAGGCTTGTGTGTGTTGATGCTGGCATTATCGGCTTCGTCGTCGATTAGCAACATAGGCGCATCAATTTTATCATACAGTTTATTTGTATTAATGTTTTTTAGAGAGGTATAAATCTTTTTTAAAACGGCGCTGTTCTTCTTGACGACAAAAATCATCGGTTCACTCGGGTAACTGCTGATTTTATAAGTGGTATTCTGATCATCTCCGGCGACAAAATCTTTATCTCTGCTGGTGAATGACTTCGGTGTGCGCTCTCCACGCCCGACGCCTACATCCATGGCGTTTGTTACGTCATATCCAACAAACCCTTCTTCAACACGTTCTTGTGTTTGTTTTCTTAAGCTTTCAATAGTGCCAGTTAAAACAAAAATAACTCTGTATCCCGCGTCAGCTGCTCGAGTTAACAGACCAAGGTAATTAGATGTCTTTCCGGACTGGACATCTCCTACAACTAATCCGCGCACAGAGAATGCACTTTCAGAATCGTTAGGATTGCCGAGATATGACATTAAGCTTGTAAGAGTTTTTTCTTCAAGTGTTTTTATTACTTCTGGCGCAAAATGTTTTTGCGTAGCAAGGTAATGCTTATATCTTTCCCAATAATACTCGTCAAGTCCACTGCTCAGAAGGTTATCAAACCAGGTGTAATCATGGTCATAATCTCCGAGAATAGCATGTCCTTCTTCCTGATAAATGGAATGAATGGATTTGATTTTGTTTGTCACTATAGACTTTTCTTCTTCATTCAGTTCTATTTCAGGGAGATATTGAAAATACATAGATCTCGTCTTTTCAATCGACTCAACTATGCTTTGCTCATCCGGAATATAAAATGGATTGCTGATTTTTCTGACAGCAATATCATTACCATACTGTGAAACATAAATGTCTAATATTTCTTCTCTACTTTTCATTTTGAATTATCTCCCAGATACGGTTCGAAACCTGGCTGTTATTGTAAGGCTCGTTTTTAGTCAGGACTCGGAACACTTCCTCATCACTTTTCTGTATAATGCCCTTTATTCTTCTAAACTGAGCAAGCCCTTCCACTACAATCGAGTCAAACTGAGAATCGGTTATAGCTGTCTCATTTCTTTTGTTGCAAATGGATGTGTATATATCATCGAACGGAATTGCTGTAGAAACGACATCGATAAAGTTTATTATCTTGTTACGGTCGCTGTCCTCGAATTCGTCAAGAAAGGATCTGACAAATTCCGAATCTTTGTTAATATAATAGACTTCTTTGCCGTTTTTACTAAGACTCTTGTTCCATATCTTGCTGTTGTCCTTTTCCAGCGTTAATTTTGCGCGTTTTGTCGATTTTTCACTCGATCTGGAATTAACATCACTGACAGCCTTTTTCAGGTTGTTGAGTATTTGCTTGGGTATGGTGGCGTTTTGTTTTTTTATATCGATATCCCAGACATCATCAAGTGCATTTGGGATATCAACTTTAATTCGGCCGTATTTCAAGAGTTCAGAGCTTATATTGGCTGAAGCGAGTCTAAACCATGTTCCATGAATGATCAGTCGGTCATTTCTGTAAATATAGAATCCCTGTCCGCCTCTTAACGACTCTATTCCACCTATTTTTTCAATGTCTTCTGCAGACAGATCTGACTGATGAGGGAGGATATATGGCTGCACTTTTATTATTTCGCCGTTTAACGTGAGATCGCTTGATTTTTTTGTATCTGTTTTGGGATGATCCTCAAGAAAAGGATCAACCGGGATAACGGGATCGTTGTTGATGAATATCCTGAACGGTTTGAATCTGTTTGACAAAAACCTGTGAAAGACCAATGCAAGGTGTTTCTCTGCCTCATCAACTTCATCCGACAGATACTCCCTCACCCGACCATTGCTTTTTCTGAAGGCAATATCAAAGTTTTGCCAGACAACCATTGTCCCTTCTGGCATTTTGTTAAACTTATCAAAATTAGGAATCTGAGAATAATCATCCGATTCCAGGTAAATACAATCCCATTTCTTAGAGGATTCTACGGCGTCTAAGTCCCATTTATAGCCAGAGACTGTCGAGTTCATTTTAGACAGGACGGTGAGAACTCTGCATTGAGAAAGTGAAGCGGACTTTAAACCAAGCCCGAATCTCCCAAGATCAGTTTCAGAATACTTCCGGTCACTACCATATTTCATGGCATTAAAAAGATCATCGTCGCTCATACCACTGCCATCATCTATGATGGAAATGAACAAGTTATCATCGTTAATTGGAACGTTAATATAAACGTTTTTAGCCCCAGCTGAGATAGAATTATCAATAATATCTGCAAGAGCAGTTTTAAATGAGTATCCAATTGATCTCATCGAGTTCATCAATATAGATGGAGCGGGAGTGTTCTGAATCGTTTTTGCCATATCTTAAATCCTCTAAGTTTGTTTGTATTAGCTGACTGCAATTCGCAAGAACTCTAAAAAATGCAAATTAGGCTTGGCTTTGGGCTTGTTCTATCCTAAAAACAAAATCGAGCATATCACCTTCGATACTTTTCCATTCGTCATTAAGATTGATGGTTTTGATTATAATAGGCGTTCCCTCAATAGGATGAACCTTTCCACGTTTTAGATCGTTGGTAACCATTGGATAAATCAAAGCCCCAACTTTTTTGCCAGAAAATTCGCTGTCTATAAGGTAACCTCTAATTTGGTTCAGATGTCCTGTTCGTGTCCTTTGATCATTTTGATTCATGTACGCATCAACAAAGGTCTGCTTGTAGTATTTGGCGTCAAAAATCATTTGAAGATTTAGGTCACGGTTTTCAATAACAATGTCAGTACGCCTGTCGCCTGGGTCAACATCAACATCAAAAGCACCGCCCCAAATATCCGTAGCATCTTCCGCAATATGCCAGTTGATTTTGGGGGCATGAACCCTGTATGTATCTTTGCTAAGATGAAGAGCATAGAAGTTCAGAATGAACAACTCAAACACTTTATGCATCTGTTCTTGCCGGAAGAAATCCTTAAAAGTGTTTTGACCGTCTTCCTCGTTTACAACTGTATTGTCATATAGCATGATGGCGATATTGATTAGAAGCTTATATGTAATGTTGTTGCGATTGAAGACCAGTTTCAACCTGTTTTCTTTTGTTGGGGGAACGCTATCGATGCCACCAAAGAATGCTCTCTGTTTCTTCAATTCTTTTTTCGTAATGGCACTTACATTTGGATTCCGAATCAACGCATCGATGGTGTATTTCAGTATTTGATTGAAAACATCATTTGGAGAATACTCATCATATTCACAGGCTAGGCGTTTTTTTTGCATTGATAGGGTCGCGATGCTTCTTTGCACAGATATTTTTCCGCGAACCGTTGCGAGTTCGTCCGTCTGTTCAATGTATGATCTATGGAAGCCAGACCTAATTATCTTACCGATTCCATACGAAAAAACGCGCGACAAAAGATTATATGCATCGTCATAGTCGTCACTTCCAACTTTAACATCATCCATGATAGCAAGGACATTCCATGCATAACAGAGCATATAGAATAGGTTTTTAATTGGAATTTGTGTCTTGCGATCGCTACTCATACCATCAGTCCTTCAAAAGATCTTTTTTACAATCTTCCGCTTTATTCTTGTCGTCCCACCAGTATTCATCCAGTAGCGGAGCCACTTCGTATTTGATGATGGCTTTGTACTAATCGATATCACTTTGTCCCGGAACAGGAGGGACACAGAAGTAGCTATGGCCAATGCAGAATCCCTTGCCAAGTCCTGACGTTTCCTCATCAGCGATCTTGTTGTTCAGCTCACGGAATCGGTTAATAACTTTGTCGACGATATCAGAAGAGTGTATGTATCTTTCAAGATAGGCTCTAAACATGGGTTTATTGAATGCTGGCTCAATATCGTAAAAACTGAAACGACGGCGAAGAGCATAGTCCATCATGGCTAGGCTCCGATCCGCGGTGTTCATCATTCCAATTACATAGACATTCTTCGGCACACCGAAAAGCTCATCTTTATATGCGAGTTTTATCTTTTCTCCCCGTTTATCGCCTTCGATAAGCATCATAAGTTCACCAAAGATTTTACTCAGGTTTCCTCGATTTATTTCGTCAATGATAAAGAAATACTTGCTGTTCGGATCAGAATCTTTTTCCGCTCTTTTGCAGAAGCTATAAAACACACCGGGGCGCAATTCAAAACCATCATCGTTTGGCTTATAGCCCATTATGAAGTCTTCATAGCTATAGCTTTGATGGAATTGAATCATTTCAACGTGTGTGTCGTCTTTCGCTCCAATAATTGAATATGCAAAGCGGCGTGCAAGAAATGTTTTACCAACACCTGGAGCCCCCTGCAGGATAACATTCTTTTTATACAGAAGAAGCTGAACCAACTCGTTGTATTCTTCTTCTGTCATAAAAACCTGTTCGAGGAACTTATCTTTACCGTAAGATTCGGGAGGTGTGAGCTGAACGATTGGTTTTGAAAACACTTCGTTAAGGTATTTTTCGTACCAATTCAAACCAGACTTTAAGAACCCATTTCCGCAGGAACGGTTAATCGAGTCAAAAGCCGGATGCGCCCGTATAATCGATTTAACATCGAGAAAAACGTCTATATCCTTAATTGAAAAGATGCTCTTAAGATCCGGGTATTCGACAATGTCTATTAGAGTGAGTACTTTTTTAAGCGCGTTAGTGTTTGCGCTAACCATACTCGGGGTACAAACTGATCCTGAAGCCGATGTCTGGACTGAGAGCCACGCTCTAAACTTTCTTTCTTCTGTTTCAACATCCGGTTCACTATCTTCCTGTTCAACAAGATGGTTGGGAATGCTGCTCCCATAGTACAGTTTTTCATAGAGGAACATCAAATTGCTTTCCTTTTTGATTTCATAACAGGTAGTTAGTAATCCTTCATTTTCTGGCAGCCGGTCTGCATCCTCAAATTTGAGCAGCCAGGTTCCTTTTTTGCAGTGAGCCATAGGCTCATTATCATCATAGAAATAGGGGCTTAATTCATGAACAAAGCCGATCAGCTTCTCGCCGTCCATAACAACAAAAACCGAGTCGGCGTTTGTCTCATAGAATGACTTTATTTCACCGGCTTTTCTTGATGCGGTCTTGGCATCTGTAGGATAGTATAATTCCGAAAGTTTTCGAGCAAGTCTCTCTTTATCAATTTCCCCTTTTTTTAAGTAATTGACCAAATCGCCCGTTTTGTTCCATCCTACCGCTACTAATCCGTTTGCTTTCCATCTTTCAGAATAGCTGTCACTTTGATCAGAAGATCCTAAACGATAAAAATGCTTTATGTTTCCAAATAAGGAATATAAGACGCTGTAGAAATGCGGTGCAGGAATATTTACCTGTCTCATGACAAGCGCTAATTGTCCATTTCTGCCATAATACTTTTCGCTCGGTTTTATGCCAAGTCCATACAGAAAATGATTCTGCAGATCTTTGCTGTATATTGTGAAGAACTTCTGCGGAAACATCATGTGGAAGTATTTTTGAAACCATGCGTAGGAAGCATACTTACCGATTGCTTCAGTCAATGCGTCGTCAAGATTTTCATACTCTGCAACTGTAATCAATTCGCGCGGTTCAATAATTGCACAGCCTTTTACAAGGCAGTCTCTGATATGTTTCCCCAACTCCAAAGCCTGATCATTTGATAATACCTCTTGGTTGATAGGTGAGCCGGTCATCCATTTCTTGTCTTCCTGTCTTTGGAACAATCCAAACTTAAAGGAAGAACCGCCAGAAATGCTACCAAAGTAACTTTTGATTTTGGGATCAAACTCAAGATAATAGCAGAGACTTGTATTATCTGAATCAGCTGTCAGAAAAATATATTGGAGCAATTCGCTGTCATCCAGGTTCTCTAATACATCCGGCGAAAACCGTGCGCGAAACTCTGCATAGATTCTGTCGATGTCGGCAACGGGTTCCTCGAACTGCCGATGCTGCTCATTGACAATATTGATTATTTGACCCGCTATTTGGTTGTATTCTGTTAATACTCCACTCATGTCTGTTTCCTCCATCTACTTATCCCATTTTTATAACCCAGTCTGTATTGCTATCAAAGTCACCGTAAAAATCAAACCAGTCTTTTTTGAAATCCTGTTCAGGAAAAGTCCAAAATGACCCTGGCGCGGACATCTGTTTGCATAAGTTGGATAATGTCCTTGATTCGCGTATTGAAAAACTCGAAACCGCGAGGTTATCGCCATCATTGCTCAAAGTAAACAATGGAGTTTGATTTAAAATTTTCAGCCAGTCCGCCATATTCCGTCTTGCCCTTGAAAGCGGCTGCAATGAAGCACGTTCCTTCCGGCTATCAATAATCGCTTTTACGCACGGATCGACATCAACATGGCTTATACAACGAACAACATAGGTCTGCATCTCGTCGAGAGATATAACTGCAAGTTCCCCACGTTGCCACAAAGAATACAGAATTTCCCACACCAAAATAGCTGGGCGAAATTGAATCCCATTTGCGTCTTGCATCTCAGTATACGAAGAAAAGGAGAAATCCCTTCCATAGCTCTCAACCAAAGATGGACTGAGTTGTGATTTGTGTCCGTTTGGATACTGATATCGCATTATTTGGAGTGTTATTGCCTCCTCATAGGTAAGTCTCCTGTTTATAAGGGCAAGTGCAACTGGCGTCAGTCGTAGTACTTTAGATATTCTTGTAGAATATATAAAACCAAACTCGCTCAAAATCTGTTGATAGTCTCTCCAAGCATCAACTTGATGGCTATCGGAACGGTAATTAGCCGTTAGAATGCTATGCTCAACTAAATACTCATTTATTAGCTTGGGATCTATTGTTTTACCATTACATAAAACACAAGCATTGAGCAACCCTAATAGCACATCTTTGGATAACACTCCCGCGTGTTGAGTTACTGGCCAAGAGATGCCCTCATATGGAACTGTCGGATACATTTTGCACCTCCAACACCTGTCGAACAGAAGACAAGATTTCATATGCGAGCAAAGGCGGAACCGCATTGCCTACTTGTCGATACTGCTCGGTCCTCGAACCGCAGAATATATACCAATCCGGGAAACTCTGTAATCTTGCAGTTTCTCGAACCGTCAGCGCTCTAGGTTCATACGGATGAATGAACGGCCTTGCGCCACCTGCAGATGACCCTATCAACACTGTGCCAGAAGGTAAATCTGGCCTAAGCTTGTCGGAATAAGAACCTCTATCTCGTCCTCCTTGAGGAACCGCTTCAAATCTTTTTCGGACAGCTTCAGTATGAATCCGGATTTCCTGATTAGGTAAGCCGTCAACTTCTTCTAAAGCATATTTGCTGGGAACTTTTTCTGGCAACTGATCGTGATAGGCACCCGATGGTTTATCGGGAAAACGGAATGAATCCGATACGATATCCGGTCTAAATCCAATGACAAAAATTCTTTCACGGACCTGTGGTATTCCAAAATCCGCAGCATTTAACTTTGTTTTATATAGATGATATCCAGTTGTTTCTTGAATGAAACGAAACAGGTTTTCAAAATCCTTCCCTTTGTTGACCGTTAACAGGCCGGGTACATTTTCAAAAACAAACGCTTTGGGCTTTAAACCTGCAATTAACTCAAAATATTTTATTGTAAGCCGTCCGCGCGGATCATCCAACGATTGACGTCTGCCTATGATGCTGAACGCTTGGCAAGGTGGACCTGCAATAATCAAATCAATATCGCTTTCAACTTTGGAAAGAGAGCGTATTAATTCCGGCGTTAAGTCCATAGCGTCGTCGTTGTAAACCGATACATGAGGCAAGTTTTCTTTTATTGTATTAGTGTATTCGGGGACAATGTCACTTACGAGTAGCGACTTGAAACCGGCAAAATGCGCACCAAGATCCAATCCGCCGCCTCCGCTAAAGAGACTAATGCAGTTGAACTTATAATCAACATGTGCACCAAATGAAGCTAATCTTTTTAAATAAATGTTCTTTTTAGCGTCTGACAATGATATCACCTCCTTGATACGTCTATATAGGCTGATATGTCGTTGCATATGGATTCTATTACCGGAGGGCATACTGCATTCGATAGTTGTTTCGCTGCATCTGTACGAGACACCGCACTGAAATCGTACCAGGCAGGAAACCCCATAATGCTTTTCATTTCTGCAATGCTTAAGTGGCGTCGCTCTTTAGATAGAATGGGGATATGTGCGCCTCCACCAGAATTCAAAACTGTGAGCGTAGGGAGTGGTTCATCTAAAGAAAGTGCTCTAACTCCACTTGATCTAACTTGAAAGACACAATCACAAAGATCACACCCCGGGGCGATCCTTTCTAAAGTAGCGCGAGTTTTTGTTAGTTTGAATGTTAGGTCCTCAGCCTTTTTCTTGCCAGTATAATAATCGATATACTCTTGCCACTTATCGGAAACAGGGATCGAGTAATCCCCTGGTATTATGAATGGTCGAAGAGGAGTTTTTGGAGTCTTTTTCATTGTAAAATTGATTTGTTTGTTGCCATATTTACTGATACGAAAACAGACAATATATATTCTTGAACGGCTCTGAGGAACGCCAAAATACGAACTGTCCAGTACTACTGAAGACACAGAGTACCCTTCATCAGATAAACACTTTACTATTTCGCGATATGTTGCACCATTGTTATGTCTTAATAGGTTTGTAACGTTCTCCAAAAAAATAATACCTGGTTTTTTTGAATGAACAATTTCTATAAGCTTAAAAATGATGGTTCCCCGCGGATCACCAAAACCGAGTTCTTTTCCAGCAATCGAGAATGGTTGACACGGAAATCCAGCACAAAGCATATCAAAATCGGGCAAAGATTTAGAGGTTAAATTGAACAAATCTTTCGAGTCAAATTTGCTGCCAAAATTTCGTTCATATGTTTTTTCACAGTTATTATCTATTTCATTTGAATAGACAAGTTTTGAAGGTAGAAGGGATGCTTCTATTCCCAAACGAAATCCGCCCACACCAGTACAAAATTCTGCGTACCTTACCATATTTTCACCCTAAAACTCATAATTAGAATTGCTTAAAACTGCTTTTTTGTGTTTTCCCAACAAAAGTGTGGGATTCTTAATCCTCAATAAAATCAACCACATCACCTATATTGCAATGAAATACTTTACAGATATTCATCAAAACCTTCATGTGAATCGGCTCTCCGTGTGTCAGTGAATGTCTGGATGCATCTGTAATCTTGGCTGCCTTGTAGAACTCACCTTTTTTCATTTTGTTGTCGATTAAAAGTTTCCAAAGTTTGTCGTAACTCACTCGCATGGTATTATCTCCCGTGCAATAAAAATCGTTTGCTGTAAGCTGAAAAAAGAGAACGGGTTATGCCCGGTGTCGCTTACAATAAACCATATTATATTATATCATACTTACCATTGAATTTCAAGTTCAGATTGTGAACTTTTATCGGATTTTGGCCCAATTGGTGTCGCTTTAAGCTGACAGCTTGACTCCGATTTCGAATTCATCGGGCTATTCTCTCCCTATCTATTCTTTTTTCAGCTTACAGTTATCTCTTAGATTGACTATTTCCTGTCAGCCGATAGCCGACCATGGGATAGCCGATCATGAAGACAGACTACCCCCTTTGCGAGTAAAATATTATTTCAAGCACTTATATCTGTTGCTTGAATTACCGCCATCCGGACGTTTCTGAGGAATCTTAGAGATGTAGCCCTTGCGCTCGAGCGATGTCAACGCACATTTGACCGTTGACACCGCTCTTTTGCATTGCCTGGCTATCGTTTTATGCGAAGGGAAGCAGTCGGAATTCTCCCCCTGAAATCTGCACAAAACATGATATACCAGCGTCTCTGTGGCGGATAATTCGTAATCGTCAAGCGCGACCCACGACTGACTCATTACAGATTTCCCCCTTTTCATTGATTAACACCTCGTTATACTCTGTCGCGGTAAGGTTCGATTCTGACATTACTGCTCCTCCTGCAGCTGTATAACCTTCGGGCTTGTCTTTTTCTTTGCTGTTTTTCTCCTGCCACTGTCTGCGTACGCTTTTCTGAGTAGGAGGATACTTTTCTCTTCGCGCCTCAAGCTCTTCTTCAGACAGTCTGTCTCCTCTGCTTCGAGTATCCGTAGAGTAGATCTTAACTATCTCCTGTTCAAGAACATCCTGGCGTGCATAGGATACTTTACGGTTTCCTTTATCCGGAACGGCATAAATCTCATCGGGAAATACGATACCCCACTTGAAGAACAGCTTTAACCGCACCTGCATCGGATAAAATCCGGTTTTCATGACAACGAATGTGCCTTTCGGAAGAGATTTCAACTCATCAGGCGTAAGCAGAGCACGTTCAATCATCTGCAAATTCTGTGACGGATCGTTCTTGCCACGACTGACAGAACCGGACTGAACGGTTTTACTGCCAAGTGCCTTCGATAAGACTTGGGCAGACTCGCTGTTCGGAGCGAAACCGCCGAATACAGTAAGCTGAGTGTTGTCAGTGATTATCTCACAGCCTTCTTTGCCGTAATTCTTCTGCAACTGCGCGAAAGACTGAATGATCGCAACTATGGACATACGACGAGATCTTGAAGCCGAAAACATCATCTCCGCCGATTCTATCTTCGGGATAGTACCGAACTCATCAAGATACATCATAACGCGGTTCTTCAGATGACCGCCCTGTTCGTCTGCCACCGCAAGTATCTCTCGGTAGAGCTGCTGAACGATAAGAGATACCATAAAGTGCTTGGACGTATCTTCTTCCGGAAGCACGATAAAGATTGCCGACTTCTCACTGCAGAATTTCTCCGCATCGATAGCTGTATCAAAGCAAAGGATCTGTTCCAGTTCCGAGTCCAGGAATGCATTCAAACGGGATAACGCAGTTGACATAACGGAGTTCATGGCCTGTTCGGAGGTGTTGATCGCCGCGCCGGCAAACCATTTTGCTTTGTGTTCTTCAGGCAACCGTTGCATCAAAAACTGGAATTGTGTCGTTCCCGGTCTGCCTGTAGGAGCAAGCAGATCCTGAATTATTTTGAACACGGAAACGATATGTCTTGTCTCCGGCGGGCAGAACTCAGCAACGAGCAGAATACTTGCGCAGAGCAGACCTTCGGCTGCGTCGTAGAAGAATGCGTTCTGACCGAAAGATGCGCCGTCCATGCCGGACAGAATGATCGTTTTGGCAATGATTTTCGCATACTTTTCAGACTTTGCCTTGTACGCAAGATTGTCCGGATTTACTTTCCACAGATCCATATACTTGTTAACCAGGTGAAGCAGATTGTTTCCGTCAGAACGAGTCGGATTTCGTAGATCGATCACGGATACGTTGTAGCCGTAGTATTCCTTCGCTATCTTTCCGTAATGACGGTACAGATCACCCTTTGTGTCAGACGTTATAAACGACATTCCGGAAGCGCACGCGTACTCCAGATTCGGATACAGAAAGTAAGCTGTTTTACCGACACCTGCCGCACCGATCATCAGCGCATGAACATCAGATGTGTCGACAATGGCTGTAGTTCCGAGTTTTCCGGACTCGCAGCCGACTACTATCCCCTGATCGGATGCTTCCGGAAGATTCTTTCCTTTACGCCACAGTTCCGGTTCAAACGGAATGTGTCTGTATGTTTTTCTGATTTCATCCTTTTTCGCCCATCTTGCAGTCCCGTGCTGCCCGTCGCCGACCGTTTTAGCCTTTATACTGTTCAAGTTGTAAATGTGAGCGAGAACAGTTATCAGACCGAGCACGGAGAACATTACGACAGAGACAAAGATGAGTATTCCGGTTCCGTCCATTTCTTCGCCTCCTGCGGTTTTATTCCGGGTTCCACACCGCTCAGCACCTGCAGATCCTCGTCCCAGTCCTTGTTGAGCGGGATCTCTATCTGAACGTCTTTGTAACCTTTCAGATACAGTGCGTCCTTAATTCTTACTGTTGCCAGCTGTCCGGCTTCATCGTTGTCAAGGCAAAGCACGATCTTATTCAGATTTGGATGTACAGCAAGCTGATGCATCAGTGCCTTGTCCGATACGGAACACAGTGCGACATAAGAATGTTTCTTCCAGTCATCCTTGTGCATGCTGATATATGCGAGCATATCTATCGGCGCTTCAAAAGCATAGATTGTATTGTCCCATCCGTTATAGTGAAAAGCGTATTCGGAACTGCTGCCGGATACCGTCTGTCTGAAATGTGACAGAGTCGATCTTTTGTGACAGTGTCCCGGTTTGCCGTCCTCGTCACGACCGACAAAAACGCAGTTGTGATACTCCAAGTCCTCGTACAGCGTCCCCATTTTCACAAACTCATTTATGATTTCAGGATCAATACATCTGTTGTTTCTCAGATACATAAACATCCGGTACGTGCTGTCGCTTTTCTCGGGCAGCTGCACGTACGGATGACTTTTTCTGCCCGGTACGTACGGCGGGCTGGTTTCATTGTTCAGTTCGTTCACAGCTTCCGGGAAAGATTTATCGAAGTATTTCATTACAAACCGTACGGCATGACCGCCGGTCTGCTCATAGTGCGAATACCACTCCGACCCGTGTATCCACACATTTTTGTCCTCCCACAGATATTGGTTCGACTGTCTTTTCAGCTGAACTCCGCGTGAAGAAAGAAACTCCGCGAGATCAGTCTGATTCGCGGAGTCGATTTGTTGTTGTGTCAATGATGGCATATTACCTCCTGAAAAAAGAAACCGCAGAGCCTTTTATGCCTCTGCGATTACATTGGTCTATTTTTGTTTTGCGGATACTGGCCTTATTACAAGGTTCTTTTGTTCCGGCGGATCGCCGCCATACGGTCAAGGTCACCATGGTCGATCTGGTGCTGAAGCGCGGTGATAATCTTATCTTTTCTGGCAAGAAAATCCGGTCCCGAGAGATTGACGCCGGAGATCGTATGATGCGTGGTAAATGCGCAGTCACATGTCAGATTCTCCACAAATAGTTTAAGCTCCTCCAGCATCTCCTTTTCGGAAAGCGGTGTGAATTCTCCGCGCTGCGCTTCCTCGAGCAAAGGTGTGCCGGGGAACAGCGTCAGTCCGCCGGTGCCGACAAGCATCGGCTTGCACTGGTTGAATATCTTTGCCGAGTTTACAGCATGTTCGCGGCTGTGCTCACGTCCGGCAACGCCGTTAAGAAACGTCATCCAGTAGTCGATCCCTGCCTCTTCGAGCTTGTGACATTGCTCGAGAATATCTTCCGCATGATAGCCCTTATTGATGCGGTCCAGAGTCCAGTTGTCGCCGGATTCCACACCGAGAGAAATCTCCCGCACGCCCAGCTCTTTCATTTTTTTCAGTTCGTCTACGGTCTTGTTTCTTATGTCGGTCACGCGGGTAGCTGCGTAAATATATTTGATCTTCGGAAGATACTTGTTTATCATCACAAGGATCGGTTCGAGCTTGTCGAACGTCATTGCCAGCGGATTTGCCGAAAGCAGCTGGATCGTCTGGGCGTCCGGATCACACTCTGCAAGCTCCCTGAGATCTTCCTCGATCCATTTCATTGGTGACATCTTGAACGGAACGTCGCGGTACATGGTGCAGAACTTGCACTTGTTATGTGTGCATCCCTGCGTGATCTCCAGAAGCGGCCATGTCGGCCAATATGGGTTTCTGTATACAGTTCCGGTAAAATGCATGGTGTCTCTCCTTACAGCTCCGTCACGAAGTTTTCGATCGGCATACGCTTGAAGTGCCAGGCGTTGGGCTTCGATCTCTCAGACGGATATCCCATCGCGAACATCATAACGGGGATAATATTCTCAGGCAGTTCAAAAACCTGTTTCACCGTCAGCGCATCGAATCCGCGCAGCCATACGCTGTGTACTCCAAGCTCCTCAGCCTCATACATCATCGTCGTTGCGGCAATACTCGCGTCCTGTTCTCCTGAATTGTAATTACGGAACATTCTGTCGTGCGGTGCTGTCCACACGGTATTAAGATCGTAGCAAACGAGGATCATCAGCGGAGCGTTATAGTGAAACTGCGTTACCGTTTTAGCTTTCGCGAGAGCTTCGGGACTGCGAAGAACGTAAAACCTTTGCGGCTGGTAGTTGCATGCGGTCGGCACAATGCGTCCTGCTTCAAGGATCTTGTCAAGCTTGTCCTGTTCCACAGGCTTTGGATCAAAAAATCTCTCTGAATATCTGTTTTTTGCAAGTTCTAAAAATTCCATAACGTATCTCCTTATCCGATGAAAGGCTCTCCGAGCTCGGCTACGATCTTTTCGCAGGGATCGATGCTCTTTATCAGTCCTGAAAGATTGCTGACGGTATTGACGCCTGCGTCGGGATCGCCCTTTAACATTCCGTAATAGAAGCTGCCGGACGGAGGATTCATATCACCGCGTTTATTGGCCTCCAATCCTTCTTTGCCGTACTTGTGAGGAGTCGTTCTCCATTTTGAATAGCCGTTACTCTGTGTGAACACGATAAAGTCATCCGGGTGTGTGTCCATAATATCTTTTTTGGTCGTTTCAGCCGCGCGGCATTCCTTTGAAAGAATGAAGCGCGTGCCGACGAAAACGCCCTCCGCACCGACAATCTGCGCGGCTTTCGCCAGCTTACCGTTTACAATACCGCCCGCTGCGAGAACCGGGATACTGACTGCGTCGGACAGAAGCGCAGTGATCGCGGTCGTTCCGGTTGAAAGACCGGGCATACATCCGCCCTCGTCGCATCCGGTGGCGACTATGATATCCGCGCCGACCTCCTCTGCAAGCTGTGCTCCGCGAACGGTCGGATTTGCTTCGCGCATAATGACGGTAAAGCCGTCGCGCTTCCACGCTCTGATCTCATCGGGAGAAACGTTCCCCGCAACGACGAGGATCATCACACCTTCTTCTTTTGCGAGCCTGATCATGGCCTTGCTGAAGCCATATGGATCGCCGGCTTCGGGAAACACATTTATACCGAACGGTTTGTCTGTTTTGGCCTTGGTATTCCGGATAGCTTTCCGCATTTCTTCTACGGATTCCGGGATTCCGCGCACGATCTCAGTAGAGTCTGCACTTGTTCCGAGAACGCCGAGGCCTCCTGCGTTCGATACGGCGGCGACAAGGTCGGACGATGTGATCCATGCCATAGGTCCCTGGATCACGGGATATTTGATTTTCAGTATTTCACAAATTCTGTTCATGTGTATTCTCCTTTTCGGCTTTTGATTTCACATTTATTATACTCACCTGCCTTGACTTTTTCAATATACAGTAGTATAATAGTGTAAAGAGATTTTACATAATACCGATTTTGTAAAGGACAACGACGATGGCAGAGATAACAAAAATGTGGATCGCTGACAAGATGAAGCAGATCATGAAGCTCAAATCCATAGATAAAATACGCGTAACTGAAATATGCGAGGCGGCGGATGTGGAACGACCGACATTCTACAACCACTTCAGGGACAAGTATGACCTTGTCGCCTGGATATTCTGCCATGACGCTTATGAAACGGACGTAATCTCTGTCGAATCTTCTGCCCGTGCTCTTAGCAAAATGAAGGCAGATATTATTTTCTATAAACGCGCCTATGAAGACTCATCTCAGAACGCTCTCTGGAAATATATGCTTGAATATTTCGTGAAGCGTTACAGCGACATTGCAAAGGAAAAGCTCGGCACAGATATTCTCGATACGCAGACCGCTTACAGCATTCGCTTTTACTGCATGGGCGCTGTTGGAATGACACAGGAATGGGTGCTTAAAGATAATATTACATCGGCAGAAACCGTTGTAAAAATGATGTTTGCGTCTATGCCGGACAAGCTGCGCAATATATTCTTTGGAAAAGCAGAGTAAGAACATGAATCAGATAATAATACACGTTGACATGGACGCATTTTATGCGTCGGTCGAAATTCGCGACGATCCGTCTCTTGCCGGAAAGCCTCTGATAATCGGATCCCTGCCGAACGAACGCGGCGTTGTCGCGACGTGCAGCTATGAGGCGAGAAAGTACGGTGTTCATTCTGGAATGAACATAAAAGATGCTTATCGTCTATGCCCGAAGGGAATATACAAGCATCCGAACTTTGACAAGTACCGGAACGTATCTGAACAGCTCCACTCGATATGGAACACGTATGCTTCCGCGTCGGAGTACATTGCTCTCGACGAGGCATACCTTGACGTAACTGAACAGGCCAAAGATTTTGACGGAGCGCGTGAGATCGGGCTTCTAATAAAACAGAGAACACGCAATGAACTCGGTTTGAGCTGTTCCGTAGGTGTAGCCTATTCCAAAACTGCCGCCAAGACTGCCAGCGAGGAGAAGAAACCCGACGGGTTCTTCGAGATCCGTACTCCTGAAGATTTTACAGATCTTATTATCGACCGTGACGTCGGAGTGCTTTACACGGTTGGAAAAAAGACTGCCGACAGGCTGCACGGTATGGGTATCATGACAGTTCGCGATATTCAGAATAACCGTGAAAGAGTCGAACGAGTGCTTGGAAAGCAAGGAAAATGGATAACGCAGCTTGCCGCAGGCATTGACGACAGAAAAGTTGACGCTTACGATCCGCACGACGCGAAATCGATCGGGCGCGAGATAACATTTCAGCAGGATGTGGGAGACTACAATTTCATAAGAGACGTTCTGTTGCTTCTGTCCTTGAGTGTCGAGCGCAGGGCAGGACGTGTCGGACTTTACGGAGGCGGAGTAACGCTTAAACTGACATACTCGAATATGAAAAGTATCACGCGTTCCAGACTTTCGTCCGACTGCGATTCGGCGGTAAAGATATATCGCGAGGCGCTAAGACTGCTTGATTCTGTAGACCAGACATCCGTACGTCTTGTGGGAGTAAGCATTTACAATCTTTCGGAGGAAAAGACGCGGCAGATATCCCTTTTTGATATTTACGCTGATGCTGCAGAGACGGATTTTTTAACAATCGATAATCTTCTTGAGCAACTCGGTCAACGCTACGGCCTGGATTTTGCCGGCAACCTTGACAAGGTGTTTCACGGAGAAACCCTGTACAGAACCATCGAGTACATGAGAAAAAAGCATTTCCGCAGATAAAACCGCAGCTTACATAACAAGATTCTGCCCGTTCTTGACCGCCCATATCTCGCGACGGAGCTGCTTATCGATATCATCCTCTTCAGGATCATACTTTTTGTAGTTGTCATAAAACACGCGCGCAAGACTGCTTGCAAATCGAATCGCAGCACCGGCTACAATTCTTCTGTGGTCGGTTCCTTTCCTTTTCTCTTCACTTCCGGTTGATTTGCGGCTGATAGATGAGTTGGTAGCTCGAAACATTTCAAAGCCCAAACGGGAGGCCTCATAAACAAGTGCGTTGCGTATGGCCTTGAATGTTTTTTCCTGCGATAGTGGAAGTTTTTCGGGAAGCTGATCGGTGTATGTTGCAAAGACAGAACACTTCGCCTGATACCAAAGATCATATAACCTGTCGACTGTGGTGTTGCCTGAAACATCATCGACGATTTCATCCACAAGCTTTTTTACGTTCTTTGGAAGATATCCGTATTGTTTTTTACCCTTGCATTCGTTTAGACGATGAGCAAGTTCTTCAAGCATGTCCATCAGTCTGTGATCTATTATTTTTCCTGCGTTCGCTTCATCAATCAGTTTTTTAAACTCTGATCGCATCTCGTCTGTAAGTTTGTTCCTGACTGCGGTCTGTCTGTCATAAATCTCGTGTATTTCGTCTTTGAATATCTCTGAACCGAACAGATGACGAAGGTTGTTCAGCCCTTTCTTTCCTATAAAAGATTGATCAGATTCAGCTGTTGAATACAGAATCATATGCACATGCGGATGGCGTGATTCATTATGAAACGCACCGTACCAGCAGAGATCTGTCATTGGAATATTGTGCTGCTTTGCAATATCGGCTGCATTGTCCCGGATCATATCTCTCCACTTTGACGCATTGCTGTATCCGAGACGTTCGGCATCCTCCCGTTTCAAAGAAATTATAACCGAATACACATTGCCCGGATGTGCTTTCAGTTTTTCAATTTCTTCTTCGAGATTTATCTCTCCGTCTTTGGAAGAAAACAGTCCGTGATCACCCGTTATTCTTTCCGCACGCGGACGAAGTGCCATGTAGCGAAGATATTCTTCCGTGTTAAGAAGACGCGGGTTGCTTTCAATCGCGTAAGCAATGAACTCAGAAGCACTGCTTCGAGTTTTTTCTTTCTGATACGATCTGTATTCAAGCGATGTTTTCAAAGTTGAGTTGCGTGAAACAATCTCAGCTATGAACTGTTGTTGATGACCTGTTTCAGGAAGCGATTGCTGATCTTTTGGAATCTTTTCAACACCTTCGCGTGTTGCGATGTATCTCACCATTCCACCGAGATTTCCTGACGCTGCGTTTTTATAGTATTTGCATTTGACAACGACCCCCGGCATCAGTCATCTGCACCTTCCGCAACAGTTTTTGCGTCTTCGATCGCATCGTTGAAAGTGAACACGCCGTGATGTCTTCTTACGCTTTCATATCCGGCGTCTGTGTATGCGCGAATTGCAGTGTCATCAAGTCCATCGAAAACTCTGTCTGCAATAACAAGATTTAGAGTTGCCTGTTCACCTGCAAGTTTATAGATAGCCGAAGCAATATGATTTTCAGAGTTCCTTACCGCAAAGCGAATTGCTTTCAGAAGCTCCTCGCTGAGATACTCTTTGTTCGTTTCAGAATCCAACTCACAGATATACTTCTTCACTGCTTCGTTTACAAATTTCGAACGGGATTTCATATTTGATGCGTAGAGATGCGAGTCAATTTGCCTGTCCAGTTCAGGATCAAGCCAGAAATAATAGCCTCGTTTGTTCTTTTTTTCTGTTTCCACTGTTTTTCCTTTCTGCGGAATGACCGCAAGCAAACCGCAATTGTTTTTTCAAAACCGCAATTGCCGGCCGGGAGGGGAAGAAGTGTCAAAGCGCCCGTATTATTGCGATTTTCCGGTTCTCCAGTCCGCCGTTGCGGGCTGGTGTCGGTATGACCGCAATCGGTCTTTAACCTGCTTAAAAATCGGTCGGCCCGGAAATCGGCTGACAATTCGGTCAATTTCCGCATCAGGCCGGCACGATTCACAGATTCTGTCACAGGCCCTCACAATCGCCTTCTGCGGCGTCTTCCGTCTTTTCCCGGGTGTCTGTTCCGCCGCATTCCGACTCGCCGGAAACGGGCTTTCTGCGCGTCACACGGCGGGACGGGGAAGTGCTCCCCTCACCTGCCTCAGCATCTGCCTTCTCGATGTACTCGCGTACTGCCTGAGGAACATATTTTTTGTAGAGAGTCTCAACGTAATCCGTGAGCTCCTGTTCAACGCTGAACCCCTTTCCGTTCATGCAGATGCGTATAGCGTTGACCTTTTCAAGTTCAGTCTTAATCTGAATCGTTGTCTGCTTCATGACATTACCTCCATTTTCATTGCGGGAGCCGCCGTGACAGTAACACCGACATCGTACCCGAGCAGTCTCCCCCTGTTGTAGTCTTCCACCATCTTGTCCGCCTCGGTCATCGTGTGAGCCGCGTCGAACCATCGGCACTCCATCTCGTCGAGCGTAGCGTCAATCGTGTCGTGGACGTGATCCGAATAGTTCTTAGCAAGTTCCAGAAACAAATCACGCCCCAGGGTTTTATACAGACCGTGGAGCGTTTTCATCTTACCGTTTCTCATGGCGTCACCTCACATTGCAAGGACCGGACCGCTGTCTTTCGGACCGCTGCTTTGCTGTGAATGCTTTTTCTTTCCGGCAGACTGTGCCGTCTCCGGCTGCTCATGCTGTGAGAGAGCGTCTGCCGTGTTCTCTTCATCAGGGAACTGCGAAGCGAGAAACTCCTGAACCGTTTCGGGCACCTGTGTGCTGTAGACATCGTTCAAATGCCGGGTAAGCTCTCCTTCTATCGTCATGCCTTCTTTCTCAAGATAATGAGACAGCGCTTTTGTCTTGGCTAGACTGAATTTCAAATTGATCGTCTGACTTTTCATCGTCCACCTCCTGTGTCTGTTTTTCGTACCGGCGTTACGCCGTACAGTTCATTGAGCCGTGCTTCATCCTCCGCGGATATATCTATTCCGAACGTTTCCTCCAGCAGCCGGTACACGTTTTTTTCATTCGTCGTCCCGGTGAAACATGAAAGCAGCCGTCCGTAGAAGTTTTCCTGCGTTTCCATGCCGCCGAGCGCTGTCAGGCAGAGAAACTGCGCCTTCCGGATATCTCCCTCCGGCAGTCCGTTGTCCGCGAACACCGTCTTCACGGTCTCGAGCCTTTCCTGATATACCGATTCGTTTGCGTGTCCCTGTAAGGCTCCGGCCATGGCCTGCTGCATTGCGGCCTGATTGTCTGCGCCGGCAGTCCAGCCGAACAGGCTGAACACGACTATCACCGGGATGCAGAGAATGAAAACGGCTATGCCGATAACATAGCCGATAAACTTTCTGCCTTTTTTGTTTGACGCGAGTACTTCAACGACCTTTTTCGCGACTGTCGCGACTGTTACCGCTGCCATCAGCGACCGCCCGCCTTTCCAAAGAGAGCTGCTTTGTATTCCGGGGCGATGACCTGAAGAAGGTATCTCTCGTTGCCGCACTTGAACAGACAGACGCCTCGTTCCGGATACTTGATCAGTTCGTATTCGCTCTCCTCAATTTGAAGTGCGTCCATGAACTCTTTCGGATTGATGTTGCCTGGATTGAAAAGGAAATGATGCGTCGGAATACTGAACAGCGGTTTAGTGAATTCACGAATGCCCGGGATCAGAAAGTCCTCGATGTTCTGACTGGCGAGTACGATCTCGGAATCTTTCTTGCGGACACGCTTTGCTGCGTTGCGGATATACTCGATGGCTGTCAGGTTCGTGAGGAACAGATAAAGCTCGTCGATGGACGCTACTGTATTTCCGTTGGTGAGCAGCTTGTGGTTCATATACGAGAGTATATTGAAAAGCATTGCGTCCTTCAGCTTTTTGTTTGCATCCATCAGACCTTTTACACCGAAGCAGATGAATTTATCATCGGAGATGTTCGTGTGGCCGTTGAAGAATTTGCTTTCCGCGCCTTTGCACATGGAGTTTATGCCTAGGCAGATTTCGCGGAGCAGTTCCTCTGTGAACAGTGACTTCGAGCCGTGCTCGTATTTGAGATACTCCTGTTCGACCAGATCATAAAGATCCGACATGACCGGATAGTCCGTCGGCTTCAGTTTGCTGTAGTCGGTATAATCTGTGATACCGTAATTCGCGTATAGCCTCGAGACAATTATTTCGATTGCGTCGATATGCGCGTCGGTGAAGTCCTTGTACGAACGGAAAAAGTCTTTCAGATACGAGATATGCTGGCTCAGCCTCGTTGATTTACGGAACGCCTCTGGCGCGTCTTCGTCGATGTCCGCATCGTCTGACCAGGCTTTCGGTTCGAGCGGATTGATGATATATTTGCCGGACATGAGGTCGATATAGCAGCCGCCAAGGTTTTCTGTCAGCTCCTCGTATTCCTGCTCCGCGTCAAGCGAGATTACGGATTTGCCGGCTTCTCTGAGATTCGTGAGCAGCAGCTTCATCAGATACGATTTGCCCTGGCCGGAGTTGCCGAGGATGAGGATGTTGCTGTTTGTCTTGTCGTCGTCTCTGCGGTCAAAATCTACGAGGATATTCGTGCCGTATCTGTCCTTGCCGATATAGAAACCATTGGGATCGGTTTTGCCGGAGTAATTGAACGGATAGAGATTCGCGACTGAAGATGCCGGGAGCACGCGCTCGAACTGCTTTTCAAAGGCGTTGTATCCGCACGGGCTGATCGACATGAAGCCCTCCTTCTGTCTGAGAACAAGCCGGTCAACGCTTATCTTTTCACGCGTCAGTTCCATCGATACTTCCGTCTGAAGTTCCGACAGCTTTTCAAGACTGTAAGCTGAAAGTTCGATGAAGACAGCGCAGTGAAGGAGAGGTTCCTTCGTGCGGCGCATTTCGGCGAGCAGTTCGATGACGTCGTTCATATTGCCTTCGCCTTTGATTGACTCCTGCAGATCTTCCGACGTGGACAGCATCTTGTTTTTTCTCTGGGCGTTCTTAATGATCTTGCGCTGCTCGGCGGCGTCAACGTATCTGCTGTAGATGTGCAGCGTCACGTTTTCCTTGTCACCGAAGCGTGAGAGAATGGCCTGATCCGGCGTTGCCGGAGGATACTCACGGACTGCCCAGACGCATCTGTAGGTATCTCCGAAGATAAAATGATCGGCCATGAATTTTACGGCGGACGGCGCGACCAGATCAAAGAAATCTTTGAGCTGCGCCTCCGCCTTACTTACCTGAACGGGTAGCTGTTTCTTCTTTGCCATATAATGATTCCTTTCCATAGTGTTTTTTGACAAAAAGAAACCGTCCGGTTTTTAACTCGGACGGTGAAAATAGGATGTTGACGAGGCTTCATATGCGTTCCAGCAGTTTTTCCTTCAGATATTTGTACCTGTTTCTTTTTTCCTCTTTGGCGAAATGAGTATCTCGGAACTGTTCGGGACAGCCGGAGTAATTGAGAACGACGTCGCCGAACTGCTCGCTTGTCAGATCGAAAACACAATCGCCGATTGCGTTGAAACAGTGATAGTTTCCGTCGCCAAGCGGAACGCCGTACACCTTGCCGCCGAAAATGTCCTGTATGAGAAACGCGGTGATGGAACATTGACCGAGAGTTTTGTTTTCTGGAGTCCAGTCTTTTCGCATTCTCGGGGCGCACGTTTCCGCGCACCATATCCCGGACAGGAGATCGTAATAATCTCTCGGTGTCATTCCCCGGCTGTCTTTTACGTTGGCTTCTTTCCAGCCGTAAAACGAATATGTTTTCATAGTGCGGTTTCTTTGTTCAGTTGCCTCTGCAGTTGTGCTCGGCGCAGTGTTCGTGACCGCAGTCGCCGCCGTGGTGTTCGTGATGA
>JAEEJJ010000072.1 GCA_016281805.1 Clostridiales bacterium
ATCAATAATTCTACTACCTATTTATGAACAATTCAAGTTTTCGGGGCTTTCATCAGTCCAAATCAGGTCAAAACCCCTCAAACCCAATTTCGTATCTATTTATTTTGAGGATTTTTCACGAAAATCTGCTGTCGCTCAAAGACGACAACAAGGTCCAAAATGAGCCGATTTTGCTCCGAAAACGGCGAAAACCCGGGCTGTTCCCGGGTTTTCTTGATTTCGTATCTATTAAGACCGTAAATCATGTGTCAAGTGGTCGGAATTGATTCTTCTGTACTGGGGAGACCCATAATTAGCGTTTGGTAAAAGGTCGAAATTGATGTTTCTTTTCCTTCCAAAAGGTCTTAATTGATTTTATTGGTCATCCTTCTGGCCATTTAATGTCAAAGATTATGAAATCCTCCGCTTGGTTGGTCGCTGCGAAATAGCGGGGATTGCAATACAATACAATTGTTTTCCCTTCCTCTGTAAAATACCTCAAAGTAAAGAATCCAGACGTTACCCCATTGTAAGGCAGACCGAATTGTTCCACCATCTCGCTGAAAGTCATACCTTCTTTAAGGCCGTTTCCGTCGCCCGAGATTCCATCTTTGTAACACTTCAGCGGGAAAGCCGATGTCGGTTTTGTCAAGTCATAGTCAGGCATTATATCTTTTATCACAAGTTCTGCATAGAATCTGTCGTACTTGTTAATCTCTTTGGTCGGATCATAAACCGGCGCCTTATTCTTTAACTCTGCGGTCGGATAAACGGTAGATAAAGTCAGTCCGTCGGATTCACAGACACGAATCATGTTGTCCTTGTCTTTATAATCAATAATCAAAAGCGGCGCTTTGAGCGAAGTGCTCATCCACTTTTCGTTTTCCTCATTCTTTACAGAACTGATACTTGCTTTTGTCTTTCTCATAAAAATGCTGTATTCGCTTACAGCTTCTTGTTTGTTGTCCGATTCTGCAAACGATTTAAGACAGAATGTTTTTTCCGGAATCGGCGGATCAATATTGATTGTTTCAAGCCCGTATTTTCCCTTGCCGGAAACCAGCACAGCAGGCGCTTGTCCATCCACAATAAGCCATCTGCTTAAATCGTCTGTCAGATATTGTTCGCACGTCACAAAAGAGGAATCAAGCATGGAAAGACGATAAACGATAATACAATAAATGTCGTCACGTACTTCTTGGTACTTATACTCGGCGCTCAAATAAGGCAATTCGGATAAATCGTCATGATTGCAATAAATGCGATGATTTATGGAGCGCTGTCTTTTTTCCTTCGGTATCAACCCGTATGCCGTGGCGTTTGTCAGGATGATCTCATCGTGATTGTAATACTGTTGAATCGAATCGTTGATGATGAACAACACTTCGTCGTAAGACAGCGTGAATAACTCGCCGTTTTCTTTACGGGCGTGCAGCTCTTCAGCCTGCTCTTTTGTGAAGTATGTCAAAACGTTGTTTTCAAGCATATTGTAATTTTCGAATTTATCCTGCATATCAGACTGCTTTGTCGGTCCCGACTCTTTTTTTACAAAAAGCGATTCATCTGTAAAACGGCCAACTTCATAATCTTTTGTCATTGTTGGTGCTGCCGCCAGAGCAAAGGTGCTCGCAAGCAGCCCGGCTGAAAACAGCATAATCAAACCAATTGTAAGAGAAAGAATTTTAATAATACCTTTCATTGCTTTTTCTCCTATAAACAGATTACAACGTCGGTTCCTTACGTCGCAACATCATTATATCTTTCAGTTGTCACTGAGTTGTGTCAGAATTATCTCTGCAATCAGAATTTTATAACTATTTTTGTCCCTTGTCCCGGATGCGAATCAAATATCATATCTGCACCGTGAGATTCGACAATTTGCTTACATAATGCGAGCCCAAGCCCGGCACCGCCTTCTGCTCGCGAACGGCTCTTGTCTGTTCTGTAAAACGGCTCTGTAATATGTGCAAGTTGCTCTTGTGTCATGCCTTTTCCATTATCCGTAATCATTACGGTTTTGCCTGACGAACTGAGCTTAACGGTTCCCTCTTTCCCGCACGCTTTGATTGCATTATCGGTCAGATTGTCGAGCAGCAACGATAGCAGGATCTCGTCGCCGTCCACAACGCTTTCACCCGGATCGGTCTCGATAACAACGTTCCGCTCCGCCGCTTTGACGGACAAGCGCTTTGCCGTTTCTACAAGGAGCTTTGCAATATCGACTTCATGCTTTTCTATTTGATTATTACGAATAAAAGCGGTATCCAAAATTATTTTCGATATTCTCTTCAGACGATCCGCTTCGGAAACGATCCGTCCCGCGGCATCGTTCTTTTCTTCTTCAGGGATGGCCGCTTTTTCGATGTATTCGGCATATCCGCGAATGGAAGTCAGCGGCGTGCGCATTTCGTGTGCCATGTTGTCTACAAGCATCTGCTTGCGTTGTGCGTCTTCGGCTAACTCGTTCATCTGGGCGTTTATTGTTGAAACCATGTGATTGAAACTCTTGGCAAGCTCGGAAAACTCGTCTTTCCCCGATTCATCCGCCCGAACGCTCATATCCCCCGACGTGATTGCTTCGGTCGTTTTTTGCAGCTTTTCAAGCGGAAGGGACAGTCTTTTCAGAACAAGGAACAATAAAAGCGCCAGCAGTCCTGACACCGCAGCGGCAACGAGTGCGTAGGTCGTCATAAGCGCCCGAAATTCAGAGTCGAGAGACGATACGCTTTTGGCGTAGAGCATCGTATATTCGTTTTCGCAAACGTCCGCCGTAATCACAACGAATCTTTCGCCGTCAATCCTTATCTGGGAAAGTTTCCCGCTCTCAAGAGAGTTTTCAAAGTCCGGACCTTTGGCACCGGACGAATAGACGATATCATTATCTTTTCGAAAGCCCAGCTGTACTCCTTCCTTTGCATAATAACGCCCATAGGAGTCCATAAGCAGAGAGGGATTGGCTTCGCTTCCCGCCGCTTGCATATCAACAAAGTCCCGTTCAAAGGATCTTGCGATGTAATTCTGCTCGGAACGGCAAAGCGATTCAACGTTCTGAACGTTCTTTTGGTAGGTAAAAAAGGCAAGAGAAAACAATCCAACGTAAAGACACACGAGAAACAGAAGCAGCGTCAGAAGGTAGGTTTTCTGCCAAAAGCGCATCTTCATCGTCACACCTCCAAGCGGTATCCCGTCTTGAACACCGTTTTCAGACGGTTTTCGATCCCGAGTTTTTTTCTGAGCCGCTGAATATGTGTATCAACAGTCCTGTCGTTGCCGTCAAAATCATAAGTCCACACAAGATATATGAGTCTGTCGCGCGACAGCGCCAGATTTCTGTTCTTTATCAAAGCCTCCAGCAAGTCAAATTCTTTAGGCGTTAACTCGACTTCTTTTCCATTTTTGAAAACAAGTCTGGAATTGAAATCCACCAAAATATCATCAAACTCAAAAGTTGAAAACGAGCCGTTAACACGACGAAGTACGACGTCAATACGTTCAATCAATTCAAGGATTTCAAACGGTTTGACGATATAGTCGTCGGCGCCTAGCCTCAGGCCTTTCAATCTATCTTCAAGCGTTCCTTTGGCTGTAACAAATATGACGGGAATCTTAGTTTCCTTGATTTGAGTGATAATCTCAAAGCCTGAAACGCCGGGCAACATCACGTCAAGAACAATCAGATCAAAATGCCCGGTAAGAGCGGCGTCAATAGCGGAGTCTCCGTCAAAGACCTGTGTGCATTCGTGCCCGACAAGACAAAGATTTTTCTTTATCAGATCGTTGATCTGCACTTCATCTTCTGCAATCAATACCTTCGCCATTCCGACGCTCCTCCTTCAGTTTTTTACAGTGTAACATGAAAATGTCTCTAAGTTGTGTCCAAAACAGCTCGAACAAGTGAATAATCTGACTAAAAGATCAAACCCAGACACAAAGATCAAAAGCAAACTCTTCAATTGGCAGACGATTATGGTTAGCGAAGCTCTAAAGTGTGTTTTCGCAGTCCAATTCAGGGAGGAATCCCCCATACGGGGACTTGCATCAATTAAGAACATACAAAACTCGGTTTTTGAAAAACCGAGAAAAACGCAGAAAAAGCGAGAAAACCAGCGAAATTCGCTGGTTTTCAGGCTTGCATCAATTAAGACAGTCAAGTCCTAAATTGTGTGTAAATTCAAAATCACCTGGTTAATATGCTAAACGCCTGTGTTTATGGGATTCTGATCAGTTATATCGGTATGCGACTTGTGCTGACTGAGTGACTGAGCGAATGAGTGACCGAGCGCAG
>JAEEJJ010000073.1 GCA_016281805.1 Clostridiales bacterium
ACCCACGGGACCCATTTATGGGTAGTAAATAACAATTGCATGGCTGGCAGGCCAATCTAAAACGCACTTGTGCGTCGCCAGTATTGTTTAGGGCTATGCCCGAAAATGAAATACCACCCGCTATGCGGGTGGATTTTTATTATGATAATAATTTTTTATAAAATCCTGATTTAAGTAGTTCCTCGTTATTAAGCGTTTTAACAAACTCTAAATCTTGTTTGGTTTGATTCTACACATCTTGAACTACTTTTTTCCATTCCTCTTTTGTATGTTTAAATTCATTATTTCCCATTTATAAACATTTTTACGAATCAATAGTTATTTTTATTAAAAACAGATTTTAATGTTTTCAGTTTTTATGCATGCAAAGCCACATTACGGCTTTCTGCGCATGAAGCCTGTTTTCTGCCTCGTCGAATATCTCGTTTGCGTGTTCTTCAAACACATCCTCGGCAATTTCTTCACCTTTATGTGCGGGAAGACAATGCTGAAGCATACAGCCGCTGTTTGCAACGCCAAGCAGTTTTTTGTCTACGCAATAACCCGCAAAAGCCTTTCTGCGTATTTCCGCCTCGCCTTCCTGACCCATGCTCGCCCAGACATCCGTGAAAATTACGTCGGCTTTATCTGCCGCCTCAAAAATATCGGTCGACCATGAGAATTTGCCGCCGTACGACTCACCGAATTTCATTATATCATCGCACGGCTTATACTCTTCGGGAGTTGCGAGAGAAAAGCTCATGCCGGAAAGAAGGCATCCTACCGTAAGGCTGTTTGCCATATTGTTGCCGTCGCCGATATAACATGCTTTCAGACCGTCAAAACCGCCTTTATGCTCTTTTATCGTGAGAAGATCTGCAAGTACCTGGCACGGATGGCAGTAATCGGTCAGACCGTTGATTATAGGCAGACCGGAATACTTCGCAAGATCCTCTACATCGCTCTGTTTGAATGTGCGGATCATTATGCCGTCAAGATATCTGCCGAAAACACGCGCAGTATCCTTGATCGATTCTCCTCTGCCAAGCTGCAGATCGTTGCCCGAAAGAAAAAGCGGATATCCGCCAAGCTGCTGCATGCCTACTTCAAAAGAAACGCGTGTTCGGGTGGAGCTTTTTTGAAATATCATGCCGAGAGTCATTCCGTCAAGGCGTTTTTCATGTTTTTTTCCTGCCTTCTGTTCGGCTTTCAGTTCGGTTGCTATATCAAGAATATCAAAAAGCTCTTTCTGTGAGAGCTGCTGCATTGTTAAAAGCGATTTCATTGTTTTTCTCCTTTTATCAGAATATGGAGGCAAGTTTTTCTATGCCTTCGTCAATATCTTCGTATGTTATGGTAAGCGGAGGAAGAAGACGGACAGACTGTTTTGCCGTAAGCATAACAACACCTTTTTTCAGTGCTTCGGCAACGATCTGTTTTGCGGGTTTTGATTTAAAATCAATGCCGAGCATCAATCCTCTGCCGCGTATTTCCGATATTTCACCGCCAATCTTTTCGAAAAGTTTTGCTTTGATATATTCACCTTTTTTCTCTACCTCTCCGCAAAAGCCGTTTGCAGTCACTTTATCAAGAACGACGCATGCACCTGCGCATGAAACAGGATTTCCGCCGAAGGTCGAGCCGTGGTCACCGAATGAAAGGACTTTCTCTGTTTTTTCGTTAAAAAGACAGGCTCCTATGGGAAGTCCGCCGCCTAAACCTTTTGCGAGAGTAACGATATCAGGCGAAATACCGCTGTGCATATAAGAAAGGAAAGTGCCTGTTCTTGCTATGCCCGTCTGTATCTCGTCAACGATAAGAAGAATATCTTCTTTTGCGGCATACGCAGAAAGATCTCTCAAAAAACCGTCGTCGAGGGGCAGAACGCCGCCTTCGCCCTGAATGGTTTCGAACATAACGGCGCAGACATGACCGTCTGACGTAACGGTATTTTTTATCTCATCCATATCCGGCGCGCAAAAAAGAAATCCGTCGGTAAAAGGAAAGAAGTAGTTATGAAAAACATCCTGTCCCGTAGCTGAAAGCGTGGTCACGGTTCTGCCGTGGAATGAATTTTTAAGTGTTATTATCTTATTTCTGCATGCGTCGGCGCCATATTTATCAAAGCTGTATTTTCTCGCCGCTTTTATGGCGCATTCGTTTGCCTCCGCGCCTGAATTGGCGAAAAACACCTTTTTCATTCCTGCCGTTCTGCATAGTTTTTCGGCAAGCTTTGCCGTTACCGGGTTATAATACAGATTTGAACAGTGCTGCATGCGTGACGCCTGTGATGATACCGCCGCTGCCCACTCATCGTTTGCGATACCGAGGCTGTTCGTGCCTATTCCGCTGCCGAAATCGATGTATTCCTTGCCACTCTCATCAGTGAACCGCGCATTTTTACCCGAAACGAACGCAACGTCAAAACGCGCATACGTATTGGCTATAAAATCGTTATCCTGTTTTTTTATATCGTTAAATGAGCTCATTTCAATCCTCTTAAAGCGTATTGTCTATCATTGTTCCTATACCGCCGGCAGTAAACATCTCTATCAGTATTGAGTGCGCTACTCTTCCGTCTATAATATGCGCAGAGTGAACGCCGCTTTTTATTGCCGTTTCGCAGCAGCGAAGTTTCGGGATCATTCCGCCTACGATAATTCCCTGCCCGATATAACCGTCGATCTCGTCCATGGCTATTTTCGGGATAAGAGACGTTTCATCGTCCTTATCTGCAAGAACGCCTTTTGTATCGGTAAGAAGTATCAGCTTTTCGGCGCCGAGCGCCCCTGCGATATATGCCGCGGCAGTATCGGCGTTTACATTATAAGCATGTCCGTCCTCGCCGCCCGCTACGGTAGCAATAACGGGAATATAACCTGCACGGATATTATCTTCGATTATTTTTGTGTTTACCGAAGTGATCTCTCCGACATATCCGTAATCGTTTTCACCGTCTTCGAGTTTTTTTGCGCAGATAAGCTCACTGTCAAGTCCGCAAAGCCCCACTGCCCTGCCGCCTGCTCTCGCAATAAGCGTTACAAGGTCTTTGTTGACCTTTCCCGCAAGCGACATCTGAACTATATCCATCGTTTCGTCATCGGTGTATCTGAGACCGTTTATAAAACGTGTTTCTTTTCCGAGCTTGCCGAGCATTGCGGTGATTTCAGGACCGCCTCCGTGAACGAGGACAGTATTGATGCCTACAAGAGAAAGAAGGATACAGTCTGAAATAACGGCGTTTTTCATAATATCGTTTATCATTGCGTTGCCGCCGTATTTGACTACGATCGTTTTTCCGCTGAACCGCTGTATATACGGCAGAGCTTCTGAAATGATAAACGCTTTTTCTTCGTATTTATTCATGTACGGTAGTCTCCGTTTATTTTAACATAGTCGTATGTAAGATCGCATCCGTATCCCTGAGCGGAAGCATTGCCGTCCTGTAAATCGATATCTATGGTGATCTCATCGCAGGAAAGTATTGTTTTTGCTGTTTCCTCCGAAAAAGGTATTCCGGCGCCGTTTTTGCAGACATCGATCTTTCCCGCTGCGGAAATAAACGATACGTTTATCTTTGTAACATCTATATCCTCTCCCGCATAGCCGAGCGCGCACAGAACTCTGCCCCAGTTTGCGTCTGCGCCGAACATTGCCGCCTTTACCAGTGAAGACGAAACGACGGAATCGGCAAGGATTTCCGCAGTATCTTCATCTTTGCAGTTGCGAACATCTGCTATGATAAGTTTTGTTGCTCCCTCGCCGTCTTTCGCTATTGCTTTGGCAACCTTTATCGAAAGCTCAAGAAGCGCCTCCGCAAAAATATCATAATCGGCGTTTTTTTCGGTAATTGTTTTGTTTCCGGCAAGACCTGACGCCATTACAGACATCATATCGTTGGTGCTTGTGTCGCCGTCTATATTGACCATGTTAAGAGATTTTTTTACCGCATACAAAAGAGCTTCGTGGAGAAGATCAGGTGTTATCGCAATATCGGTAGTTACAAAGCAGAGCATTGTTGCCATATGAGGATTGATCATACCCGATCCTTTTGCTATGCCGCCGATATACGCCTTCTTTCCGTCAATTTCAAATTCGACGGCAAAAGATTTTTTTACGGTATCGGTAGTCATTATGCCTTCGGCAGCCCCTGAGCCGTCTTTTGAAAGTGTTGCAATAAGCGGATCGATTCCTGAAAGGATCGCGTCGATATTTATCGGCTGACCTATAACGCCCGTAGAGCCGATTATAATGTCCTTCTCGGAAATTGCGAGCTTTTCGGCAAGCTTTTTACAAGTCAGCTCGGCTTTTTCCACTCCGTCGGCGTTGCATGTATTGGCATTTCCGCTGTTGCAGATAACTGCCTGCGCGT
This sequence comes from Clostridiales bacterium, assembly GCA_016281805.1. Lineage (GTDB taxonomy): Bacteria > Bacillota > Clostridia > Oscillospirales > UBA644 > HGM12619. The sequence goes on from JAEEJJ010000073.1 coordinate 4,352, forward strand.
ATCCGTCGGAAATATTGTTTTTTGTTACTGTCAAAGGCGCGCCCTTTACAAGATTTTTCGTGTAGACTGCCGCCGCAGCGCATCTTTTTTCGCAGAAAATAAGAGAAATGTCTTTTTTCTTCTGACTTTTTCTTATACCGCAGTGATAACCTGATGCGGTAAAGCCTTTGGGAGTTGTAACAGACCCGTTTTCAAGAAAATTCATAGGTTTTTCCTTCCGAATAATATATCTTCATATTGCAGGGGGAACAAAATCTATTCCCGCCCTTTCATTTATACCCAACGCGATATTCATATTCTGAACAGCCTGACCCGCCGCGCCTTTGACCATATTGTCAATGGCGGATACTATAATCAGTTTAGACGTATGTCTGTCTTCATGTATTGAAATATCGCAGAAATTACTCATTCTGACATTTTTAAGATTTGCGACCTCTCCTGACGGCAGAACTCTGATAAAATATTCGTTTTCATATGTTCTGGCGTATATTTCGCGGATTTCTTCAACCGTCAGTCCGCTGATATTTTCAGCATAAACGGTAGAGACGATGCCGCGGTTGACGGGAAGGAGATGCGGAACGAAAGTTATGCGCACAGGATTGCCTGCAAAGCGAGAAAGCGTCTGCTCTATCTCAGGCGTATGGCGATGTTTGCCTATATTGTAAGGCGAAAACGCTTCGTTGCATTCCGGAAAGTGAGTTTTTTGCGTCAGGCTTTTTCCTGCGCCCGTAACGCCGCTTTTGGAATCCACTATGAAGTCATCCGCCTTTACAAGATTGTTTTTTATGGCGGGATACAATGCGAGAGCGACGGATGTGGGATAACAGCCGGGATTGCCGATTATTTTTGATTTTTTTATTTCATCACGGTATATTTCCGAAAGTCCGTATACCGACCTGGCGTGAAGTTCCGGGTAAATATAATCTTTGCCATACCATTCAGTATATGTTTCGCCGTTGTCAAGTCGGAAATCTGCTCCGAGATCGATAAAAAGCTTACCTTTTCTGTCGCATTCAAGAGCAATTTCCTGGGAAAGACCGTGAGGAAGAGATGCGAAAACAACATCGCCCTTTTCAATCGCATCTTCTTCTGAAACAAGGATCTGCTCGCATATATTTCTGTATGAAGGATAAAGCTCGGCTATGCTCTGACCTGTATAAGAAACAGAGCTCAGAGCGGCGAGTTTTGCGTTCGGGTGAGAAAGAAGTATTCTTACAAGCTCTGCTCCGGCATAACCTGACGCGCCGATTATTGATACGTTATAAACGTTTGAATTCATCCGGGATTATTCCTTTCGGGTCTGTATTGATTATATAAGTTCGTTCGCCTTTTTAAGATTTTCTATCTGGATCTTTACCGATTCCGGAGACGGACCGCCTGCCGCTTTTCTGTTGAGCATACAGTTTTCAAGATTTATTGCGGAATATATATCCGAATCGAAAAGAGGCGAAAATTCACGGTATTCTTCTACCGTGAGGGATTCAAGATCCTTTCCGGTCTTTTCGCAATACATTACCGCTCTGCCGACAGCCTTATATGCGTCTCGGAACGGAAGTCCTTTTCTGACAAGATAATCAGCGCAGTCTGTTGCGTTTATAAAACCTTTAGATGCAGCTGCTCTCAGGTTTTCTTTGTTGACGGTCGCAGTCTCAAACATCGGAGTAAAAACGCTCAGGCACATTTTTACGGTATCGCAGCAATCAAAAACCGTCTCCTTATCTTCCTGCATATCTTTATTATATGCAAGAGGAAGAGATTTCATAACGGTCAGAAGAGTTATCAGACTGCCGTAAACCCTGCCGGTTTTGCCTCTGCAAAGTTCAGCCACGTCGGGATTCTTTTTTTGCGGCATTATAGATGAACCGGTAGAGAATGCGTCGTCGAGAGTAATAAATCTGAATTCAGAAGAACACCATAATATAATTTCCTCGCAAAAGCGCGAAAGATGCATCATGATCATTGCGCAGTCTGAACAGAATTCAATGAGAAAATCACGGTCTGAAACCGCATCCATACTGTTTTCGCAAATACCGTCGAACCCGAGAAGCTGCGCGGTCATATATCTGTCGATCGGATATGTTGTTGTTGCCAGAGCGCCTGCGCCGAGCGGACAGAGGTTAAGACGCTTTCTGCAGTCTGCAAGACGCTGTCTGTCACGCAGAAACATCTGCGCATAAGCCATTATATAGTGAGCAAACGAAACAGGCTGCGCGCGCTGAAGATGCGTATAAGACGGCATTACCCAGTCGGTCGTTTTTTCAGCGATCTTTACAATGGCGGATATAAGCTTGTTAAGTTCTTCGGAAATATCGTCTGTTTCGCTTCTCATATAAAGGCGTATATCAAGCGCGACCTGATCGTTTCGTGATCTTGCGGTGTGAAGGCGTTTGCCGGCGTCGCCTATACGCTCGGTAAGTATCGTTTCGATATTCATATGAATATCTTCCGCTTCGGAAGAAAAATCAAGTTTTCCCGATTCAACATCCTCAAGAATGCTTTTCAGTCCGCTCTGTATTGCTTTTCTGTCTTCGTCGGTTATTATCCCGCATTCGTAAAGCATCTGAGAATGCGCGATACTGCCTTCTATATCCTGTTTGTAAAGCCGTTTGTCGAACGATATTGATGAATTGAAATCGTTTACTCGACCGTCAACGTCTTTTGAAAATCTTCCTGACCAGAGTTTCATTGCTGTTTCCTTTTCAGTTTTTAAGACTTTGTATCGGTGCGGGGATACGTCCGCCGCGGGATATGAATTTAGCGGGAGAAAAACTGCTGATCTTCATTACCGGAGCCTCTCCCAGCAATCCTCCGAACGAAACAGTATCGCCTACCGTTTTGCCGTATGCCGGTATCACGCGGACTGCAGTGGTTTTGGAATTTACAACGCCTATCGCTGCCTCATCCGCGATCAGAGCGGAAATGACCTCATCGGGCGTGTCTCCTGGAACCGCTATCATGTCAAGTCCGACAGAGCATACCGCAGTCATTGCCTCAAGTTTTTCTATTGTAAGCGCTCCGCTTTTTGCCGCAGATATCATTCCAGCGTCTTCCGAAACCGGTATGAATGCTCCGGAAAGACCGCCTACGTGTGACGACGCCATTACGCCGCCTTTTTTTACCGCATCGTTCAAAAGCGCAAGAGCAGCTGTTGTTCCGCACGAGCCGCAGCTCTCAAGTCCCATTTCTTCAAGGATATGGGCTACAGAGTCGCCTATTGCCGGCGTTGGCGCAAGGGACAGATCGACGATGCCGAACGGAACACCGAGCTTTTTTGAAGCCTGAGCAGCAACAAGCTGACCCATTCTTGTGATCTTAAAAGCAGTCTTTTTTATTGTTTCCGCGACTTCGGAAAGATCGCCGTCACATTTTTCGAGAGCCCTTTTTACAACGCCGGGGCCAGAAACGCCGACATTTATCATACATTCGCCTTCGCCGGAGCCGTGAAATGCGCCTGCCATGAACGGGTTATCTTCGGGAACATTGGCAAATACAACAAGCTTTGCGCAGCCTATCGAATCGTTTTCACGCGTAAGATATGCAAGCTGTTTTATTGTTTTGCCCATCATTGCAACGGCGTTCATGTTTATTCCCGCTTTTGTGGAGGCGACGTTTACCGAAGAGCAGACGTTTTTTGTAGCCGCAAGCGCCGACGGAATCGATTTTATAAGCGCCTTGTCACTGACTGCAAACCCCTTCTGAACAAGAGCGGAAAACCCGCCTATAAAATTCACGCCGCATGTATCCGCAGCTTTTTGAAGCGTTTCGGCGAACGGAGAACAGTCAAAGTTCTCGTCGTCACCAGCCGCTGCCGCAGCAATAAGGGATATCGGAGTTACCGAAATACGTTTGTTGATTATGGGAATACCGAGTTCTTTTTCGATGCTTTCACCTGCTGCAACAAGATTTTCGGCTTTTTTTGTTATTTTATCATATATTCTTGCACAGCACTTCTTTGTATCGCTGTCAACGCAGGAATGAAGCGAGATACCCATCGTGACGGTCCTGATATCAAGATGCTCCTGCGTTATCATATTTATTGTTTCAAGAATTTTACTTTCGTTCAGCATTTTGTCTCCAATAATTCAAAAATAACCTGAAGCGGCATTCCCATGCAAACGCACGAAAACGCCGCGTGTATAATTCAGATGTTATGCATTGCGTCGAAGATCGATTCATGCATTGTGTGGATAACAAGGTGTTCTTTTTTAGCAAGGTCATTCATTATATCAACGAAATCCGCGAATTTGATATTCAGCTCGTCAACGGATATGAGCATCGTCATAACAAACATTCCTCCGAAAACCTTTTGCGTTATGTCAAGAATGTTTGCGTTATATTTAAAGCATTCGCTGCTGACCTTTGCAATTATACCAACCGTGTCTTTACCCGTAACGGTAATTACTGCGTTCATTGCCGCCTCCGATTATCTGTTTTTCTGTTCGTGCTTTGCTTTTACTTTTATAGGCAGACCGAAAAGATTGATAAAGCCTGCGCTGTCCGCCTGATCGTATACATCATCTTCACTGAATGTGGCGATATCCTCATCGTAAAGAGAATTCGGGGAAGTTACGCCCGCATTTATGATATTGCCTTTGTAAAGTTTGAGTTTGACCTCGCCTGTCACCGTTTTCTGCGTTTCGTCCACAAAAGCGGAAAGCGCTTCGCGAAGCGGTGTGAACCACTGACCGAAATAAACAAGCTCGGCAAACTTCAGCGCTGACTGCTGTTTGAAATGAAGCGTATCTCTGTCCAGACAGAGTGTTTCGAGAATATCATGCGCCTGATAAAGGATCGTTCCGCCCGGAGTTTCGTAAACGCCCCTTGATTTCATACCGACAAGACGGTTTTCAACGAGATCGGCAATGCCTATGCCGTTTTCGCCGCCAAGCTTGTTGAGCTTTCTGATGATATCCGAACCTTTCATTTTTACGCCGTCAACAGATACGGGAATGCCCTTTTCAAAGCCTATGGTAACATACGACGGGGTATCGGGCGCTTTTTCGGGGGATACTCCGAGTTCAAGGATCTTATCGTAATCAGGCTCGTTTGCGGGATCTTCAAGATCAAGACCTTCGTGTGAAAGATGCCACAGATTCATATCTTTTGAATAATTTGTTTCTCTGCTTATTCTGAGAGGAATGTTATGAGCTTCCGCATAATCGATCTCCTCGTCGCGTGATTTGATATTCCAGATCCTCCACGGCGCGATTATCGGCATATCGGGAGCGAACGCCTTTATGGCAAGCTCAAATCTGACCTGATCGTTGCCCTTGCCCGTGCAGCCGTGAGCGATCGCGTCTGCGCCTTCTTTTATAGCTATTTCAACGATCCGTTTGGCTATGATCGGACGCGCGAACGATGTGCCGAGGAGATATTTGTTTTCGTAAACAGCAGAGGCTTTCAAGGTCGGGAAAATATAATCATCTACGAACTCATCAACGAGATCTTCAATATATATTTTGGACGCGCCTGTTTTTATCGCTTTTTCACGAAGACCGTCAAGCTCTCCGCCCTGTCCCACATCGGCGGCGACTGCTATTACTTCGCAGTTGTTGAAATTCTCTTTCAGCCATGGAATAATGATAGAGGTGTCAAGTCCGCCGGAATAAGCCAGAACCACTTTTTTTATTTCTTTTGTGATATTCAGATTACCCATATTCCAATCTCCTGTATGTAAAAATCGTTTTGCAAACAAATATGAATTATTATACAATATTTGGAATAAAAATGCAATGGTATTTATCCACAAACTTTATTGAATTCAAACTCCGTTATATGTATAAAAGCAACAATCATTGATATTCTATCAGGGAAAGATCGGCAACGCCGCGAAGATCTTTGATCGAATCGATTATCTCCATATCCTTTCCGCGGATACGAACGTCTGCCGAAAGCTCGATATAGTCTTTTCCGTATATTTTTGCTCTGATTTTGTATTTTGACAACATACGGATCTTATGTTTTATTTCCTGTGACGCCTCGGAAGAATAGCGAACGGTCAGAAGATATTGGACCGACGTACTCTTTTTTGCGAAAAAAGAAATCGCAAGATAAACGAGTCCGATCAGAATATTTGCAAAAAGCGACCAGAAAATCAATCCCGCGCCCGTCATTATGCCCGCGCAGACTGCCCAGAACATAAAGATCGTGTCAACAGGGTCTTTTACTGCGGTTCTGAAACGAACGATCGACAATGCGCCGACCATGCCAAGAGACAGCACAAGATTTGAAGTGACCGTCATGATTATTGCGGACGTAACAACGGAAAGAAGCGAAAGCGACAGGGCAAAACCCTTGTTGAATACTACTCCTTTGAAGGTTACATTATAAATAAAAATAATGAAAAGCGATATCAGAAAAGCTGTAGTGATCGTAAGAATAACTCCGGGAAATGTCAGTTCTCCGGAAAACTCATTCAGCGCGCTGTTTTTGATAATGTCCGAAAAATTCATATATTGCTCCCTTCAATTGCGCTTACAGCCATAGCGTATTTTGAATATGCGATCCGTTCGGCTGAAACGGATGAAAGAACCGGTGTGAGAAATGAAGGAAAATTTTCGTTGTATTTCACTTCAAGTATATCAGACTCTGCAAACGGCAGCGGATAAAACAGATCTCTGCCGCCGAAAAGAGCTTCGGGGTCCATTGAGAACCGAATGTTTCTGTCGATCGTTATTCTTGTTTCTCCCAAAGGAAAAACGAACGCCGTCCGCTCATATCTTACCGTTACAACAGGTCTCAGTCCCTGCGAAACCGTTTTTGCATAAAACTCTTTTGCGAGTTCACTATCGCTTTCTGCTCTTCTGCCGTCGATCGCAGCTAAAACGTCATTTTTATTCATTAAAAATGAATATTTATTCACAAAATCTTTCTTTTTGCATTTCTTTTCAAGAACGATATAAGACTCGTCGCCGTTGTAAAGACGGATCCTGAATTTTTCTCTTTCGCTGTCGCCGTTCAGCTTATCGTTGTATGCGGCAAACGACAGATCATCGAAATACAGACTTGATACGGTATATGTCCCGTTTTTATAATGAGGATCGAAACTCAGTATACGGGAAAGGATGCTTTTCAGCAAAACGGAATCAGCTTTGCTGATCATATATTTAAGCTCATGTCTCATCCCATTCCCCCTCTCCGGAGTCTTCTTCAAAAACGGGCAATTCCCCAGCGGCGGAATCTGCAGGGTGGGTATAAGCAAAAATATCTTCGGAGTTTTCAATAAGACCGAGAGACATTACCGTATCAAATTCCGCGCGTTCTTCTTCCGTCATATAAAAGTAATATTCAACCGCCGTATCCGAAAGAGAAAACAGAGATCTGATCTCTGAAATGAGCTGTTCTTTTCTTGTTTTTCCGGAGTCGTAATTATCCGTAACAAAATTCTTTATTACTTTTGTCTGCCAGTCCCACGTATTGTAAGTGCTGCCCCATCTGTTTATGTTCCTTACTATTTCGCCTCCGATAAGCTGACGAAAAGAATCCACTTCGGAAATTATACGGTCTGCCGCAAAAGTATTGTCAAGATGAAACGCGAAACGGCGAAGGAACATATCAAAAAATTCAGGATTTCGAAGAAGCCTGTTGATAAGCACGGTGCTGTATTTATGTGCATACCCTGTTCCCTCCGGGTCGATCATATAAAACAACCCGTATGTACCGAAATCAGTGTCATCCGTCATGGCGTAATCAAGGTCGTAAAGGATCCAGCGCCATTTTCCGTCCGTTTCGCTTGATCGGTAGAATTTAATGTTGCCTGAGTCTCTGTTTCCGTAAAACGCTTCTGCTATGATAAAATCGGCGAAGCTCTCAACATCTATGCTTCTTTTAAGGTAGTTATAATTTGAAGGAACGGAAAGATCGTAATTTCTCGCATACCAGAGCACACTGTACCAGTCGTCATTGCTGCCGTATATCACATTGCCGTTGCCTACAAGAAGATCTATGCTTTCTTCTGATACGCCGATATGCGATGCGATAAATTTTTCATCGATTTTTTCACGGATATAATAAATACCGTAGTATTGGCCGTTTATATAAAGAACGCACGCCTTATATCCCTGCACAAGCAGATCCATATCCGCGGCCAGTGACGTGGCAAGCTCGTCTCTTATAAGCGAACGTCTGTAATCCTGAGAACCTGAACGAAGAACAAGACTGTTGAAACGTGTGAGCTCGGGCGTGTTTGCAAAAAGAGAACAGTATATTTCGGGGCATCCGTATTTTGCACGAAATTTGAGCTGAAAGGACTGTTTGGGGTATTCTCTGTTTGACTGACCGAAAAGTTTTATGCCGCAATCCGCCTTAAATCCCCATATCCCGTCAAAAAGCTGGACAGAGCACTGTCTTTCCCAGTTTTGCCAGATATTCGCATCTTTGGGGTAACTGCCGTTTTCATCGGCAATACCGCGAAAACATATGCCCTCTTCTTCGCTCCACAATCC
>JAEEJJ010000074.1 GCA_016281805.1 Clostridiales bacterium
GATATAGGTAAAAACCTTGTTAAAATGATGCTTGAAGGTAAGGGTTTTGAGGTTATCGACCTCGGCACAGATGTTGCTCCCGAAACGTTTGTAGAAACTGCAAAGAATGAGGGCTGCCAGATCATATGCTGTTCTGCTCTTCTTACCACAACAATGGGTGCCATGAAAGAAGTCGTAGATTGCGCAGTAGCTGCTGGAATCCGTGATAAAGTAAAAATCATGGTTGGCGGTGCTCCGCTTACAGATGCATTCTGCAAACAGATAGGCGCAGATGCTTATACTCCCGATGCAGCAACCGCAGCTGATGTTGCAGCAAGCTTCGTAGGCAAATAATTTTTTTAAAATTAAAACACCGAGAGATCGGTGTTTTATTTTTTTATATTGACAAAACATAGATCATATGGTAAAATAACCATATAGTTTTAAAGCATATCCGGAGGTTTGATATGTCCGTTTTTGAAATACGTAAGGACGGTTTTTTTATTGATAATAAAAAATTCCACATTCTTTCCGGTGCTATGCATTATTTCCGTATTTTACCGGAGTATTGGGAAGACAGACTGAAAAAACTCAAAGCGTGCGGACTGAATACGGTAGAAACATATGTTCCGTGGAATATTCACGAATGCAGGGAAGGGGAGTTTGATTTTACCGGAATTGCAGATGTTGAACGTTATATCGAAACCGCCGCGGCGCTCGGTCTTTACGTTATTCTTCGACCAAGTCCGTATATCTGTTCCGAATGGGATTTTGGCGGACTTCCCGCATGGCTGCTTTCAGACAGAAACATTAATGTCAGATGTTCATGTCCGCAATATCTTGAAAAAGTTAAGAATTATTATAAAATTCTTATACCTAAACTGGCAGCACATCAGTGCACTGACGGCGGACCTGTTATTATGTTTCAGATAGAAAACGAATACGGCAGTTACGGAAACGATAAAACGTATCTTCGTTTTCTGAAAGATCTTATGACCGATCTTGGGGTTACTGTTCCCATGTTCACATCTGACGGCGGAACCTATACCCACCTCAGCGGTGGAAGCCTTCCGGATGTTTTTAAGGTCGCCAATTTCGGCGGATGGCCTGACGAGGATCTTTTCTGTCTCAAATCGTTTCAGCTGGATATGCCTCTTATGTGCGGTGAATTCTGGAACGGATGGTTCGATCATTTCGGTGAAAAACATCATACCCGTGATTTGTCAGACTATGAAAAATGTCTTGACCGCCTTTTTGAGCTCGGAGCGGATGTAAATATCTACATGTTTCACGGAGGCACATCATTCGGGTGGATGGCAGGCGCAAACCACGGCGGAAAATATGAACCCGATGTCTCGAGTTATGACTATGACGCGCTTCTTGACGAAGCAGGCAATATAACAGAAAAATACCGTATTACGCAGCGGCTGATTGCTGAATATTTCGGCAGTTTCGATTTTCCCGTTTTCCCTAAAACCGCCGCAAAAGCCTATCCCGATATCCGCTTTACTTCACAGTCCTCTGTTTTCGACTGCCTTGAATCCGTCTCTCAAAAACATCATTCAGCTGCACCGCTTCCCATGGAAATGCTCGGACAGAATTACGGTTTTATTCTCTATAAAACAACTGTTCCTTATTATCGCGAAGCTGAAATCACCGTTACAGCTCCTCACGACAGAGCGCATATTTTCGTCAACGGAATCAAACAGGCTGTCATATACAGAAATGACGCTGAAAAAACAGTTAAATTATCATTTCCGCAAAAAGAGAACACTCTTGAAATATTCGTAGATACTTTCGGCAGGGTCAATTTCGGTCATCCCCTCTGTGACAGAAAAGGACTTGACGGTCCCGTTATGCTCAACTCCTTTCAGGAGCTTTTTGACTGGGATATTTTCTGCATTCCTCTTGACGATATCTCCGTCATCCCGTTTGCGGAAAGCCAATCAAACGTCACGGTTCCAACATTTCTTCGTTCAGTCTTTACGCTTGATGAGGAAATTCTTGATACATACCTCAGGCTCGATGGTTTCTCCCGCGGGCAGATATGGATCAACGGATTCAATCTCGCACGCTACTGGGTAACAGCCGGTCCTCAGAAAACATTTTATATTCCCTCAATACTTCTCAGACGGGGTGAAAATGAAATAATAGTATTCGAAACAGATCACACATCATCACTCACAGCATCTTTCAGTGATGCACCGGAAATATAAATTTTCGGAAATATTTTTTTCAAAGGAGATTATTATGAAAAAAACAATTTTATCCTGCGCGATATTTGCGCTTCTGTTAGCTTTGATCACAGCCTGCTCATCTTCTCCCGAAGCACTCGGAGCGCTCGACAAAACAGTCGAAAAAGCATGCGCTGCGGCAGACTTTTCAAATGTGGAGTTTACCTATAAAAGCGATGATTATTCGGAAGAGGTACTGATGTATATGTATGGTATCGAAGACGAAGATATCATTGCTCAGATCGATGATTTTGTCCTTTCCGAGCGTTCAGGAATGTCTGCTTCAACTTTTGCGGTTATCAGATTCAATGAAAACACTGAAAAATCAGTTATCGATTCGGCAAAAAATGCAGTTGTTGATGTTTATGTTCAGGGTCTTATGAATGCCCTGATGCCGTATGATCCCACTGAATACGAAATATCAAAAAACTACAGCATCAAAACAATCGGTAAAGATCTTGTTCTTGTTATCAGTAAAGATGCTGATGCGGTGTTTGAAGCAATAGTAAAATAAACAGTTTTGTTTGATACAAAAATAAGGATGAAAAATGTACAGGTTTGAAAAAACAGATGTCGGCGTTACCGACTCCTTGGCAGTAAAAAACGGTATATTTCAGCAAACTTCATACTGGGCTTCATTTCGCTCATTTATGAAACCCCACGCACTTTCAGGATACGATGATAAAGGAGAGGCAGTTCTCAGCTGCCTCATGCTTTGTTTACCCGTCTATTTAACTCCGTATTCCGTCGGCTACATTACAAGAGGTTTCGTCTGCGATTATTCCAATCGTGAGCTTGTATCGGAATTTACCGCTTTTTTAAAGGAATACTGCAAAAAGCATCATATCGTATACGTGATTTTCGATCCTTTCTGCGATTACAGGATCGATTTTGAAGACGTTGACGAAAACAATATCGTATCATTTTTTGAGTCTCTCGGTTATGAAAAAAATACGACGGGTGTTTTGCAGCCCAGAACAAATTACCGTATCCTCTTTTCTCCGGAAAACGATCCCGAAAAAGAACGTCTTAAAATGTATTCCAATTTTACGGTCCACCTGAAAAATGATATCCGGTTCTCGCACGACAGGGGAGTAACCCTTGAAGTTTGCAAAGGTGAAACATTAGAGCGCGGTGTTCGTATTTTTTACGATCTTCTTGTTGAAACGACGGAAAAGAAAGGATTTGGCAGAAGAAATCTCGATTATTACATAAAATTTGCAACCTCCCTGAAAGATTTCGTTTCTATCTATCTTTATAAATACGATTACGCCAAAGATAAGGCATATACGGACGAAATATTGAAACAGGCTGCTCTCCGCCTCAAAACTCTTACCGACGAATTTGACAACCCCGAAACAACAGAACAGAAGCGCGGTCGTCTCGAACCGAAGATCCGCGAGGTGAAAAAGCAGATATCAGCTACGATCAAACGTGCGGAAATTGCCGAAAAATACAAGAATTGCCCTTATCTCAGCGCATCATTTTTTATTAAAATGGGTAATAAGGCGTATAATTTTTACGGAGCCAACTCCGAAGCGTTAAGAGCGCTTAAACTGACCGCCAACTATGCCGATATGCTTGACGACTCTCTTGACGGCAAGGTTTCATCTTTCAATATGGGCGGAACGCTGCGTCTTGATACCGAAAACATCAAAGACGATAAAATGTACGAGCTTTATCAGTATAAAAAACAATACGGCGGTGAGTTCGTTGAAATGCCTGGAGAATTCTTCCTTGTTATCAATCGTAAGGCATTTAATATCCTGAACGGAAAACTGAACTATTTCAGAAGAATTATATACAGGAGATAGACGATGCCCAAAAACAAAATAACGGAACATGCCGTATATGCTCTGAAAGGTTTTACTATCGGTTCTCTTATGACCGTTCCCGGCGTAAGCGGAGGCACATTGGCGATCATTCTCGGAATATATGATAAACTGCTTTCCGCTGTTGCAACACTTTTTTCAGACTTCAAAAAAAATATTATCTTTCTTTTTATCGTCGCGATCTCCCTTCTTCTCGGCATGGTAACACTTTCCAGGCTTATTCTGTTAGCGCTTGAATTTACACCCGTTCCGGTAAGCTTTTTCTTTATCGGTGCGATCGCAGGAAGCGTTCCTATGCTTTTCAAAAAAACCGGTCTGAAAAAATTCAGCATTTCATGCCTTATATGCGCTGCTGTCGGAATTGCCTGTGTCTTTCTTCTTGATCTCATACCGGACGGTATCCTTGAGATCAGCGGAGGATTTCAGATCACTCAGATACCAGCTTTTATCGTCTGCGGCATTGCTCTTGCAATAGCTGTTATCGTCCCCGGCGTCAGCTTTTCACATATTCTTATGATATTCGGCATTTACGAACGTTTTTATCAGGCTCTTTCATCTTTGGATTTCATTTTTTTGCTGTCAGTCGGCGTTCCTACCGCAATAGCGCTCCTGGCGCTTATAAGGCTTTTTGATTTTCTGCTGAAAAAATACCCCTCTCAGTCCTATTCAGCTATTTTAGGC
>JAEEJJ010000075.1 GCA_016281805.1 Clostridiales bacterium
GATCTTCATATCTTCTTCCCGAACAAATATATATTGTGTGGCAGGGACAAGACCTTTGCTGACCGTCAACGGATCCTTATTTCGTTTTGAATATTCTATCCATTCTTTTGGACTTTCAAATGTTTCGAGTCCGCCTGTGCCGTCCATAGAATCTTTGAAGTCAAGAAACTCTTTTCTGTAAAGACGTATCTGATTTTCAAATCGTTCAGTCGGTTCTATAAGCTCCACAGTGTTTATTCCCCGTAAAATGTAATGAGCGAACAAATGATTATTTCATAAGCCGCATTTATAAACTTTGTCTCCCGTATGAGAGATCTGCGTTCCGTCTGGAAGAACAACGTTTGCTGTTATGCCGTCAGCAGTGCAAACGTGTATATTCGCACCTCTGTTTGTGCGATCCCAGCGAACAAAGATCTCGCCGGCAGGGGAGGAGTATGATGCCTGCGCATATGAAAGACCGTTGATAAATGCAGGCTTTATAGTAACGTGATCGTGTTTTATGCCGTCGGGATTATATTTCAGACCGGCAACGCATGAAATAAACCAGTTCTTGATATCGCAGAACATATGATGATTATGCGAAAACAGTCCGTCTTCCGGCAGACCGAAAAATTCCGGTATTGTGGTTTCTCCGAATTCTATAAAAGCGCCGTACGACGGAAATTCCCTGCGTGTGATCATCTTCCATGCAAGGTCGCTTTCACCTGCGTCGGAAAGCACGTGGAAAATAACACGCGCGCCAAGAATTCCGGTATCAAGGAAATCACCGTTATCGTGAATCATTTTTATGAGATGCTCTGTAGCCTTTGCTTTTTCGTCTTCATCGAATATGCCGTAAAAAAGAGCCATAGCCTGACTTGTCTGGCAGTCTGTATCTGCAACACATAACTCTTTGTTGATCAGATTTTTGCGGACAGCTTCGCGTAATTCGGCGCCCAAATTCAACGCATAAGCCTTTTCGTTATCTTTTTTGAGAATATCAAATATAAAAGCTGCCATTTTTGCGCATGCAATGATAGTAACGCTGTCGGTAAACTTCAGTGTGGGTTTAACTTTGCCGCCTATCGGACACCAGTCGCCAAGGCCGTATGCAAGCAGCCCGTTTTCGTCTCTTTTTCCCGAGGCATATTTAAGATATTTGAAGATCGCGTCGGCATTTTCTGTAAGTATCTCTTTGTTTCCAGTATATCTGTATGTAAAATACGGAATGAATATCAGCGCGGCGTCCCATGCGGGTCCGTTGCCCCATTGATAACCCCAACCTCCGGTCGGGATAATGCCGGGCAGCTGACCGTCTTCCTTTTGCGCCGCACGAATGTTTCTCAGCCATTCAATGTAGCTTGTTTCAACATTCATCGTCATCAGCATATGCTCCGACGAAAGCGCGGCATCACCCGTCCAGCCGTTCTTTTCTCTGTGCGGGCAGTCTGTCGGGAAATAATAGAAATTTGAGCGGTCCGAAGCATCGCACATTTCATAAAGCGTGTTGGCGGTCTCGTCGGAACAGCAGAATGTTCCTTTGACCTTTGCAGCTGAAGTGCAGACAATAAATGTAAGAAGATCTGTAGTGGCCTGAGCTTCGTCTATTCCTATCACCATACAGTATCTGAAACCGTGATAAGTGAACGGCGGCTCGAAAATCTCTTCTCCGCCCTTGCAGATATATACATCGCGCTGAGAATATCCGTCGGGATAAAAACTGATATTGTTATAATCCATTTCTCCGTCTGTCATCATCTCTGCGAACTGCAAAACAACGCGCTGTCCGGGTCTTCCGTTGATCTTAAGGCGTATTATACCGGCATTATTCTTGCCGAAATCATATAAGTAACCTTCTCTTCCGTCGTTTGCGTCTTCCGGATGCGACATTTTCTCAACGTCGCCTCTCGGCGTAAAATCGCGCATTTTACCGAAACGAACGGAGCTCGCTTTCAGCTCAACGCCTGTAGGCAGCACTGGATCAGCCTCGCATATGCGGAATTCGCCTTTCGGTGTAGCACATGTTTTTGCGTTTGCCCAGTTTGTATCGTCAAAATCAGGCATATTCCATCCGTCGATTTCATTTCGTGCATCGTATCGAACGCCTGCTCTCAGGTCGTCAAAATACAGCGGCGACGGCGCAGTCTTTACGGTCGTATCCGAAACTATCTGTGTTTTTCCGACATTCAGCAAAAATGCAAGCTTTGGCGCGGAACGGAACGACGCTTTGTCAAAATCCCATATCACGCCGCCCGGAGCGTTCTGCATTCCGTTGCCAAGCTGAAATCCCAATACATTTTTTTCGTTCGTTTTTACATATTCCGACAGATCATAGTCATCAAAATATACTATATGATCCGTATTCGAAATATACGGCGCAATAAGACCTTTTGTTATTTCTTTTCCGTTGATCCATACGCGGTAAAAACCGAGTCCCGTAACACGCAGAGCACAGTCTGACGTATCGGGAATGAATTCTTTTCTGAAATAGGGGGACGGAACAAAGTTGTGGTATGTTGAATATTCTTCTGTCGCGCATATAAACTGTTTAGGAAAATTCATAATATTCATCCTTCTGAAATATAATATAAATTCGCGTGGTTTTCATCGATATTATAACTGAAATAACAAACAATGTCAACCCGTAAAAAATAAAAATTTCTGTCTTTTCAGCATAAAAAACAGTATGTCAATATGTTTTCGCATTGCCGGACCATTTTAAAAAATTTGTTTTTCGGTGAATTATGCTTCAATTTTGCGATATGACGAAAATGGCGTCCCGCAAATTTCGCAGGGATGCCATTTCTTTATGATTATGATTTGCTTATTTGCCGATACTTCCTGTTTTCAGTCAAACAAAAACCCGTCGGAAAAACTTTATCTCCGCGACGGGTCGATTTATGACAGATTTTTTTATACCGTCTATTTTACCTCATTGCTCAAATCCTTTTTTGCAAGAATTCGTAAAACGGGTATTATCCCGCAAATAACGGATATAAGCACAGCGATTATTATTACTATTACAACTGTTTTTATAGGCAGCGTTGCAAAATACGCGAATTCGCTTTTTGCAAAGTCAGCGTTCGTGTTGAGCAAACGTATCGTTACAAACGAGATCGCCACTCCTGTAAGCGCCGTAAGCGCATATTTTGATGCCACCGACGCTATTATACCCGCCGTGGGTACGCCTACCATTCTGTTTACCGCAACAACTCTTATGTTCCTTGAACTGTATCTTGCGGAAACTATGATAAGATTCAACGCAACAAGCACCGTTGCCCAGAAATACAGATGGCGTGAATAGTATTCAAACCCTCTTATATTGTTTTCATAATATATATTTTCAAATTCGATTTCTTCGTGATCCTTTTTGAAATTTTCAAGCTGTGACCATATAGCGTTGAAAACTTCGTCCGCGCGTCCGTAAAAATCGGAATCGATCATATATTTAGTAAATATTGTCTTGTCGTTATCGTAATATCCGCCCCAGTTAAATATAATTATCAGGTCAAGGTCGCTTGCAGTTTCAAGTCCCATTGTGCCTATAATTCTGAATTTATCCCCGTACGCCTCAACGTATTTTTCTCCGTTTTCCTCCAGAATTCCTTCAAGCACTTTGCTGCCTACAACGCATGTTTTTTCTTTTGATATTATCTCGTCGTCAGTAAAGAAATGACCGTCAAGCATATGAGGCTTCGGATAATTCCCCTTGCCGTATATGACCCTGTGCGTCATTGTGCTCGGACCTGCCTGCACGTCGTTTACAGTGTCATACAAAACGAAATCCGATCCGAGCGATTCCGTATCTATTCTGAAGCCTGTTCTCTTTGCATTTATCATTATCTTTCTGCTGTCCGAACCGTAAAAACCGTTATAGTATCGGTTGTTTGTTCTGCTCAGATCAAGCTGATTTACAAGAATAACTATTATAAATGTTAAAAATGAGTATATTATAACATTCAGAATATTTTCAAGACGGAATATCTTCATCTTTTCACTCCTTATCTTTAATGGATGCAGAAATATCCGTTGCCGATGCGTATATTCTTGATATAATATATGTCAGCGCAAGTATAATAATATTCATCACGGCAATTACTGTATATATTTTCCCCGTATTGAAAAAATATATCATACTGTCACCGTTCAAAAAAAGTCCCGTCGCATGAAGAATATACGGATAGTGAATAAGAACGTCCGATACTATAAGCAATATAAACATCTGAACCGTCGTCATAAGAGCAACATTGTTTTTTGTTGCGCCCACGAGTCTGTGTATCGAATAATCTTTTTCGTTTGCTATATTAAGCATAAGTATAAGTATGCCCAAACCGAAAGCGCAAAGAATCCCCACAAGCAAAGCTACATGCAGATATGTTTCCGTTCTTTCTTTTTCAAGTGATGCCGTTATTTTGGCGTAGGAATCGCAACGTGCAATGGAATAAAAGGCATCCAGTCCCGAGTCCTTAAGAGCATTATTAATTTCTTCAACTATCCGAGCTTCATCTGTTCTGTTGATATACAATTTAGAAGATGGGAGAAGCATCAATTTGTTGAATGCAGCGTAAATATATGCATTATCATTGTTCTTCAGGTCAGGGAAATTGTTTGGAGATGGATCTTTAACTGCCCGTATAATGCTTGTTGAAAAGTTTAACAGACTATTTCCGTTTGAAGAAGTGGTTACATTTGATTTATCAAGAATTCCTACAACAATTCCGTTGCTAAAAGTAGGCATATCCACTATTCGCATAGTAATGTCATTTGGGTCATAATGTTTTAGTCTGTCTTTAACCGTAACAATATCCCCCAATGAAAATTGATTTCGTAAATTATATCCGACAAGAACAGGAACAACCTGTATGCCGTTTTCATCAACATAAAAATCATCTTCTTTCGGCAGTCTGCCTTTCAGCAGAGTCAAGTTTTCAATATTAAAAAAAATCATAGTAACGGCATAATCTATTGTGTTATCAGGAACATAGTGTCCATCATAAGCATCATGCTGACCTACCGAAAGAAAAGATCCTTGTTTTATGGTATAATAAAAAACGCCTTGCAACGAATTTAGATTTTCCAGGAAATCCCAAACTTTATCTGCATTTTCAAGATATTTGCGATTAATCTCAGGATTTTTTGATAACGGATAGAATAAAAAAGTTTCTTCTTCGGGAATATATTTGCCGCTAACAATATCATATCTTTGACCAAGCCTGAGAGATGATTCTTTATCTATCAAAAAACGGTATTGTGATAACTCTACAAATGCCTCCTGTTCCAGAACAACTTCTGTTGTAATGTCCCTTATCTGGATCTGAAGTGTAACAATCCCCAGAAAAGTCATAATCGAAACTATCATAACCACTATCGCCGCATTGAGCAGAAAATTAGTTCTGATATTTTTCAGGGCTTCCGTCAGACAGACAAACATTTTCGGCACCTCCTTAAACATTATTAAGCAAACAGAAGTTAATATATAACTGTAATAAATCAAAAAAAAAGTCAATCATTATTTTGCGTGAAACTGCCGCAAGAGGTAAACATTGTGAGGACTGCAAAAAGAAATATTATCGTGATAAATTTTTTCATTCTGTTCAGCTCCTATACCAATAAACTTAAGGCCCGTTTTTATCTCTCATTTGATAATAATATACTATAATTTTTTAATTTTTGCAAATAATATGTAACAGCAATATGAACTATTGTTTTGTATCCTCTATAGTATAACGCTGCAGGCACTCTTGACGAAGAAGCCGTCAAAAACACGTTGAAAAATACCGTTAACTTGCTTCGAAAAGAATAATAATAATCAAAAAACCGGCAGGGTATTTTCGCCCGAGCCGGATTTTCGTTTTTTCCGGGATAGAAATTGAAATGAACAGCTTGACAATTCAGATCCCGTGCGTTATAATATATAACAATATAAAGCATATTATTAGTATGTAATACTGAAACAAGATGGGGCGAATGCTATGATCAATGTGGCTTTTTTTGACGCAAAAGAGTATGATAAAGCATCTTTCGAAAAATATCAGGATCAGCACGGATTACAATTCCGTTTTTTTGAAACGAGATTAAGTGAAGATACAGTATCTCTGGCAAAAGGCAGCGATGTCGTGTGCGTATTTGTGAATGATTCCGTAAACGCAAATGTCATCAGCACACTTTATGAATACGGCGTCAAAATGGTGGCGCTCCGTTCCGCAGGATATAACAATGTCGATATCCGTGCGGCGTTCGGCAAAGTTCACGTCGTTCATGTTCCGGCTTATTCACCTTATGCCGTCGCTGAACATGCTATCGCTTTACTGCTTACTTCCGTTCGCCGTATACATAAAGCCTATAACCGCACAAGAGAGTTTAATTTTTCATTAAGCGGACTGACGGGGTTTGATATTCACGGAAAAACCGTCGGAGTGATCGGTACGGGCAAGATAGGAAAGATCTTTATCAACATCTGCCGGGGTTTCGGTATGAATGTTATAGCCTATGACGCTTTTCCGGCACAAAACAGCGATATAGAATATGTATCTCTCAACGAACTCTTCAAAAAAAGCGATATTATCTCTCTGCACTGTCCTTTGACGGACGAAACGCGTCATATGATCGATGAAAACGCCATCCGACAAATGAAAAAGGGCGTAGTGATCATCAATACATCAAGAGGCGCGCTTATAGACTCCGAAGCTCTTCTCAACGGTATCAAAGAGCGTAAAATCGGGGCAGCCTGTCTTGATGTTTATGAGGAAGAGGCGGATATTTTCTTTGAAGACAGATCAGGTCATATTATGAACGACGATCTTCTGTCACGCCTTATCTCGATGCCCAATGTGATCGTTACATCACACCAGGCATTTCTTACAAAAGAAGCTCTGGACAATATTGCCGAAACTACGGTAAATAATATTCTGTCTTATTTTTCCGGCAACGGTATATGTGATAACGAACTCTGTTATCGCTGCGGCAATATAGAAAAGTGTAAAAAAGAGCGAAAAGAAAAGTGCTTCTGATAATTATTTGAAAAAATATTAAAAAACATCTGTGCAATGCACAGAAGGGAGACCAATATGAAAAAAATCGTTTCATTGCTTTTGGCTGCAGTGTTTATATTGTCACTTGCATCCTGCAGTATAACATACGCTGACAAAACCGTCCTTAAGGTGGGCGGCAAAATCGAAGGCTTTATTGTAAAAGAAGTCCGCGATTTTCCGCTTGTAGGCGCTGTTATATACCTTATGGAACACGAGAAAACAGGCGCTGAACTTGTTTATATCGCAAATAACGACACGAACCGCGTGTTTGATCTGACCTTTTTTACCAGAGCTGTAGATAACACCGGCCTTCCGCATGTTTTCGAGCATTCCACGCTTGACGGAAGCGAAAAATACCCTTCAAAAGCTCTGTTTTTCAATCTGTCATATCAAACTTACAACACTTATATGAATGCAATGACTGCTCCTCTGTATACAACTTATCCCGTTGCAAGCCTTTCTGAAGAGCAGCTTTTGAAATATGCCGATTTTTATACAGACAGCTGTCTTCATCCTCTGATCCTCGAAGACGAAAGCATTTTCAGAGAGGAAGCCTGGCGTTATCGCCTTGCCGATAAAGAGAGCGACCTTACTATCGAAGGAACTGTATACTCTGAAATGCTAGGCGCAGTCGATATCAATTCCGAGGCGTACCGCAATTTCCTTAAAACCGCATTCCCGGGTTCCACGATAGGCAATGTTTCCGGCGGCGACCCGGCATTTATCCCTGATATGACGTGGGAGAGTCTTCGCAGCTATCATGACCTTTACTATCACCCGTCAAACTGCTGCGCATTTCTTTACGGCGAATTTGAAGACTATACCGCTTTTCTCAAACTCCTAAATGAGGCATTCTCTCCTTACGAAAAACGCGAATTCAATTTTGAAGATAAAGATTATACCGCGCTCACATCCGATGCGGAAGGCTCATATAAATTTCCGGCTGATTCAAGAGCGGTTACCGATAATTCAAGCATAATCTATTATTCGATCATGTGCCCGGGTCTGAAAGACGATCCTGACGAGGAAATGATTTACAACACGCTTACGGATCTTCTTAATGCAAGCGGTTCTGTGCTTATGCAGAATCTCAAACGTGCCCTTCCCAGAGGCAGCTTCGGCACTTACATAGACCTTGACGGACCCGAAGACATGATAGTCTTTGCCGCGGTGAACGTCAATGAGGAAGATGCCGAAACCTTCAGAAATACAGTTGATTCTTCTCTTTCCGATATCGCAAAAACAGGCTTCTCTGATGAACTTGTAGATTCTGTTATGAATTCTGTCGCAATGAGCGTAAGACTTACCGGTGAAAGCAGCGATATCGGTGTCGATCTTATCGATATGTTCGCAAGCTTCTACGCTTCCCGAGGCAACATTTTCGGATATGCTGATTATGTTGATGCCATGGAAAAGTTTGAAGAATGGAATAATGAAGGACTTTTCGCAAAAGCTGTTTCAGACCGCCTTCTGAATGCGGATATTACTGTTCTTGCAACTACTTCACCCGATCCCGGAGCGCGCGAAAAGCTTGATGCAAAAGAAAAAGAACGCCTTGCTTCTGTTAAAGCTGCGATGAGTGAAGATGAACTACAGTCTATTATCGACGCAACAAACAGCGAGGCAGAAGATGAAGATGCGTCTTCATATGTCAGAGAACTTCAGGCAGTAACTGTCGCTTCTCTTCCCGAAGAGATACGTGAATATGAAGTTACCGAAAAAACAGGCGAGGACGGAGTCAGGTATATCGATGCCGTTGCCGATGTCGACGGTGCAGGCAGTATCGTTCTTTTGCTTGACGCATCAGCGTTGCCGCAAAAAGATATTTTATGGTTCCACCTTTATATGGATCTTCTCGGTGAGCTCGATACTTCAAAACATGACCGTGACGAGCTTGCACTTCTTACCGGAAGATATCTTTACAACGGCGAAATTCGTATGTCTTTGACCGTTGATGCGGAAAGCGGGATCGTGACACCTCGTCTTCGAGCAGGGTGGATATCCGCAGATGAAGATCTCGAAAAAGGATATGATCTTATTCACGAACTCCTTTACGAAACTGAATTTGACGATGTCGAAACTATCGAAAGTCTTATAGGACGAAATAAAGATTCTCTGAAAAACAGTATAAACGCCGAACCTTACAGCACAATGCTTTACAGAACTATCGGTAGAAACGATGAATTATACGGTTATTACAGCTATTTTAACGGTATCAGTTACTATCAGTTCCTTGAAGAAACGGAAAAGCTTGTTCAGGAAACGCCCGGTGTCGTAAAGCTTAAACTTGAAGGAATAAGAAACTTCTTTAACAACCGCGCCGGAGCCGCCGCGATTTTTGCCGGAAATGCGGAAAGTATAGAGGCTAACTCAAAATACTCTTCCGAGTTTTTCTCAAAACTTGAAGAAAGGTCCGTAAAACGTTCAACATTCAGCCTTCCCACGCAGAGCGGATTTGAAGCGCTCATAGTTGATTCAAACGTTCAGTTCAACGGCGTTGTGGCAGATTATTCAACGCTTGGTATGGAAGAATACAGCGGCTATCTCGATGCTGTTTCAAGCATAGTCAGCGATAAGTACCTTTATCCTATGCTGCGAGACCAATATGGCGCTTACGGCGTTATGACCGGCTTTATCGAAGACTACGGAGCATATATCGTTTCATACCGTGACCCGAACATCGTTGAAACATTTGAAGTATATGAAAAACTGCCCGACTTCCTTTCTTCTCTTGAGCTCAGTCAGGAAGAGCTTGACGGATACATACTCTCCGCATATTCATATTACGCGAAGAGCGAGGGTGAACTGAGCGGTGCCGTAAATGCCGCATTTGACAAACTGCTGCACAGCGATTCCTCCGTTATTCTTGATTATATGCGCGATCTTAAGAGCATAACCGTTGAAAAACTGCAGGATTTTGCTGATGTTTACGCAAAACTTGTAAAGGAAGGCACACGTTTTACCGCCGGCAGCGCTTCAGCGATCAACGCAAATGAAGATCTGTTTGACAGCGTGCTTACTCCTTTTGCGGGCGATCAGGTCGATCTTGAAGATGTAAAAGAGGAAATGCCATTTTATGAAGCAGTATCTTTTGTTATCGATTACGGTCTGATGTATCCCGCAAGCAAAACCGTGTTTGGAGTTGATGATACTGCAACCGCAGGAGATGCTGCGATAGCCCTTTATGCTCTCGGTATTGAGGATACAAAAGATGCGGCTCTCGCCCTCAGCGAAATTTCTGCTTACGGCATAATCCCGTCGAGCGTTCTCGTTGACGATCCTCTTACCGGCGCCGCTTTCGAGGATTATCTTGCCGCTTTCAGTGCTCTTGTCGGAGTTCCTTACGAAAAGAGCGGAGCGGAAGATACTGTTATAACAAGAGGCGAGCTGGCGGAAATGATCATGGATTATACTTTGCCTTTGCTTGGATAGTGAGTTTATCCCACAAAATACTTTCTCGTATTTCTCGTTCCGGTAATAAATTGAAAAAAACTGTTGACAAATCGCCCCGGATGAAATATAATGTATATAAATACAGTATTTTGATCATTTTTGCAAATTTATAAACTTACCGTATGAAAGGCTGGTTTCCCCGTATGAAAATCGGTTGCGTAAAAGAAATCAAAAACAATGAATTCCGCGTAGGGCTTACCCCCGACAATGTTAAAGCATATATTGCGGCAGGTCATCATGTCTACATGGAAAAAGGTGCGGGCATAGGCTCCGGTTTTACTGATAATGAGTATGTCGACGCAGGCGCATCGCTTATAGACAACGCCGCAGACGTATGGCATCTTGTTGATATGATGGTCAAAGTCAAAGAGCCCCTTGAAGAGGAATATCCTCTCTTTCATGAAGGGCTGATCCTTTATACATATCTTCATCTCGCCGCAGATAAACAGCAGATGGACGCACTGCTCAAAGGCAGAGTAAAGGCAGTCGCATATGAGACAATTCAGGAAAAAGACCGTTCTTTACCGTGTCTTGCCCCCATGTCTCAGATAGCGGGTCGTCTGTCCATTCAGGAAGGCGCAAAATATCTTGAAAAGCGCTTCGGAGGAGAGGGGATACTTCTTGCAGGCGTTCCCGGCACTCCCAAAGCTAATGTAGTTATCTTAGGCGGCGGCACAGTAGGCATGAATGCATGCAAAATCGCCGTCGGCATGGGCGCAAACGTTACGATACTTGATATAAACCTAAAAAGGCTTGAAGAGCTTGACAATATTTTCGGAGCGCATATACAGACATTGTATTCCAGCGACACGAATATAGAAAATGTACTGAAAAACGCCGACCTCGTTATCGGTTCCGTTCTGATACCCGGAGGGTCCACTCCCAAGCTTTTCAAGAAAAAGTATCTTCACGAGATGAAGAACGGCGCTGTTTTTGTTGATGTGGCGATCGATCAGGGCGGATGCGGCGAAAGCAGCAGAGTAACCACGCATGACGACCCTGTATACATCGAAGAAGGTGTAGTCCACTATTGTGTAGGCAATATGCCCGGAGCCGTTCCGCGAACAAGTACGATCGCGCTCACAAATGCAACATTGCGTTACGGACTCGAAATCGCAAATAAGGGACTTGAAAATGCGTGCGCAGATCCCGCTATCCTTTCGGGCGTAAACTGCTATCTCGGCAAGCTCACAAACAAAAATGTCGCTGACGCTCACGGTTATAAATATGAGGACCTGACTTCTCTGATCGGATAGCCGTTTTAACTGTTCAGAAGTAATCATAATAATTAAAAAACTGCGTTCAATCTTTATAATTGAACGCAGTTTTATGCTGTTGTTATATCAGTTAAAGATATCTTTAAGAATTTCGATAAGATATCATTCGTGCCGTCTTTTCGCAGAAAAGACATATGCAAAAGTCATGAAAATCAATAAAATTAAATTACTTTTTTCCCTTTTTGCGGGGAGTCAGAAATTTTACGACAACTGATTTGATTACTCTCTTGACGGCAAAGAAGTTTATACCGGTCAAAAGAAACAGGCGTATTGTTTTGCTTTGTTTCAGCATGCTGGTATTCTTTACCTTTTTCGTAGGCTTGCGTAATTCTTTGTAATACCGCCTTTTTTCTGACCATGAAAGACCGTTTTTGCCAAGTCTGGAATTTGTCAGCGCCTGAACATATATCTTCTTCCAGCTATATGCAAGGAGTTTATTTGTTTGGTTCTCAGGATATTTTTCCATAAAATCAGCCCATCGCGTTGCCGTTTCAACGTAGCTGAAGATCGATTGCTGCAACCCTTGTATCCTGTAAGTTTCAATGCTGAGGTTGTATCCGTAAGTCATTAAAATACTTATTATGGGGCTCGTCTTTTTTAAATCTTCTGCAAAAGGCAGACTGCAGACAAATGTTCTTACTTCGTTCAAAAAACGTTCTGCGGCGTCACGCATCCCATCGGTTTGCATTGCCCACGTCTGCACGCAAAGCAGATATCTTAATTTGCTGCACAGATATTCTCTCTGTGAGCGAGAGCCGTTGTATCTTTGTTGAAAAAAAGATACCAACTCCTTCATCGATATCAATTCCTGCTGCAGTCTGAATTCCGAGCAATCACGCATTCTCGATTTTTCGCGAGACACATAATAATAGATCGCATTTTCCTCTATTTCTAATGATTTTGCGTCATAACACGCCCGAAGCAGAAAAACGGTGTCCTGGGAATTCCTTGCAAGACCGTATCTTGCCCCCGTTTTCATGATCATTTCACGGCGGAATATGGCAGTCCAATGATTATATGTAAAAAGTGAAAAAATAGGTTTTTTCGCCAGAAGTCCTGCCCGTATAACGGCATTTAACGGGGTTGATGCATCCTTATTATTTATTACTCCGTGAATATCGATATGTTCGGGTCGCCCTTTGACGATATCCGCGTTTGTTTTTTCTGCTTTTTTGTAGAGCAATTCCAGAAAATCTTCTGAAATATAATCATCGGGATCGATAAAAGAAAGGTAATCTCCGGTTGAAGCTTCAATGCCCCTGTTTCTTGAGTAACCTGCCCCTGAGTTCACATCGTTAACAAGTATAACGATCCTCGGGTCGTTTTTCGCGGCATTTCTCACTTCTTCCATAGAATTATCTGTTCCGAGATCGTCAATGATAATAATTTCTATATCTTTCAGCGTTTGATTCTGAACCGAGTATAAACATTTTTTTATACCTTCTCCGGGGTTAAAAACAGGTATTATTACTGATACTGACGGGCTTTTCTTTTCCATCATCTTTTGGCTCCCAGATGTTTTAATATATATCGATAGGTTTTCTTTAAGATAGGTTTTTTCTTGATTTTATTTTTAAATGCAAAAAAGTTGATTCCTGTTGCGATAAAAAGAGAAATTGACCTGCATTCTTTCAGCATACTTATATCTTTTACTATTTTTGTCAATTTTCGTATTTTACCGTAAAGTTGTTTTTTTCGGCTCCTTGAAAAGCCCTTTTGAAGCAGCCTCGGGTCCGACAACGTGCAGGCATACAGCTTTCTCCAGTAATAACCAAGCCGGTCGTTTGATGCGTTTTCCGGATACAAATTCATAAAATCAGCCCATCTTTTTATTACTTCAGCATTGCTTTCTATCGGCTGCTGCATCCCTTGTATTCTGTATGGAAAAATACTCAGATTATAGTTGCGGCTGATCAGAACATCTACTAATGGATCCATCTTTTGAAGATCATCTGCAAAAGACAGGTTTGTCGTATATATTCTTAGTTTATCCAGATAATCCTTTGCGTCATCCCTGATCTCTTCTGTTTGTGCCGCCCATGCCTGAACGCGAAGATGATACTGTATCAATGTAGTGACATAAAGCCTCTGTTCATAAGAGCCGTCATAGTGTGATTGAATAAATGATATCATATCTGTAAATGAGATCAGCTCCTGCTGTAATCTGAAAGCGGAGCAATCATTCATTCTGGAATAATCACGAGATACATAGTAATAAATCGCTTTTTCCTCTATCTCTATCGTTTTTGCGGCAAAGCATGCGCGCAGCAAAAAGACCGAATCTTCCGAATTTCTGGCAAGACCATATCGTGCCCCTGATTCCGTAAGCAGAGCCCTGCGGTAAATTGCGGTCCAGTGATTATATAAAAAAAGCGAAAAAATGCGGCTTCCTTCAGAGAGACCTTTACGTATTCTCGTGTTTAAACTGATTTCCGTGCTCTCGTGATAAATATTTCCGCATTCATCGATATGAATGCGGTCACCTTTAACGATATCGGGTTTAGTTTTCTCTGCTTTTCTGTAAAGCAGCTCCAGAAAATCTTCCGCAACATAATCATCGGGATCTATGAACGATACATATTCTCCTCGCGCCTCTTCTATCCCTCTGTTGCGTGAATAGCCCGGTCCGGAATTGACTTCGTTTACAAGTATAACGATTCTTGGGTCAGTTTTCGCGGCGTTGCGTACGGTTTCCATTGAATTATCTGTCCCAAGATCGTCAATAAATATTATTTCTATGTTCTGCAGCGTCTGATTCAATACTGAATCGATACACTTTTTTACGCCTTCTCCCGGATTATAAACCGGAATAATGACTGATACTAACGGCTCTTTCTTTTCCACATTTTTTTTGCTCCGAAATGGTAAATCTTGCCCGCGAAATGCGCTATGCGTTTTACAAGGTTTTTTCTTTTCAACAGGTTTATTCCTGTCTTTAAATATGTGAACCAAACAAGATTTTCAGACGAAATATTCGATTTTGATTCTTTTTTGAATATTTCCGAGCAGCTTTTTCTGAAGCTTTTCCTTTTTACATGTGATATTTTTTTCAATACTGTGTCGATCCGCAGTGCCTTCTCTGTTGCGGTATTGACGGCACAATTGTAAATCGATCTCTGATCCGGATGCTTTCCGATAAAATCCAGACATCTTGAAAAAGTCTGTATGCAGGCTTTATCTGTTATATCGGCCATGAACGGATTCAGATAAGGAGCGCGAAGATTATAATTATATTCAAGCAGCGCTTTTGCAAAAGGTGATTTCTTTTTAATATCCTCTGCCCACGGCAGATTTAATACCGTCTCTTTAAGACTTTGCAAAAAAAGTTCCGTTTCCCGGTAATAACTGTCAAATGATGATGCAACAGCATGGTTTTCCAGATACCATAAAAGCCGTTTGATTATATAAGCAGACGGAACTGACGATGTAACGTTATCCTTAAGAAAAGACATCTGTTCATTGAAAGCCAATACCTGATACTGCATCCTTTCAGGCTTGAACGTATGCATAAGTGACCGGTCGTTATCCACATGAAAAACTATCGCTTGTTCTTCAATGAAAAGAGAACGCGCTTTCCAGCTTGCCTGTAAAAGAAAAAACGAGTCTTCTCCGTAATATGACGTTCCGCAATATATTTTTTCATTTTTTATCCAGCTCAGCTGATAAATATTGCACCAGAGAGTAGATGAAAAAACATCAAAATTGCTGTTGTCGGGTTTCCATTTTTTTACATTTGCAATATTGAGCAGAGATACGGAAGAATCAATTACCTTTCCGTCCGTATTTACTGTAACATAACTGCCGCATACTATATGAGGCTTTTCCGTGTTTTCCGCTTTTTGGTATAATAATTCAAGAAAATCGTCCGACATATAATCGTCGGCGTCTAAAAAAGCAACATATTCTCCGTTCGCGCAGTCGATCGCTTTGTTTCTTGAAATTCCGGGACCGGAGTTTTTTTCGTTGGTTATTACATGTATCCGCGGATCTTCAGACTCAAGACGTCTCACATGATCAAATGTTCCGTCATTTCCGCAATCATCTACAAGTATGATCTCTATATCCCGCAGAGTTTGATTGCAAACAGAATCTATGCATCTGTAAAACAGTTCACCGGGTCTGTAAACCGGAATAATTACGCTGATTTTCGGGTTTATTTTCAGTTCAGACATATAATATCAATTTCCTGTGATTGAAGTAATAAAATAATAACGACAACGCAGACAGCAAAATGGAAAAGATCAACGGGTACCAAATAAACCATGGCGAAAATTCCGCGCATGACACTCCGACTCTGAAAAGCTGCAGTATCGAAAAAAACGGGTTACAATTGAGCAGAAATCCCCAATCGCTTTCAAGAATGGCGTTTGGATAGTAAAAAACAGCTGATAAATACATTATGATCGTCGTTATTACTTTCCATAAAAATTCAACATCACGGAAGTAAACGTTTACAATCGAAAGTATTATCCCCATACTGAGCGTCAATATGAACAATAAAGCAAGAGCAATAAACGCCAGAAAGATATTTACCGTTATTTTTATACGGAAAATAATGATCAAAGGAACAAGCACGATCAGAGATATCAGAAAAACAATAAAACGCCAGAGGATTTCCGAGACCGGAAAAAACAGATTCGGAATATAAACTTTTTTTATCAGTTCAGCATTGTTCCTTACGGAGTTGCATGCAGACAGAGTTCCTTCTGAAAAAAATGAAAAAAGAAGCCTTCCGCAGGCGACATACAAAATAAATTCCGGCTCTTTATGTCCGAAAAGCGTTCCGAAAACAATGACCATTGTTGTGATAGACAAAACAGGTTCAAATAACGACCATATTATGCCTAAAAAGGAATTTCTGTATTTTAATCTTATTCCCTTTTTCACAAGCTCTTGGATCAGCGCTCGATTGGTAAAAAGCAGTTTGATTTCTTTAAACATTTACTTTCTTCTCCGGGTTTTCAATGCCGATCAGCTTTTTGTAGCATGAAACTGTTTCATCTATTTCACCTAAAGCTACGGGTTTTCCTTTTTGAAGTATTAGTCCTTTATTGCATATATTCTGAACGAGTTCCAGCGAATGCGAAACAAAAAGCACAGTGGTTTTATCGTTTATGATTTTCATTAATCTCTCTTCGCTTTTTTTTCGGAATTTTGCATCCCCGACCGCGAATACTTCATCAAGTATCAGTATGTCCGGATTGATCGAAGTGCAGATCGCAAAACCGAGCCTGCTCCGCATACCCGATGAGTAATTTTTGATCGGAACGTCTGCAAAATCTTCAAGTTCGGCGAAAGTGATGATTTCATTTATACGTTCTGAAAGGAACGAACGCGAATAGCCAAGTATCGTCCCGTAAAGATATATGTTTTCAACGGCGTTGTAATAGCTGTTGAATCCTGCTCCCAGTTCAAGCAACGGCGCTAATGTGCCGTGTTTTTCTATATATCCTTCGTTAGGCGTGTAAATATCTGAGATCGCTTTCAAAAGAGTGCTTTTGCCTGATCCGTTAGTTCCGAGGATCGCAAGTCTGTCTCCGGGATAAAGCGTGAAGCTTATGTTCCGCAATGCCCAGAATTTTTGTCTGTGTTCAGGTCTTTGACCTTTCAGAGTGTCCAGCAATGTGTCTTTTAAATATGCGCTGTGGTTTCTGCCCAGATAAAGCTGTATGCCTAAGTCGGATACGACAACTGACGGTGTCGTGTTATTATCAGGCATTAAAATGCCTCCCAAAACATTGAATATATGCAGAGCATCATATGAAAACACATATAAGTCTCCGTGATTCAGTAGTTATTATCTACAATTTGTTTATTATAACATAAGAACTGTCAATTTGCAAGTAATATGTAAATAAAATCAATATTTTTTCATTTTTTTCATTATTTATGTATTGATTCTGACGGTTTATTGCGAGAGTTGCGCATTTTGAACTTGACATTTTGGATTTTTATGCTAAAATAATAAGGTAAATGTAAAAATTAACGGAGGACTCAATATGAGAAAAAATTTAGGTATTCAGCCGGCTCTTTTTCCAATGCCGGTGGTAATAGTTGCCGCTTACGGCGCAGACGGTAATATTTGCGCGATGAACGCGGCATGGGCACAGATATGCGATATGGATAAAATAGCTCTTTTTATCGATTCTGACCACAAAACAACAAAAAACATTATGGAAACAAAAGCATTTACTGTCAGCATAGCCGATGTCGCAAATATCGAGCCTGCAGACTTTTTCGGTATCGCTACGGGAAACAAAATGCCCGATAAATTCGAGCGCAGCGGATGCCATGCCCAAAAAAGCGAATTTGTAAATGCTCCGATAATAACGGACTTCCCAGTAACTATCGAGTGTGAGCTTGCAGAGGAAATAAATACAGAAAACATGCATGCCATTGTGGGAAAAATCGTCAACGTCAGCGCCGATGAAAATGTTGTAGGCGAAAAGGACAAGATCCTTCCCGAAAAAGTCAACGCATTGATATTTGATCAGTACAGAAACGGATATTATGCCGTCGGAGAAAAAGTCGGACAGGCCTGGAACGCAGGAAAAGGACTTGTGAAATAATAAGCAAGCGCATAAAGGCTGCTTATTTTAGGCTCTGACGGAATAAACACAGTGATTTTCACGGGTGATTGCATGAAACGAAAAACAGCAAAAGAAATCCTTTCCGATTCATTTCAGGAGCTTGCCGCTGAAAAAAGCATCGATAAAATAACCATCAGGGATATCACCGATAACTGCGGATATTCTCCTGCCACTTTTTATCGCAATTTCAAAGATAAATACGATCTTATAGCATGGGAATATTCGAGAGTCGTTTCCGATTTTTTCGATAAGATAAACGTATCGGGATACGAATGGAAACAAACTCTTTCCGATGCCGCAGTCTGGTTCAGTTCCGAGAAAGAATATCTCGCAAATCTGCTTCAGCACACCACGGGTCACGACTCTTTTATGCGCTATATGGTTGAGATCAATTATACTTCTCTTGAAAAATATATTCTTGCCGCCGTAAATAAACGCTCGCTGACTGCAATGGAAAAAATGACGGCAAGAACATACTGTCTTGGTACTGTAGGCATTACCTGCGAGTGGATCCTTGGCAAAGTGAATGCTTCGATAGGGGAGATTTCCGAACTGTATCTGAATACTGTTCCCGATTTACTGAAAAAATATCTTCTTAATTGAGATAATTTATTGAATTTATCTCATTTTGAGAGATATATACTGATTTGTGAGTTGAATTCTATCTCCTTTTTCAGTATAATATTTAAAAAGTAAACATAAATACTTAAAAAAAGTGAAGCGGAGGAACAGTTTATGACTAAAATCGAATTTTTAAAAGAGCTTGCAAAGGGATGGTTCGGCAATTCTCAGCAGCATTCCATTCACGCGCAGCTTCTCAAGGCGCGCGGTTTAAATAAACTTTCAGACAAAATAATGGCAGAATCGGACGAAGAATGGGAAGAGGCAAAAAAAGTCAACGCCCGTCTTATCGAGCTCGGAGAAACTCCTTCAGTAGAGCTCGCGGTCTATCCCGTTATAACGGATATCAAAGAAATGCTTGAATACGACTGCAAAGACTCTTCTGAGGCGCTTCCCATGATGAGCAGATCACTTGCATTGTTTGATGACGACTACGTTACCAAACGTATGATCGAAGAATTTATAATCGATGAGCAGGATCATTTCAACTGGGTCAAAGGCCATCTTTGTCTTATCGAGCAGATCGGCATCGAAAATTACATTATCGAAATGCTCGGAGAATAAAAGGAGTATAAAATGAAAATAGCTGTTTTTAACGGAAGTCCCCGCAATGAAAATACAGCCGCTATGATAGAAGCGTTCCGTGAGGGTGCACAGACCGCCGGACATGAAGTAGAAGTTTATCATGTTGGCAAAATGAAAATAAACGGATGCCTTGCATGCGAGTATTGCCACGGTAAGGGTGAGGGCAAATGTATTCAGAAAGACGATCTCGAAAAAATCATGCCCGCATATCTTGAATGCGATATGATCGTATATGCGTCTCCGATATACTACTTTGCGCCCACTGCTCAGATAGAAGCTGCATGGCAGAGAGTTTACTGCATAGGCAAACCTGCAAAAGCTGCCAAAGCAGCGCTTCTTCTAAGCTCCGGTTCAGGCGCATACGACGCTGCGATCGCACAGTTTAAGGCATTCACGGCTTATACAGGCATTGAAAATGCAGGCGTTTTCACCGCAACGGGCGCAGAAAACAAGTCCGAAGCAAAACTTGCCGAAATTAAAGCTTTTGCTGAAAAATTATAAGTTTTCAAAATAAAATATCACATACCGGTATGCCTCATCTGTACCGAGGCATATCGGTTTTTCGGTAACAGGGCGTGGGAGAAAACTGTTATTGAGGTGAAAAATGGAAGATAAATTTGATTTGCAGGCATATCTCACAAAAGGTGTGGAACAGATAGTTTCGGACGCAATAAAAGCAACGCTCAAAAATCCGAAAGAAAGCGCCTTTATGGCTAAGTTCGCCCTTGCTTCAAAATCCGCATCAAAAAGAAGACGTCTTCTTGAAGATTCAGGAGAACATATTCCGTCTTTTCTTATCGCAAGCATAACAAGTCAGTGCAATCTGCATTGCGCAGGCTGTTATTCCAGATGTAATCACGCTACCGTAGACAGTGAACCGGTAAAACAGCTGTCGGGTGACGAATGGCAGAAAGTATTCAACGAAGCGGAAGAGCTCGGCATCAGTTTTATTCTGCTTGCCGGCGGGGAACCCATGCTGCGAAGAGATGTGATCGAAGCCGCGGCAAAAAAACAGAATATCCTTTTTCCGATTTTCACAAACGGAACCTTTATAGATGACCGCTATCTTGATCTGCTTGATAAAAACCGAAATCTGCTTCCGGTCATGAGTATTGAGGGTGAAAAGGAAACGACCGATCTTCGGCGCGGAAAAGGCGTATACGACAGACTGATTTCTAATATGGATTTATTCCGTAAAAAAGGTATTATTTTCGGAGCTTCGGTCACCGTTACCACGCAAAATATCCGAGAGGTCTCGTCAGATGCATTCCTGAAAAATCTATCCGAAAGAGGCTGTAAAGTCGTTATTTTCGTTGAATTCGTTCCGGTCACCGACGACAGCAAGGAGCTTGCTCCAGGCGACAGCGAGCGTGAATATCTCATCGCTGAAATCGACCGTCTCAGAAAAGAACGTCCCGAAATG
Source organism: Clostridiales bacterium (assembly GCA_016281805.1). Taxonomy (GTDB): domain Bacteria; phylum Bacillota; class Clostridia; order Oscillospirales; family UBA644; genus HGM12619. Next base: position 20,960 of record JAEEJJ010000075.1, read on the forward strand.
GTTTATCTGTCATTTCCCGGCGACGAAAAAGGTACCGGCGGATGTGTTGCTGCAGGACGCGGATTTTTCCACATAAACTCACACGGAGGCGCGGAGCCTTGCCCGTTTTCTCCGTATTCGGATATAAATGTTCGTGATACGTCTTTGAAAGTCGCCCTTAATTCACATCTTTTTACTGAACTGCGCAACGGCGGATATCTTCTTGAAGACCATGCCGGCGGATGCGTTCTTTACGAGAAAAGAGCGCAGGTCGAAAAAATACTTGCCGCCGGAATAAAATAACAAAACAGAGGAGAAAAAAATGGAGATCAAAGCAGTAAAATTCAGAACAGACGGATTTTATTCTCAGCCCTTCTCGTTCGGCGGAGAGGAAGGTCCCGATAAATTCGATAAAAACATACGCTATCGCGGCAGTCTGCAAAATTATCTTATAGACCTCGGCAGCGAAGTTATTCTTGTAGATACCGGCCTGCCTGCAGGAACACCGGAAGAATCTCCGGATGAAAACAGCCCTGCATATACAGGCAGAGATATCTGCTCATATATGGAAGCTTTTGAAAAGCTCGGTTACAGACCCGAACAGGTTACCGCCGTTATTCTTACCCACAGGCATTCTGATCATTCGGGTGAACTGAGATCGTTCCCTGACGCAAAAATATATGTAAATGCCGATGAAATGTCTGCCGATGAACTTCAGGGGCTCAGCAACCTTGTCCCCGTATCGTTTACAGACGGCGCATATTATAATTTCCCCGAAAGCGCTAAAATAAGAGACGGCATATATATGATCAAAGCTAAAGGACATACCAACGGCAACAGTATTGTCATTGTAGAAAACAACGGTCTTTTCTATATGCTTCACGGAGATATCACTTATGTCGATGAGGCGTTGTATGAAAACAAACTTTCAGTCGTATATGACGATCTTCCCGCCGCGCGAGAAACTCTTGACAGAGTCCGTGAATTTGTTCGAAATCATCCAACCGTATATTGCGGAACGCATACTCCTCAGGGATATGAAAATCTCGAAGCAAATCGGGTGATCGATCTTGATGATCCGGCAGAAACAATCCCTGCCAATATCGATTTCGGCAATCAAAAAGCTTCCGGCAAATATGTTTGCTCGATCTGCGGCTATGTTTACGATCCCGCCGAGCAAGACGGCGTTGCTTTTGATGATCTTCCAGACGACTGGAAATGCCCGAGATGCAAACAGGGTAAGGATAAATTCAATAAAGCGTAAACAGTATAAAAAAAGGACTTCTGCATTCAAATGCAGAGGTCCTTTAACATATGTTACAGCAAGGTTAATCTTTTTTCCACTTAAAGCAAAGCATCGTCATATCGTCAAACTGATCATTGCCGTTTATAAACACATCTATCGATTTTTTGATACCGTCAAGTATTTCCGCAGGAGTGCTGTCGCTTTTGTTTTCAAAACAATTAAGCAATCTTTCATCACCGAAAAGATTGTGCTTTTCATCTTCCGCTTCCGTAACTCCGTCCGTATACAAATAAAGCGTATCGCCTGACGTAAGTGTGATGCTGCTGCTCTTATATTTCATGTTTTCCATGCCGCCGAGAACGAAACCGTTTTTTATCTTCAAAAATTCCGCTTTATTGTCGTGCAGCAATACGGGCGGATTATGCCCTGCGCTGACAAAAGTCATTTCACCGTTTTCCGTATCAAAAACGCCTACCCATAAAGTAACAAACATTTCCGCTTCGTTTCTTGCGCACAGAGCGTTGTTTGCCATCATCACTGCATCCGAAAGGCTCGGGATATCTCTTATGCAGTTTTGAAGCGTGATTTTTGATGTTGCCATAAATAACGCGGCAGGAACACCTTTTCCCGAAACATCTCCGATAACAAACGCAATATGCGTGGGATCAACGAAAAACACATCGTAAAAATCGCCGCCCACCTCTTTTGCGGCTTCCATTGATGCGCTTACATCAAGCCCTTCGCAGCCCGGATAGCTTTCGTTCAGCTGAGGCAGCAGTGAGTGCTGGATAACGTTTGCAACTTCAAGCTCCGACTGCATGCGGCTTTTTTCGAGCGTGAGGTTTTTCTGCTTTTCGGTATAGGTAATAATTGCGATCATCATCATAAAGCCGAGCGCATTTACTATTATAAACGGTATCGCGATCTGCTTTACTATGTCGAATGCAGTTTCAAACGGTTTTACCATTATCAGCACGATACAAAGGTGAAAAACTTCCATCAATGCGCTGAGAATGAGTGCAAAATAAGGCTTTATTATGTTCTTATGCCATTTATACGATATAAATCCGCAAATAAGACCTATGCAGCAGGTCGCCACAACACATGCCTGCGCTGTGATCCCGCCCATGGTCAGCCTGTGAACGCCTGCTATGAGCCCTGCGATCACTCCTCCAAGAGGACCGCCCGAAAATCCGGCAAGCATCGGACCTATATCTCGAACGGAAATGACTGCTCCGTTAAGATCAAAGCCGGAGATATTACCGTAAATACCGAATATTCCGCCTACAAGCCCCATGATAACGGAATAGATCCACTGCTTTTCTGTTTTGAATATTCTTGAGATCAGATCGCTGCCGCCGATAAATGCGGAAACTGTAAGTATTACCGCCAGTGTGCCTATCAGCTTTGAAAACATTGTACTTAATTCACTTATCATAATAATCTCTCATTTTCCGTAAATAACAATCTCTTTCAGTTATCAGACATAGGAAGAACATTTTCATAAAGGTGCTTTGCGAATTCATAGCTTGAATATGCGGCAAATCGCTGATATTCATCGCTTTTTTTACTGTCGGCAAAATCGCATACGCTTTTTATGATCAGCGGTATCGGTTTCGGATCGCTTGAATGGTTTGCCGCATAAACAACGGCGTAAGATTCCATGTCAAGCCCCACTGTGTGCCTGTATTGAGAATATACCTGCTTTTCAAGCAGCTCCTTGCTTGCCACAACGGTACTGCCGCACGCCATCGGTCCAATAAATACGTGGCACGGATTATCGTTTGATTCAACTGATTTTCTTATTATCGGCATGATCTCTTCCGGTATAGACTCAGATGTGGATCTCGGTAAAAAACCTATATTTCCGTAAACGATGCTTGCATTGTCGGGACTGACAAATTTGCCGGCAGAATAATTCCACACAACATCTGGAACTATAACGTCGCCGTACATCTGCTCCGTAATATCAGATTGCGCCACGCCTGCCGCGATACCGGTCATTATAAGGTATCTCGGTCTGAAAGTGTAAATAACCTTCATTGCGGTAGCGGCTGCGGCGGTCATGCCCATTTCGTCTATTTTTGCGTGAACCAGGGAACACGTTTTTCCGTTGTTCTCAAATGACGCCACATCGTATATCTGTTCATCGGCAGCGAATGTCTTCGCCTTCCAGTCGTGAAAGTGCATAACGGCGCGAAATTCTGTCGTAGTTACCGTAAGTATCGCCACATCGGTTTCATATTTGCTCTTCATAATCCCTCTTGACCGCTTCGCGAATATATTATAATGATCGAAACAGTGAAAACACTATAATTTAATTAATTATACCATATTTTTGTTTTTTTTTCAATAGTTAAAATCATCGTATATGATTTTATCCTGAATATGTTTTATATTGACATTTGAAAAAAATTGATGTATAATGCAGATAATATCATTCTCATTTAATTATTGATCAATAATCGTTTTCGGAGGTATAAAATGGGCAAATCAAAACATTGCAGACTACTTATGATATTGTTTGTTGTTTTTCTTGCTATTTCTGCCTGCGTCGGCGCTTCAGATGAGACGATTCCTGAATACGAAAATGCAGTCTACGCTGAGGATCTTGACGGTTTTATCATTAAATGGGCATGGACAGCTGCAGATACAACTTTCGGCTATGTGCCCGGAACGAATTTTTCCGATATTGCGCTTGAAAGAAAAAAAGAAGTTGAAAACAAACTTAACTGCAACATTGATGTCGAATACAATTCAAATACCACAAGCCTTTATCAGGCATCTGTTATGACTGGAACGCATTACTGTGATCTTCTTACCACCGGAAATACTATTTCGACGCTGATAAGGGGAGGATATTTTGCCGGACTGTCATCTTTTCTTGATCTTGACAATACATTCAAATGGGGATCTCCCTTAACGCTGTCGTCTGTTGCATGGAAAGACGATGTTTACGCTGTTTGCCCCGCATCGTGGCCCGAGCTGTTTCTCGCATCGGCAAGTTATCCGATAGTGATAAACGAAAGCCTTGTGGCTAAATACGGACTTGAAGATCCCAGGGTTTACGTTGAAAACGGCACATGGAACTGGGATAAATTTGAAGAATGCATTCAGGCGTTTACCGTTCAGGACGGTGAGAATAAGGTATACGGTTTTATGACACACCCGCCATATTTCGGAGTCTCAATGGTTCTTTCCAACGGAGTTACTTTCACACAGGTTGAAAACGGCAAGGTAACGTGCGGTTTGTATTCCGAAAACGGACGCTCCGCTCTTGAGCGGGCAAGATCCATAATGTTCGAAACATGTTCAGATTGTATACATCCCGAAACAGATTGCTATTTTCAGAAAGGCGTTGATCTTTTCCTTTCCAACGCAGCAGTTATGTATACGTCTCGCGGTGACGACCTTCTGAGCGGCACAGACTCGATTATATTCAATTTCAGCGATATCGGAATTGTCCCGTATCCATACGGTCCCAACGGCAAACCGGGAGTATATCTCGGTTATAATCAGGGACTTAATTATGCTACCGCCCTTACTCTGAATTCAGCCGATGCTGAAGCTTCCGTTAAAATATTAAGCGAAATGTTTGAGCCTTTTGAAGGATATGAAACTAAAGAAAAGCTTATAGAATATATGTCAGAACAGATTTTCTCAGATAAAAGAGATGCAGAAATATACTACAGTCTGCTTGAAAATACCGAATACGGTTACTATAACGAAGGCGGACGCAAGCTTGTGGATAATATATTTGTGTCTGCAAAGTCAGTATCGGAGATACTTGAATCGTTTGAATCTCAGTATTCCGATCTTATAGAAAACTATATGACCCCGATTTATGAAGGGCTTACTGCAGTATACGGTGAAATGCAGCAGTGAAAAATGAGTGTGGAACAGCGATATCCGAACAGTCATATTTTTGTAAACGAGCTTTTTTTCTAAAATGCGCTTATATTTTTGAGATCAGAAAGCAGACAAGCTGTCTGCTTTCTTTTAAATTATACGACCGTTCAGAAAATATGTCCCGATACTCAAAGAATAAAGATATACAATGAAAAAACAGGAACATGCTCACACAGCATCTTTTGTATTTCCCCGCCCGGAATATTATATTGACAACCTGAAAGAAATGTAGTATAATAAAAATAATTAAATCCCGGATTTTATTATTGTATGTAGCGAATTGCCGATATATATTATCTCAGGAGATCAACCATATGAATGAATTCGTTCTTCCGGCTGTCTGCGCGCTGCTTGTCATTCTGAATCTAATATCTTTTTTTCTGATGGCTTTTGATAAGCATCTTGCAAAAGCAGGCAAACGCCGTGTTCCCGAAAAAGTTCTTTTTATTTCAACTATATGTTTTGGTGGATTGGGCGGCGTTCTCGGAATGATTTTATGCCGCCATAAAACGAAGCACTGGTATTTTAAACTGTTTTTCCCGATATTTCTTATTGCTCAGATAGCAGTTCTTGCTTTTTTGTATATGTCATACAACGGAAATCTGAATTTCTGATTCGGAACAGGGGAGAGAAAAGTGAAACCTACAGTCGGTGTTTTACCTCTTTGGGATGAAGAAAAAAACAGCATATGGATGCTGCCCGGTTATATGGACGGGATTTTATCCGCAGGCGCGCTTCCCGTCATATTGCCGTTTTCAACAGAAAACAGCGATCTTGAAAGAATATTCGAAATTTGCGACGGGTTTCTTTTTACCGGCGGTCAGGATGTGTCGCCCGCATTATATAACGAGATCCCGATCGACGGCATAAACTGTATCTGCGAAAAACGTGACATACTTGAGATCGAAATTTTCAGAAGAGCTTTTGCTTTAGATAAACCGATCCTCGGCATATGCCGCGGAATTCAGCTTATCAATGTTGCAATGGGCGGAACTCTTTATCAGGATCTGCCGATGCAGCGCCCGTCTGATATTATTCACCGTCAGAGTCCTCCGTACGATATTCCGTCGCATACGGTAAGAATAGAAGAGGGATGTCCGCTTTTCAACTGTCTGGGTATAAATTCCGCAGATGTCAACAGCAGTCACCATCAGGCGATAAAAAATCTCGCTCCCGGTCTTAAAGCTATGGCATATTCTTCAGACGGAATTATCGAAGCGGTTTACAGTCCTGACCGCACTTTTCTCTGGGCGGTTCAATGGCATCCGGAAAGACTTTTCAATAAAGATGAAAACAATAAAAAAATTTTTAATGTTTTTGTAAGATCCATGCTTTAAAAATTAAATCATAAAATCAAAATAAGGAGAAAATCATAATGAGCGAAGAAAGTATCAGAATTCAGGACGATCTTTATCAGGCAGTCAACGGCGAATGGCTCAAAACTGCCGTCATACCCGATGACAGACCTATGACCGGCGGTTTTGCAGAACTTGACCAGGATGTCGAAAAAACAATGATGGCTGATTTCAAAGCGTTCGCGGACGGGACAAAAACAACGGATATTCCCGAAATGAAATACGCTGTTTCTCTGTATAAAAAAATTCTTGACACCGAAAGAAGAAACAAAGAGGGTATAGCACCTGCTCTTCCTGTTCTCGAAAAGATCAGATCGGTAAAAACCCCCGAGGATCTTAATAATGTCGCTGCCGAATTTCTTTTAAACGATATCGATCTCCCCATACAGACAAGCGTTGAGGCTGATATGGAAAATGCTGAGAAACATTCTTTCATAATGCTCGGCGCTCCGATAATACTTCCCGATACCACATATTATGCAGACGATAATCCTGCCGGCGCGCAGCTTCTTGCGATCTATTCCGATATGGCATCCAAACTTTTAGCTTATACGCCGCTTTCTGAAGACGAACAGAAAAAATATCTTGAAGATACTCTTGCTTTTGATGCGCTCGTTGCTCAAAAGGTTAAAAGCCAGGTCGAATGGTCGGAATATTACAAAAATCACAATCCTATGAGCGTTGACGAAGTATCGTCATACGTTGCTCCTCTCGACATCAAAAAACTGCTTTGCGACTTATACGGAAGTAATTCTCCCGATACGATCATCGTTTATGACCCGAAAGCAATAAAGGAAATGAACGGTTATTTTACGCGCGATAATTTTGATATGTATATTCATTGGGCATATGTCAGAGCTCTCATCAAAAGCGCCGGTTGTCTTTCCGAAACTCTGGCGTCTCTCAGCAAAACATACCGAAGAGCGCTTACCGGTGTTGCCGCAGACCCTGCAATAGATAAACAGGCATACAATGTTGCTTCAATGATGTATTCTGAGCCTGTCGGAGTTTATTACGGCAGAACATATTTCGGCGAAGAGGCAAAAAAGGATGTAGTCGAGCTCGTTAAAAAAATAATCGAAACATATAAGCTCCGTGTACGCAAAAACACTTTCCTTGCAGAACAAACGAAGGAGCAGGCGATCAAAAAGCTTTCCACTATCGAAATAAAGATGGGCTATCCGGATACGGTCAAGGAATTTTGGTCAACTCTTGTTTTTGACGAAAACGATTCGTATTTTGATGCTATGTGCAAGCTTTCTTCGATACGCAACAAAGATGCGATAGACAGATTGCTTAAACCTGTTGACCGCACCGAGTGGGCTATGCCGGGACATATGGTAAACGCCTGCTACAATCCGAACAGCAATGATATCACTTTCCCCGCAGCTATTCTCCAGAAGCCGTTCTACTCCATTAAACAGAGCGTCAGCGAAAACCTCGGCGGCATCGGAGCCGTTATAGGCCATGAAATATCTCACGCATTTGACAACAACGGCGCAAAATTCGATGAACGAGGCAATCTGAAAGACTGGTGGACTGAAGACGACTTCAAGGCGTTTGACGACCTTACAAAAGACATGATCGCTCAGTTTGACGGCATTGAATACCACGGCGGTAAAGTCAACGGTGAGCTTGTCGTCAGTGAAAACATTGCCGATAACGGCGGTATGGGTGTCACTCTTGAAATAATGCATACTCTTTCCGCCCCCGACTATCAGTCATATTTCAAAAACTGGGCGCGTGTATGGTGTATGAAGGCAAAAGAAGAGTATATACAGCTTCTTCTTTCCGTAGATGTTCATTCCCCAAATGTCCTCAGGGCAAATATGCCTCCCCGAAACTTTGGCGAGTGGTATGATGCTTTTGATGTTACCGAAAACGATAAAATGTATATTGCCCCCGAAAAGAGAATAAGCATTTGGTAATTGTTCCTTAAAAAACGACCTTGCCTGATTATGACTGTCAGCCCAATAAACTTAAAACGGAGGTAAAATCATGAAAATACTCAAAGCAATTTCCCTTATCATCGTCGCAGCTCTTTTGTTCGCTCTTACTTCATGCGTCAGTGCGCCAACGGGAGGGGATACTTCGGCAGAACCGTCTCAGACAGCGAATCAGATCGACGATCAGCAAAACAATACCGAAACAGATCAGGGAACTTCGGCAGACCCTGAATCAGACCCGGCTCAGACCGGCACCGAAGCGGAATCTGCTGCCGAATCTGAAGACAACAAGGCAGATGTTACTGTTGAATCTCATGTTGTTTTTGAAGACAGCGGAATCAGAATTACAGTAAAAAGCCTTGATATGAATGCGCTTTTCGGACCTGAACTGAAATTTCTTATCGAAAACGATTCAGATGAAGATATAGAGATTTCCGTAAACAACGTTGTAGTAAACGGATATATGTTTTCTGCGTATCTTTATACCGATGTTGCCGCAGGTAAAAAAGCCAACAGCAGCATCACGCTGTCAAAGTCCGATCTCGAAGAACTCGCTATAGATACCGTTGCCGATATCGAAATTGATTTTTCAGTTTATAAAAACGATACGTGGGATCTTATTTGCAAATCAGACCTTATCAGTATAAAAACATCCGCCGCAGATAGCTATCTTTATAATTATGATGAATCAGGCACCAAGGTTTATGATGACAACGGTGTGCTTATTGTTGTAAAAGGTATAGTGGAAGACGAATTTATGGGCGACAGCATCCTTGTTTACGCATACAATACAAACGATGTACCCGTTACTGTCAGCACCAGAAACGTTTCTGTCAATGGTTTTATGATAGATCCATGGTTTTCGTGCAACATGCTCCCCGGCAAACATGCGCTGAGCAAGCTGTCTTTTTCAGAAACCGATCTTGAAGAAAACGAAATTGAAAGCATCCGGGATGTTGAGATCACATTCTATATCTATGATACAGATTCATGGGAAGATATAGCATATGCCGACCCTGTTCATCTTACATTTAACTGATCTTTTGATATATTTTCGGATTTTCCGCCCCCTTTTCGGGGGCGGTTTCTTATTTTACCGTAAATCTGCCCGTATCTATTGACATTCCGTCTTTTTTTCGGTATAATAGGTATAATATCATCAGAAAAGAGGTTTTTTAAATGTCAGGTTTTAATAAAGTGCTTGCTTTGCTCCTTGTGGTTCTGACTGTCTTTTCAGCTTGTCAGACAGCTGCTCCCGAAATTGTTCCTGAATATGATTTTGAAACATCAGAGGGCGATCTCGGAGGCTTTAACGCTGTTTTCGGATGGTCCGGAACTCAGGGCGAAAATGTTCTCGGCTTTGTTTTTGACACCGCAAACGCCGATTACGCCGCAAAACGTATAAAAGACGTTGAAAACGCTCTGAACTGTAAAATAGATATTTATTACGATCCTGATAAGATTATCGGAATGCTGCGTGCAGGCGTTATGTCAGGCTCTCAGCCTTTTGATATTATGGAGGGCGACGGATATCATCTTGTATCCGATGTCCGCGCAGGTTATCTTACCGGCCTTAAAGAATATCTTGATATTGAAAATACCGATAAATGGGGCACTCCGAATATGCTCCAGTCCATGTTGTGGAATGATGATATATACGGCGTTGTTCCTTTTGCATGGCCGGAACTTGTATACAGAACTCCAGGACATCTCCTCGCAGTAAACGAAAATCTCATAACATCTCTCGGTCAGCCGGATCCTCGTGAATTCGTCGAAAATTATACATGGACATGGGATCTTTTTGAAGAAAAACTCGAGGAATATACTTTTGAAGAGGGCGGTTATACGGTATATGCTCTGAGATGTCATCCCGCATACTTCTCAATCAATATGTTCCTTTCAAGCGGTGTTGCTCTCTCAGCGTTCGAAAACGGCAGTGTCGTCTGCGGTCTTTATACAGATATAGGCAGAGAAGCTATGCAGCGCGCACAGGATATCTATCAGGTATCGCATAAACATTGCTTCCATCCGCAAACAGATTCCACCGGTCATGACGAATTTATTTCGGGTCAGGCAGTAATGTATCTCACATGGACATATGAGCTTACAAACGATACGCAGTATATTATGTATAATATGGATAACGTCGGCGTTCTTCCTTTCCCGCAGGGACCTCACGCCACACCGGGCAAGTATCTTTCATACCATGAAGGATTAGGCTACGCTACGGGGATCCCTGCCAACGCAAAAGATCCCGCCGCGTCAGCGCTTATTCTTTCAGCTATTTACGAACCGTTTGAAGAATATAAAGATAAAGACAGCATTGTTGATTATATGACTTCTCAGGTTTTCCATGATATCCGCGATACAGAGGTCATTCTTAATTCCGTCCGTAATACCGAATACGGTTTCTTTAAGGAAGGCGCACGCAAAGCGCTTGAAAATGTTCTCGGCACACATGACTCTGTTCCGCAGATACTTGATTCTCTCAAAAATGCATACGATGAAATAGTTGAAAAATACATGGCTCCGCACTATGCTGCCCGTATAGCCGTATATGGTGAATAATTGGCTTTGATCAGTTGCTGATGCACAAATAAACATGCAAAATCATGGCAACGCACGGTAAATCGCCTGTATGTTTTCAATACTTCATTGATACAGAAACCGAGTAAACCACAAAAATAAGATAAAAAACATCCGCGCGGCATTATAGTCGTGCGGATGTTCTGTAATATTTTCTATTATTCTGATCTCATTGGACAACTTCATTGATATTCCAGCCCGAAGACATGAAATCTCCCTTTGTGTCATAAAGATTTCTCAGTATAGCGGCATTTTCAGTTACGGCATAGTAAGGTCCTTCTTCGCCTTCCTGCCATGCGCACGATGCGGCGTATGTTGCTTTGCTCAACCATGACGGCAGATCCTGCCATGTTGTCTGTAAAATGCCGTATGCCTTAAGTTCTTTTGCGTCTGCATCAAGCGAACGGACGTTTTCATTTTCAAGCCACGGACACACTACGGTGTCAAAACCTTTGTCTATAAAATATTTCGTTGTTACGTTAAATCTTTTCGTGTTCCAATATTCCCAGTCTGCAATGATAATGTCTTTATCTATAAGATCGATAGCTGCCGCGGTATTTTTATTTTCTCCGCTTGCTACAACAGGTCCTTCGCCGAAATCCGAACGTCTTATAAACTGATCATGCCATACTATAGACCGTCTTCCCTTTTTTCGCAGATCGTCCGCCGTTTCGTTCAGAAATTCCGCAAGAAGCTCATGCGGCACATGTTTTCTGCATCTGTCGCAGCTCGCAAATGAATAGGATTCGTCAAATCCCAGATGAAAATACCTGCCGTCCCCGAAAAAATCGATCAGCTCATTGCGTATTTCAGCAAGCAGTTTCTTCGTATCGGGATTCGTTATGCACCATGTCCATCCGTCGGGTTCAAAAAGCCTTGCAAGACGAGGGTTTGTATTCAAAACAACATGCCGCCCATACATCGCCCGCGACTGTGTTGCATGCCCGAGCTGATTTGACATAGGTATCGGTTCCATTCCGTAACTGCGGATAAGACTGACAAGTTTTTTATAATCCTCTTTTGAGTGCGATCTGTCGCTCCATGAAAGTTCAGGTAAGCAATCATATCGGAAGGTGCCCCAGAATTCCAGTATAACATGCGTCATTTTTAAAAAACCGGCAAGATGGATCGCTTTTTCTATGTTGTAAAGCTCCGTGTCAGGAAAAATGCAGAAATGTATCGCTCTGAACAAAACAGCAGGGGAGTCGTGGATCTCAACAGCAGAAATATACAATGATTCTTCGCCGATTTTGAGATTGTCGGGACATATAAGCTGAACGAGAGTTTTTATCCCATCTATAAGTCCTTTTCCATCGTGCCCCGATACGGAAAAACCTTCGGGCGTTGCAATTATCGAATAAGTGTCATCGTCTTTCAGGCAGCTTTTTGCTTTGCCTGCTGTAAAAGTATAATTCTCTTCACCTTCTTCGAGCAATAACTCACACGCTCCGAAACTGAATCTTTTCCATAAGTATTTTGTCCTCTCCGCCATATCCGCCGATAGTCCGTTGACTTTTACAGTCAGTTTTGAACTGAAAACAAAACGATTCTCTTCATCTTCTTTAATATATTTCGGTTTCGGGTACAGATGACTCAGATACATAAACTCAGGCTCCTGTTTCATATATTGTTTTTTCGATCGCCATTTTAAAGCTTTTTTTCAAAAATATCAAATCAGGCTTTATATCGTTATTATACCATAAATCATCCCGTTGTCAAGATTGAAATAACTGTTTATATCATTTTATCTTTCTCGGGCTAATGAAAAAAAGCTCCGATACGCTCGGAGCTTTTCAGCAATTGTTGAAAGGAGTTGAAAAACATGAAAAAAATATATTGGAAATGAAATAATCTTAATTTGTAACTGAATTATACATCAAAAAAAACTGTTCGTCAACCCCGTTTTGCGCAAGTTGCATTTTTTACGGTGTAAGTTGCAAAAACAGCGTGTAAAATACAAAAAAAAGTCTGTCCTGTATTAACGGACAGACTTTATTTAGTGTATTTTTATTATGATAAAAAAACGTTTTATTAGTCTGATTTTTCTTCTTCGATCAGTTCCATGATCGTTTCAGCGTTCGGAATAACATACTGTCTTACCTTCTCGTTTGCAGAGCCGGATGTCCGTTCAACTATTTCCGCGCCTGTCTTTCCGGTTTTAGCTGCGCTCGTGGCATTCTGAAAATAATCCCATATTCCGAGCGTATAATAATTCCATCGTGAATACTTCATAAACGTAGTAAACAGTTCAACATCACGCTTGTCGTAAAAAATAGTCGATGCATACGCCTTAAGTTCGTCAAGCGTTTCATACCCTTCAAACGGCTCAAATATTCTGTCGATAACCATCGCTGCAGCCTCCGGCTCATGGGCATTTACCCAAATTGCCATGCTGTCCGCGCCCGAGTATGCATTTACCCATTCGCCGTAAGTTCCGTTCGGACCGCACGGGAACGGAACAACTCCGTAGTTATCAACATCGTATATCATTTCGTTTATCATATGCGAAAAAGATGTTTGCGCAAGTGTGATATTGCCGTTTATAAATGCCGCAACCATATCGTAGTGACCGAGATAGGTAATTATGTCCGCATGATTTCTCAGCAGGTTTGAACACCAGTCAAATGCATCTATAACGTTTTGCGAATCAAGCGCCGGAACCATTTTCCCGTCATTCTGAACAGCATAAAACTGCACTCCGTTCATCATTGTAAAATCAAGGATCGACCATGTGAGATTCATGGCCGTTGATGTGTATTCGCCGTCAACAACATGATAATCCGGCAGAACCTTTTCAAAAGTATCCCATGTCCACTCGCCGTTTTCAACATATTCGCGAGGGTCGGTAAGGTTGTATTTTGATACTGTATCCTCGTTTACGGCAAATATATTGTATGCGTAGAGCTTTTGCTTTCCTGGCCACGAAACGGGTGACACCGTGTATGGAATACCGTTGAACATACCCTGTTCAAGTATTCCCGGACTTCCGAATTTTTCTGCATTCGTGTAGTCGATATAATCTCTCAGCGCGTCGAGAGGATAATATAATCCGTCTTTTGCGGGATTGTGCGGAGAATGTGAGCAGGCAATTTCTCCAACATATAAATTTGACGCTATCCTCGCAGTTTCATTGCCGAGAATCGTCTGTATGGAAATCTTGCAGTTATATTCGTCAGATATATCTTTGAGCCTTTTCAGATACAGATCACCCATCAGCGTTCCGACAGGATACTGAAACGGATGGTCAAGATCATAATCCTGAACGATCGTGCAGTCATATCCGCCGAGATCTACGGTATCTGTATTTGATTCACTGTCAAAATCAAGAAGAAACTCTTCTTTTTCTCTTTGCGTGCAGGAGCATATCGCAAAAAGGAACAGCAGAACAATTATAATCGAAACGCTTTTTTTCATGGCAATCTCCCTTCGGACGATATATGGTATAATAAATATAGCATAAATTTGAAAAAATGTCAACATTGATAAAATGTTTTATACATAAAAAGCTTATTGAACCCATAAAGTATTGACTTTACAGCGTAAAATGTTTATAATATGCATAATAAATATCAGGGGGAAGACTGAATGAAAAATCGTGAAAAATGCTTTACTGATAATAAAACTGCTGCCGAGAAGAAAAGAATTCTGATAAGTACAGCATTTATTTTTACGGCGATACTTGTTTTGCTTACATCATGCCAAAGATACACATCATCATACAAAGCCGTCGGTTTTGTGCACTCAAACGGACCGTCATCGGCATTTATGAACTTTTACTCATTTGAAGGGGTAATGGTTTTTTCGTGCACAGGCAAAAGAGAAGGGGATATATCCTTTTCCGCCAGACTTGAATCGGGCAGCGCAGATATTTATTACGATTACAACGGACAAAAAAATCTGCTTTTTTCAATATCCGGCGGCGACGAGATCAGTTCTAACGGCGGTTATTTTGAAAAAGGTCCGGTATATATTATTGTTGAAACAAACGGACAGTGTATGAACGGAGATTTTAAGTTTGATCTTCGGAATCAGGAATAGAATCACCTTTGTGAGGATAATTACGAAGCGGCAATGAACGATCACTTATCATATACTGTTTTGACAGGTAAAAATATCATTCTCAGAAAAGCCGAAGAAAACGACGGAAAATCGATTTACAGACATGTATGGGGCAACGAAAATGTCTATCTCCAAATGCTTTTTCAGCCTTCATTCAGCGAAAGTGAAGCCGTTGAAAGGTGCAAACGCAGCATCATTTATCAACAAAACAACTATGCATGGTTCGTTGCTTTGAAAGAAACCAATGAGGCTATAGGTCTTTGCGCAATTAAGGAGACCGAAAAGGGACAATGGGAAGAGGCAGGCATATGTATAGGCAACGAATTCTGGGGCAGAGGCATCGGTACGGAAATTTTATCGCTTCTGCTCGACTTATCGTTCAATCATCTTGGCGCTGAAGTTTTCAGATACGGATTTTTCAACGATAACCGCCGATCCGGGAATCTTGCACGGAAATTCGGTTTAACATATGATCGCACAGAGAAAATCATCCGTCCGTGGGACGGCGAGGAAAAAACAGTTGTTTCTTGTGTCCTTACAAAAGAGAGATATTTGTCTGCAACAGACATTTCAACCGATTAAAAAATCATCCGATCCTACAGCGTTTGCTGCCGGATCGGATCTTTTTTACTCTTTAACGCAAAAGATCATCTGTCAAATTCTCCCCATACCGCAATGGTTCCGCGAACGGCAGGCATAATGTATTCTTCGAAAATTTCTGAGGCAGATTCTCTGTTGCTGTCTACAAAACTGCTCACCGCTCCGTTATATGTAATAAAATCCTTGTATTTTGAACCTATGCTGGTATTATTGAATAAATTATCCCACGATAAATACAAATCAAAGAAGCTGTCGCAGTCTGTTTTATCAAAGAAATAATAGCGTGACATATGCTCTTTTATCTTATCCGTTGTTTCAAATCCGGGGAGGGGACTGTATAATTCGTTCAATACTGTCGCGGCAGTTTCCGGGTCATGAGAGAGTATCGGGATCGTTATGCATATACCGTAACCGGAAAAAACACCGCATGCATATCCCGGTTCAGCGTTCGGCCCGTATGGAAACTGAAGGATACTGTAATTTTTCAGAGCTTTTGAAACAGCGTAGTCATCTGCTCCGAAGATATACGGCGTGCAGCACATTGCAGCTTCACCGTTATCGAATTTTTCAACTGTCGGAATGGGCAGAGCCGTGTATACAGCATACGAAAGGCTGCCTTTCAGAATATCTCTTGCCTCTTCCATAGCCTGGATCGCACTGTCCGATGAAAAACCGAAAACATATTTCCCGCTGTTGTCTCTGCCAACCATGCGGTCTCCGTTTGTTCTCACAAACATTTCCACAAAAGCACTGTCCGTTGTGGAAAAGCCGTAAATGCTTACGTTTCCGCTTTCGATCACGGTAGAATCTTCAATAAACTTTCTGAATGCTTCCCATGTCCATGTTTTTGTTTCAACATATTCTCTCGGACTTGTAAGCGATAATTGCGCAACGATATCCTCATTGATTGCAAGCGGATATCCAAACGACATCTGAGTCAAAAGCGGCCACGCGGCCGGAAATACTCCGTAAAGATCATCTTCATAGCATAATGCAAGAAGCTGATTTTTATTGCCCCATCTTTCAAAATCATTATAATCTATTATCCCGCCAAGCGATTTGATCCCTGTAAGAACTCCTGCTCTTATTGCACCTACCGCATTGTTTGAGTTTCCGCAGAGAATATCACAAAGATAAGTTCCGGCAAACGTCGTTGAGATCAGAGAGGAAAAGCTTTCTCCGCCGTAAACGATGTTCAGTTTGCAGTTAAGCTTATTTTCCGTATCGCTTATCCTCTTTTTTGCAAGATCTGAAAACTCCGTTCCGATCTCGTAGCCGAGAACGGTATTGTCGCCGTAAGATGCGTTGTATGTTATAACCTCTCCGTTAAGATCGATGTTTTCATCTGAAACATCCGTGAAATCCTCATCAAATACCTCGGTAATGCCTGAACAGGAACAAACAAATATAGTAATAATAAAGCAGATAAATATCCTGAAAACTATATTGTATTTCATATGTTAGCTCCTTTGATCATCGGGAATTATCCGGATTTTATAAGAATTATCCTATTTCAGCCGAATATCTCTTCTGCGGTAGATTCCATATTAACAATATATTTTATTCTGTTTGCCTCATCTGCGTCAGCGATAGAGTCAAGACTTTCCTGCATAGTCTTGTTGTCTCTTATATTTATGTAAACATCCGTTATGCCTTCATGTCTGTAGTTATAAAGAATGGTTTTATACATTTCAACAAAGTTATAAACATCTCTGTCGTCGAAGAAATACTGTTTTCTCATATATTCAATCGTATCGTCTTCCGTCTCGTATCCGGGCAGCGGTTCATATATGGCGTCAAGTATCACTGCAGACATGACCGGTTCTTTGCAGAACGCGGGAATACTTGTTGTAAATCTTGTTGTTGTAATTGTTGAACCTGTATTTTTTAAAGAACCGTTCGGACCATGGGGAAACGGTACAATGCCGAAATTATCCATGTTGAATGCTATGGAGTTTTCTCCGCCGCAAAGATCCGTGCCGTTCATAAGGGTGAGAACGGATTTGCCGTCAAGAAAATTCTGAAGCATATTTGTCCAGTTGTTGGCGAGATCTATATTTACATAAGTGGAATACTCTCCGAATGTCCAGTTCCATGCTGTCTGCATCGCTTCAAAAGTGATAGGGGAATGCAGTCCAAGTTGAAATTCGCCTTTTTCGTCTTTAATTACCGGCGGCTCACCGTTTGTTGTATGAATTGTTCTGAAGAGCCAGTGAACGGTTGTCTGAAGTGCCTTTACCTCGTCGCCGAAATCGTTTACATGCGTATATATGGGCATAAGCTCTTCAAGCTTCCGCCATGTCCAGTCGTCTGCCTCAACAAATTCTCTCGGGTCTGTCTGACTGAGACGACTTATAATGTTTTCGTTTACAACCATTGCACCGTCTATTGAACGGTATTTCAGCATAGGCCATGCGGCGGGAATTACACCGTAAAGTCCACCGTTCCAGCATATCGGTTTAAGATCTTCCTTCATGCCCCATTTATTCGCATCCAGATAGTTGATCACGTCTCCGAGAACCGTAAGATCATATAAATAACCTGCCCTTGCAAGACCGGCGTTAGTGCTTGACTGTGCCTGGAGCGCGTCATAAGGAACCATTCCGCTTAAAGACATCGAAACGATCAGATTTGTAATATCCGAACCTGATGAGTCTACGGAAATTTTAACATTGTATTTGCTTTCAACCTCTTTTATCCTTCTCATTGCAAGATCGGCAAATTCAGTATTTACAACATATCCGAAATAATCTTCGCCAGTTGAATGTTCTTCATTTCTTTGCGCAAACGAGAATTCTGCTCCTCTGTAGTCGATTGCACCGACTTCGAGCTCATATTCAGGAATAGTCTCCTCTTCGGCACTCTGTCCGCATGAGCAAAGCGCAAAAACCATTATGGCAGCAATCATCAGCGATATTATTTTTCTCATAGCAAAGTTCCTTTCACAGTTTATAGACTATTTTGTGCGAAAAATTTGTATATAATGCTGATTTAATTATAAATCATCTTTTTAAAATTGTCAATATTAATTGGATTTTTCAATGTAGAAAAATACGTTCTTCATATGTATGATTTTTGTAGAAATTGCCGAAAAAATCTAAGATTGTTCATTTTTAGTTTATTTTTTTATGGTATTATCCAAATATTTATTTTTGGGTTACGGGGAATATATATGAGAAAAGAGAAAATAAAAGGAGTGCTTCCTAAATCGCTTTACTATATTGTTTTACTGAGTTTTATTCTGCCGATCGGCTACCTTGTGTTCAGAATAATCACTGTAGCAGAGCCTGAAATATCTGCAGGGCTTCATTCGAGAGCGGATTATGTTCTTATGCTGCTTGAATGTGTTCTCGGAATTTTTGTGATCCATATTCCTTCAATTATTTCAAGACAGTTTAAATTCGAGATTCCCGGACTGCTGTACGGTCTGTATATTCTCTTCCTGTATTGCGCAATTTTTCTCGGTGAAGTTCGAAGCTTTTACTATCTTGTTCCGCATTGGGATGATTTTCTGCATCTTTTCAGCAGCATGATGACGGGCTTTTTTGCTGTAATGGTCATTACGATTCTTAATCGCGATGAAAATCTCGTATTTCGCTTATCTCCGTTTTTTGTATCGCTGTTCGCTTTCGCTTTTTCGATAACGATCGGAGCATTATGGGAGTTATATGAATATGCGGGAGACGGACTTTTCGGGCTGAATATGCAGAAATTCATTACCGCAAGCGGCGATATACTTTCAGGTCACGATGCTCTTACCGATACTATGAAAGATATTGCGGTAGATATGTTTGGTGCGCTGATTTCGTCCGTGACAGGCGGGATATCGGTAAAATACAGTAAGCGGTGGCTTATTCCGACGTTAAAAAAAGAGGATATCTCCTCAAAATCGTAAATTGCGCTGCAAAAAACGAAGCGATACCCCGATATCGAATAGACGAGGCATATATCGGTTTACATAAACAACAGTCCCTTTCCGTTATATGCGAAAGGGACTGTTTTGTATTTCTTAAAAATCACTGTTTTGTCATAAGGTCGCTCAGCTTTTTGCCGTAAAAGAAATCGTGCACCATTTTATCGAATTCCGTCCACATCGGGAGAGTCTGACAGATTTCTTTTCTGGAACAGTCATTTGTCCCTGAAGCAAGACACGCAACCGAATACATCGGTCCTTCCGTGATTTCCAGAATTTCTCCAACGGTATACTCTTCCGGCTTTCTGCGAAGTCTGTAACCTCCGCCTTTTCCGCTTGCCGCCTCGACCAATCCACCAAAAACCATGTCTTTAACTATTATTTCAAGATATTTTTTTGATATTTCCTGCCTTTCGGCTATATCTTTTAACGGAATGAAATGTCCGTCGCCGTTTTCGGCAATGTCAAGCATAACTCTGATCGCATATCTTCCTCTTGTTGAAATCATGAAACTCGCCTCCTGTGTTTATTGTCTATTATACCACAAGGTGAATAGGTAAGTCAAGAGGAAAAAAAATTTTTTTACCTATTGACAAAATAGGTGAATAGGTGTATAATATGGCATAATCTCAAAATGGAGCGTTATTTTTATGATCTACGCAGATAATGCGGCAACAACAAAAATGAGCAGGAGAGCTCTCGAAACATTGGTTTCATTTAACGAAAAATTCTGGGGCAATCCCTCAAGTCTGTATACACACGGTCAGAATGCGAAGGAAGCACTCGAACAGGCGAGACGTGATATCGCTTCTTTGATCAACGCACAGCCCGGAGAAGTATATTTTACTTCCGGCGGGAGCGAATCTGATAATCAGGCGATCTTGTCAGCGGCCCAGACAGGGAAGAAGGCAGGGAAAAAGCACATCGTATCTACTGCATTCGAGCATCATGCGGTCCTTCATACGCTTGAAAAACTGAAAAAAGAAGGCTTCGAGATCACACTTCTTGATGTTCATTCAAACGGAATCGTTAAAGCGGAAGATGTTGAGGCGGCGATAAGGGATGACACGTGTCTTGTTTCTGTAATGTATGCAAATAATGAGATCGGAACGATTCAGCCGATCAAAGAGATAGGCGCGATTTGTAAAAAAAGAGGTATTCCGTTTCATACTGATGCTGTTCAGGCAGTCGGGCATATTCCCATTGATGTTACCGGGGATAATATAGATATGCTTTCCGCTTCCGCACACAAATTTCACGGACCGAAAGGTGTCGGTTTTCTTTATGCGAAAAAAGGAATAAAGCTTTCCTCTCTCATAGAGGGCGGAGCTCAGGAGCGGGGAAAAAGAGCCGGTACGGAAAATGTTCCGGCAATAGCCGCTATGGCAGAGGCGTTGAAGGAATCGACCGGAAAAATAGCAGAAAAAACGGAATCTCTCATTTTAATGAGAAACAGGCTTATTAAAGGTATATCCGAAATCCCGCATTCATCTCTTAACGGCGACCCGGAAAACAGGCTTCCGGGAAATGTCAGCTTCTGTTTCGAGGGCATAGAAGGGGAAGCGTTGCTTTTACTTCTTGACGACAGAGGAATATGTGCGTCATCAGGTTCAGCGTGTACGTCCGGTTCGCTCGATCCGAGCCATGTCCTTCTTGCTATCGGCAGGGTCCACGATGTTGCTCACGGTTCTTTGAGGCTCAGCATAGATGATACAGTCACAGATGATGACGTTGCTTACATCGTCGCTTCCGTAAAAGAAGTAGTTGAATATCTGCGAGGCTTTTCTCCGATCTGGAGAGATCTTGTTTCAGGCAAAAAAGAGTTTATTCTGTAAGGAGGTATTTTTTATGGCATTATACAGTGAAAAAGTAATGGATCATTTCCGCAATCCGCGCAATGTCGGCATACTTGAAGATGCAAACGGTATCGGAGAGGTTGGAAACGCCAAATGCGGAGACATAATGAAAATGTATCTGAAAATAGAAGACGGCGTTGTTCAAGACGTGAAATTCGAAACATTCGGCTGCGGCAGCGCCATAGCCTCAAGCTCTATGGCAACCGAGCTCATAAAAGGCAAACCAGTAAGTGAAGTAAAGCAGCTTACAAACAAGGCAGTTGCCGAGGCACTTGACGGACTTCCCGCATACAAAATGCATTGCAGCGTACTTGCCGAAGAGGCAATTCAGTCTGCACTGGAAGACTATCAAAAAAGAACAGGAAATAAAATATGACATTTCTATGAACCTATTGACATAATAGGCGAATGATGTTATAATGACCGCAAATTACTAAAACGGAGGCG
Organism: Clostridiales bacterium; assembly: GCA_016281805.1. Lineage (GTDB taxonomy): Bacteria > Bacillota > Clostridia > Oscillospirales > UBA644 > HGM12619. Next base: position 42,856 of record JAEEJJ010000075.1, read on the forward strand.
AAAAAGATGTTTTACGGTATCATATTCAGTAATAACTTCATGTGTTGTCGAAGGTTGTGCTCCCGGGCAGGCTGCTGTATCGAGACATATTCCGGCATGCAATTTCGCCTCGATATAAAATTTCGTTAATGCGTTTTGCCTTGCGTATTTCAATGCCCGGGAGCTATTGTCAGGTTGCCGGGTTTTTATGCTATATTTGAACATATTGAAATCAAGTTAATAAGAGGAATTTACAATGAATAAATATAAATTTGAAACATTACAGCTTCACGTCGGTCAGGAAAATGCCGACCCCGCAACAGATGCGCGCGCTGTTCCCATTTATCAGACAACGTCATACGTTTTTCATAACAGCAAGCATGCCGCAGACCGTTTCGGTCTTGCCGATGCCGGCAATATATACGGCAGACTAACAAATTCCACGCAGGAAGTTCTTGAAAAGAGGATAGCTGCGCTTGAAGGAGGAAGCGCTGCGCTTGCACTTGCTTCCGGCGCTGCGGCAATTACTTATACAATAGAAGCCCTTGCAGCAAACGGCGGTCATATCGTTGCACAGAAAACCATATACGGCGGAACCTATAACCTGCTTGAACATACGTTGCCGCAATACGGGATCAAAACAACATTTGTCGATATTCACGACCTCAAAGAAGTCGAAGCTGCGATCAGCAACGATACGAGGGCGATCTTTCTTGAAACGCTCGGCAACCCGAACAGCGATATCCCGGATATAGACGCCGTTTCCGAAATAGCACACAGGCACGGAATTCCCGTTGTCATCGACAATACGTTCGGAACCCCGTATCTTATCAGACCTATTGAACACGGCGCGGATATAGTCGTTCATTCCGCCACGAAATTTATAGGCGGTCACGGAACGACCCTGGGCGGCATTATTGTTGAGTCGGGAAAGTTTAACTGGAAAGACAGCGGCAAATATCCCAATATATCAGAACCTAATCCAAGCTATCACGGCGTTTCTTTTTACGATGCAGTCGGACCGGCAGCTTTTGTCACTTTCATCAGAGCCATTCTCTTACGTGATACTGGTGCAGCAATATCGCCGTTTAACGCATTTCTGCTTTTGCAGGGCGTGGAAACTCTTTCGCTTCGTCTTGAAAGACATGCCGAAAACACAAAAAAGGTCGTTGAATTTTTAAGTAAGCATCCGAAGGTGGAAAAAGTCAATCATCCGTCTCTTCCGGACCATCCCGACCATGCGCTTTATGAAAAATATTTCCCGAACGGCGGCGGATCGATCTTCACATTCGATATCCGCGGCGGACGTGACGAAGCATGGAAATTTATTGACAATCTTAAAATATTCTCTCTTCTCGCCAATGTCGCCGATGTAAAAAGCCTTGTTATCCATCCTGCGTCAACAACTCATTCGCAGCTTAACGAAAAAGAGCTTGAAGAACAAAATATCGGGCAAAACACAATCAGATTGTCTGTCGGCACGGAACATATCGATGATATTATCTCAGATCTCGAAAACGGTTTCCGGGCTATCTGAACTTTTATGGGAGAAATACAATGAAAAATATATATATGGGTATACTTGACTTGATCGGCAAAACACCTCTTGTCGAAATAACTAATATTGAAAAAAAACTCAGTCTTGATGCAAAGATTTTCGCAAAACTCGAATACTTCAATCCGTCCGGAAGCGTTAAAGACCGTATCGCCAAAGCCATGATAGAAGATGCCGAACATAAGGGACTGCTGAAAAAAGGTTCGGTTATCATAGAGCCCACGTCGGGCAATACCGGTATCGGACTTGCAGCGATCGGCGCCGCAAAAGGTTACCGCGTTATTCTGACGATGCCTGAAACCATGAGCGTTGAAAGAAGAAATATTCTTAAAGCATACGGAGCTGAAGTAGTGCTTACGGAAGGCGCAAAAGGTATGAAAGGCGCAATTCAGAAAGCCGAAGACCTCGCCCATGAAATTCCCGGTGCATTTATCCCCGGTCAATTTGTAAATCCCGCAAATCCTGCAATCCATAAAGCCACAACAGGCCCAGAAATATGGAATGATACAGACGGAGACGTCGATGTCTTTATCGCAGGCGTCGGAACAGGAGGAACGCTTACGGGAGTAGGGGAATATCTTAAAGAAAAAAATCCCTCTGTCCGGATCATAGCCGTTGAACCCGAAGATTCTCCGGTACTGTCTGAAGGAAAATCGGGAGCACATAAAATTCAGGGAATAGGGGCAGGGTTTGTTCCCGATGTGCTGAATACAAGAATATTTGATGAAGTTCTTAAAATATCTAATCAGGATGCTTTTGAAACATCAAAACTTCTTGCAAAAAATGAAGGCATTTCCGTCGGTATTTCTTCAGGTGCGGCGCTGTATGCGGCAATAACCGTTGCAAAACGTCAGGAAAACAAAAATAAAAATATCGTTGCTCTTTTGCCTGACAGCGGTGACCGCTATTATTCCACGCCTCTGTTTTCAGACTGATATTTTTATCCCTTATTATTTTCGGCGGAGAACCTGATATGACAGACTTTGAAAAAGTAATGTGCAAACTTGATGAGATCGGCAGAAACTCTAAGCTTATTCACATTGAAAACGATAAAATGTTTCCCGATAAAAAAAAGATATTTGCAGTATTGCTTGATACTCTTGCTTTGCTCTTTCCCGGACATTATACTCCTCAGACGTCACATTCCGACAAGTCGGTTGCGGAGATCGTCTCCTCATCGCTTGCCGAGCAGATAGACAGGGTTTTGTCATTAACAGGAAGAAAATCTGCCATTTCAGGCACTGAAATCGCAAAAAAATACATTGCAAGTCTGCCTGAACTGAAAGAAGTCCTTCTTACGGATATAGAGGCGCTTTATAAAGGCGATCCCGCGGCTGAATTACGAGATGAGGTAGTTACCTGCTACCCGGGATTTTTTGCAACAGCAGTATACAGAATAGCTCACGGTCTTTATGAAATGGACGTTCCCGTTATTCCGAGAATAATGACTGAATACGCTCACAGCAAGACAGGAATAGACATCCATCCCGGAGCATCTATCGGAAGCTATTTTTTCATTGACCACGGCACCGGCATAGTTATCGGAGAAACTACCGTGATCGGCTGCAATGTCAAGCTTTATCAGGGCGTAACTCTCGGCGCAAAGAGCTTTGAAAAAGATCAGGACGGAAATCCAGTCAAAAGACTGAAAAGGCATCCCAATATCGGCAATAATGTAATTATTTATGCGAATGCCACAATACTCGGAGGCAGAACTTTCATAGGCGATAACTGCGTTATAGGAGCAAGCACGTGGATCGTCGAGTCTGTTCCTGCGGGAAGCACGGTCCTTTATTCATCAAATACTGAAAAAATGCTTCAGCTTTGGGGCGATAACGGTTCCGGTATATAAAGCAAAACATAACGGTTTTGTTTTGAAATAAAAAGCTTTGATTAAGGAGAAAAACATGAAACCAATGACTTCGAAAGAACGCATCGACGCCGTCCTTAACGGCAAACCTGTTGACAGAACACCGTTCTGTTTTGTTGACGGAGGAGCATGGATTGCGAAAACAGAGAATA